>PLWX01000186.1 GCA_003151155.1 Acidobacteriaceae bacterium
ACGCCTGAGGCTGCGCCTGCAACCCCGGTCACTACAACTCCAGAGACTGTCGTCGCACCCTCTGCACCCACTCCCCCACCCAAGGCGAGTGTCAGCACGTCGTCGGACAGCGAACCCACAACCGCTGAGCCCGCCCGTCCAGCGCGCTCGTCAGTCCGAGCCCGGAGACAGGCAGCAAAAGCCTCTGCCACTCCGACCCCCGATGAAACTGTGAGCCAGCCGGCCGCCGCCTCTGCGACGTCCCCTGACACGGCGAGCACGCCTTCGCCAACGGTCACCGCACCCGTCGCTGCCCCTGCGTCCACCCCGGCAAAGTCCGGCATGACCGCGTTGAGCGGCTCATTGATGATCTCAATTGTCGTGGTGGTGCTCGCCGTCGGCGGCCTGGTTCCTCTGTTCGTCCGGTGGAGAAAACGAAAACTCCTGGAGCAGACGGCCGATCAAAACCTCTCGTTTACGCATGAAGCGAGTTCCGAGGCGGCCAAAAGCGACAAGCCAGACATACCTAAAGCTGCCTAGGCAGAGGATGGCGTAACGATTCCCAAAGGATCAGTTGCCAGTGGCAACGGCTGTATCGAAAGTCTTTTCGCAAGAAGTTATCGACACTTGCACCCACGGCGAGCGTTTGGATTCCCATAGCTGTGCAGTCCAGGACAGATCATTCAAGAACAGAGAGAGATTGTCAGATAAAGTCTGAGAAACGAAACTTAAATGACTGTTGCGCCTTTCCGGCGCGGTATAGCACCACACGATGTTGAATGGCGCCGTCCAGATCAGTCACGGCCACGTTGCGATCTTTTGGCCAATCGATTCGGGGGCGGTCGTCAAGGCGCACGGACAAATCACCGCCGTCACATAGACCAGGAGCACAGCGCTCTGGCTTTGCACCACTATTCGGCGCGATGCACAACGTGGGCGAGGTTGCTTGAGCCACTACGAAAGGATACGCACCAGAGGACGGCGGGTGGCCCACTTCTAACTCTATTTTCTTCTATCCTTCTGATAGATCTTCGGGTGCCCCACTTCTCGCGTTTTTCGAGAAGTGGGAACGCGACGCTCTCGACCTCTGATCTTTGCCTTCTCACGAGCAGCTTCAAGGATGGACGGATCGATCGGATCCTCAAACTTCACCGCCTCCGTCCTCTTCAGTTGCAGCACGTCCCAACGGTTGATCTGCACCACTCCAGGTTCCCTGAGAGCATAGCTCCGAAAGCTGCTCCACTTCCATAACTCAGGCGATACCACCAGTCCCCGTTTCACTGAGTTCCGGTGCAGATACAGCAGTTTCTCAATGCGCTTCTTCTCCGTACAAACATTAAAGTCGTAGAACCGGTGCTGCCACACCCGTTCCGGCACCCGCTCGAACAACTCTCCTTGCAAACTGTTTCGCCTTCTCCGCCCGATCACCCGCCGCGCAAAGCCCAGTTTCAATGCCCGCATGACATCCGAAAGGGTCTTCTCATTCGGCTCGCTCACCAGCAGATGAAAGTGTTCCGGCATCACCACGTAGCCGATGACCACGAAGGCATAGCGCTGGCGTACCCGCTCCAGCACCTCAAGAAATAAGTCTCGCCGCATCGCAGTGCCCAGCAGCGGCCGCCGACGATAGCAACTGCTGGTGATGAAGTGCAGATCTTTCGCGCCGTAATGTCTTTCTAATCCCCAAAGCACGATCCCAGCATAGGAACCCACCTCGTCCAACGATGTGACCGTCAACACAGGTCAAGGTAATGCGGGACCTCCAGCCTCGTCGCCCACTTCTCGAAAACCGCGAGAAGTGGGGCACCCGAAGATCGATGAAGGGGTGAACAGGGAGGTCAGACATGGACCGCCCGCCAATGCTAACTAGACTGAAAGTTTATTGGTGGACCTGGTCGGGATCGAACCGACGACCTCTTCCATGCCATGGAAGCGCGCTCCCAGCTGCGCCACAGGCCCACTTGTTGCGGAAGGATCGCGCGTAAAGCGCGACCAAGCTATTTTCGCTCACCCGTGCGGCTGAGTCAAACTGCGGTCCTCCTGCAGAAGATGAAAATCAAGTTCTTCCAACTCAATTTGTATCGCACGTTGCAACAAAAAAGAGCGACGCCGGGAAGCGCCGCTCATAGGAGAGTGATGCAAAACTGCGTTGTTCGCTAGAAGGTGAAGACGTCGCGCATCTCGATGGTGGGCCCGGGAGCGGAGTTACGCGTGTTCAGATTTGGCAATCCCCAATTCCATTGAATGAAGCGCAGGATAGAAATGTTGTCCATCTGCACGTGCGAGACGTAGCCGGTCTTCGCATACGGCGAGATGACCATCAGGGGAATGCGTACGCCCTCGGCAATCCCACTGACGGTGGGCGGGGTTACGTGATCATAGAAGCCGCCGCCTTCGTCCCAATAGACGATGACTGCGGTGCTTGGCCACACCGGTGACGCCTGGATACGCTGAATCAGCTTGTCGAAATAGGCGGCGCAGGTGGTGATGGAATCGTTGCCGGGGTGGCAGTTATGACCGCCACCGGGGTTGACGAACGAAACCGAAGGCAGGGTGCCGTTATCGAGCTGGGCGTAGAAATCTGTGATGTCCTGAAGGTTCGCGGTGTTCTGCGTAGTGGTGAAGTACTGGAAGGGATTTTCCGTATCCACGTACTGACCGCAGATTCCGTATGCTTCGTGGAACCATCCCCAAGTCACGCCGGCAGCATTCATTTCATCGCCAACGTTTTTTTGGGTAAGCGGGACCGCTGCGGGATCAGTCTTATTGCATGGGCCATAAATTGGTTGAATGCCGAACTTGTTGCCGGTGTCGGCGGCGGAGACCATCAGCACCGCCAAGTTAGGTTCCGTGCCAATCGTTGGCATGAAGAAATTGTCGGCCAACGAATATTGACCAGCGTAATTCCAGAAGGTATCGACGCCCGAGATCGTGTTGTCGTAGTGGCCCATCGAGACATCGGTCTGTTCGGTGTGGGCGAAGGCGTCCATCTTGCCGCCGTCGATGCTACCGAGATAGAAGGGATAGCTGTGGGGCATGTCGGCCGGGAACGGATTGGTCAGCAACGAAGGGCTGACGGTGCCGGTTCCCGCGGCGTCGGGCTGAACATATCCCGGAGAACTGGGAGAGAGAGGATCCTGCAAGCCGGGGTAGGTTGCGAAGAGCGAGTCGAACGAGTGATTCTGCAACACGAGAACGATCACACGATTGACGGGCGATTGAGGCGTGCCGCCGAGGCCGGGGCCGGTGGACGTAGCCGCAACCATGGGGCCGCGACAGCCGGCGGTGATCAACAAACCGATGACTAAACCAGCAAGGATCGTGCAGCGCTTTCTCATCTTATGGTCGAAATCCAAGGGAATAGATTGGCGGCTCAGCCGGAGCATCATGGAATTGAGGGCAACAATCATGCCAGTTAGACGCTCCGGAAGACAATATTGATAAGGCGTTTACAGTATTCGGGTTAGTGCCGAGGGTTCCGTCCGTTCGCCCGAAGGTGGACGGGGTTGATTCGACGCATTGTGTGTACCCGGATACCAATTATGATGAGCAGGATCCCTGCCCGGGTTGGATGACTTTTCACAGATAGCAAATTGGCAGTAACCTGTTATGACCAATAGTCATCTGAGTGGCGGGGCGTGACGGCTTCCCACTGTGGATTTCAACCCTCTCAGCCGTCCGAGTTCGTGGAGCCAGCGATGTGGAGTAAGTGCAAGATTGTTTCTGCTGTTACCTTTCTTTTCCTGGCGATGACGGCACTTACGTCGTTCGCGCAACAACCGGCTGATCCGACGGCGACGCTGAATTCACTCGAGCAAACCGCGCGAAATTCAGTTTCTGATATTTCACGGCTGCGAATCGATAAGTGGAAGACGGACGGCGGCACGAAGAAGAGCGCGCAAGGGGATGGTGAATCCATCTCGCGAAACCTGAGTTCGGCACTCCCTGAGTTGATCAACCGGGTGCGCAATGCGCCGACCGACCTGAACACGAATTTCAGACTCTATCGCAACCTCGATGTGTTGTACGAGGTGTTTACGCGGTTTGCCGAGGCCGCCGGGGCTTTCGGGACGAAGGACGAATTCCTGACGCTTGGTAAAGACCTGGACGAACTAGATAATGCACGGCGCGCCTTTGCGGACCGACTAGATACCTTGTCGTCGTCGGCGCAAGCAGAGCTGACGCAATTGCGTGCGCAAGCACGGGCGGCACAGGCTCCGGCTGCGAGCGCACCGGCAAAGAAGATCGTGATTGACGACACCGAACCAGAGAAGAAGACCGTCAAAAAGAAGAAGCCGGCAGCCAAGCCGACCACACCACCGACGACCGATGCCGGGAATGGAACACCGACGCCGAAGTAGGGATGAGGTACCCCCCTCCCCCTCCAGTCGATCTATTAAAATCAATGGTTTAGCGGGAGAATCCTCGTAAAATATTCAATCTACGGGAGTTAGATTCTAAAATATTCAAAAGAAAGAAGTTAGGTGAGAGTAGCAGAAAATTCTGCTGCCCTCTATTTTTAGAATAGCAAGATCGAGGGGTAGACCGGACACTTTTTCGAGGTTTATATGTGGTTTATTTTTAAGGAGTTGAGCGACAAATTACGATTTTTGTGACTTGACAGAAGTTTTTCCTCGAGGTACCGAAGCATAACGCAGGAAGGTGCCGTCCCCTAAAGGGGGTTCTCTCTTAAACGCTTCCCTTCCCACCACTTACGTGGTGGTCTATTACATTCCGTGCCTTTGGCACTGGAGCATGGAAGTACGAGAGGTCTTGGTCTGCCTCGCTCGATTTTCCGCAGTCGATTTGCCGCAGTGGGTTTGGCCGAATCGGCTCTCCCTGAACCTTAACAACCCGATATTCGGACGATCAGAGTGCGATGGAACCCGATCACATCTTGAATGCAAGGAACTTTGGTTTGGTGGGTGGTGTCATTAGGGTATGTGCGGCTACGAGGGTCGGCGATTCCGGGAAGTTACTTTGGGGCGGCCGGGGTGGGTTGCACAAAGATTGTTGCTTGACGTGAATCGCATTATGATTGAGGTGACGCCATGAGTGTGATGGCGGGTGCATCTGTGTCCGACCTCGCAAGCGCGATCGCAATCCGCAACGAAGAAGCCTCCATTGTTGCCGAGCTCAAAGCCGGCTCAGAGGAGGCGTACACGTGGCTGATCACGCAATACAACCAGCCCATCTACAGCCTGGTATATCGCATCCTGGACGATCCGGCGGATGCGGCGGATACCACCCAAGAAGTGTTCATCAAGGTCTATCGCGGGATTCGGCGATTCAACGCCGAGTCGAGCTTGAAGACGTGGATCTATCGCATCGCACTGCACGAAGCTTCGAACCGGCGGCGGTGGTGGTTCCGGCATAGAGGCCGAGAGACGTCGATAGAAGCGGAGCGGGAGACGGAAGAGCACATCCATCCGCTGGGGTTGAAAGACACCTTGGTGGATGATGCGGAGTCACCTTTCGAGAGTGTGTTTCATTCGGAAGTAAGCGCGAAAGTAGACACGGAACTAAAGAACCTACAAGAGCCGTATCGAACTACAGTAATCTTGCGTGACATAGAAGAGTTGTCGTACGAACAAATAGCAGAGATTACTGAAACTTCTTTGGGGACAGTGAAATCTAGACTAGTACGTGGGCGCGAGGCGCTGAAGAAGCGTCTGTCTCGTTATGTAAAAGAAATGGGCCCCGAACTTGGGCTGTGTGAGCCGACGACCAAGGCGGCAGCACGCCCTAAAGGCACGAAGGGGATCGAGGTTCAGTTATGAAGTGTTCCGATACGAGGCCGCTATTGTCGTTGTACCTCGACGGCGCCACTCCTCGGGACGAGAGGACGGCGGTCGAGCTGCATTTACGAACTTGCGCAGGCTGCAACGAGGAGTTTGGAGACTTGCGCCGGACGCATGAGTTGATTGCTGCCGCGGGCCGCAAGCAGGCACCGCCCGATCTCGCGCTGCGGGTGCGGGTAGCGTTGTCGCAAGAGATGGCAGCATCGCGACGTACGATTTGGACGAGCTTGCAGGTACGCTGGGAGAACCTTTTCAACGCGTTCATGGTTCCTGCAGCAGCGGGCGTTTGTACGGCAGTGATCGTGTTTGGGCTGCTGATTGGACTGCTGGTGCCGACCGCGATGCGGCAGGCGAATGATGTACCAACGATGTTGTACACACCGCCGGAGATTTCCTTCTCACCGTTCGGCCTGAACATGGGATCTGTGAATGCCGATTCGGTAGTGGTGGAAGCTTACGTGGACGCTAACGGCCGGGTGCAGGACTACCGGGTGCTTTCGGGTCCAAGCGAAGCGAAGGACTTGACGCCAGAGTTGAAGAACATGCTGATCTTTACCACCTTCAAGCCAGCGACTGCGTTCGGACAGCCGACAGCGGGGACGGCGGTGCTTTCGTTCTCGAACATCCAGGTGAAGGGATAGACTCACATAGCGTTATCTCGACAGCGCCGGATACCCGGCGCTTTTTGTTTGGACAGCTTACTGGTGCGGGCGGCATCGATTCTCGACCAGAGCATGATCACGCTTTATGTATCTTGCCGATCGCGTCAGCAACGCCGAGCTTTGCAAAGCGAACAGGCAGATCTAAAATCGGCGGTCAAGGGCCTGCGGAGGCGCCTCTCTGTGTTGCGCGAAGCGGCCTGATTTCATCGTTTGATTCCGGAGCGGCCCCCCCGTAAACTTGTAGCCAGCGTCTAACGAGCTGGATTCTTCATAGCAGGGGGCTGTCCTGGGCTTCATTCACCGGATTGCGATTTCATCCTTAGTCATGGCTGCCTTGTGGGCGCCGGTCGCGGCACAACAGCCGCAGAGCAAAGCTACGCTCGACAGCAGCGAGGCGCTGTTTGCGCTGATGGCGGCGGTGAACAACTGCGGCTACAACGACGAGGTGGGAACCTCGGCTCCGGTGCGCGCCAAAGTTCGCGGCGAAGTGGACGCTGCGCTGGCGAACAATGAAAAGGCAGCGGCAGTCCAGAAAGATGTTTGCTCGTTTTACCGTGACCACCAAACGGGAGACACGCCGCGCACGATCTCAGCGTACTTGTCGCTGGGAATCCTGTTGAATGATCCACCGAAGTTCGGAACGAAGATGCCGGAATCGGATTTGCCGCCGGACGCGTCGTTTGTGCTGGGCATCGTTTCCCCGCTGCAACGCATGTATGAAGAGGCAAACCTGCACGCCATCTGGCTGAAGAACAAGCCGCAGTACGATGCGTTGATCGCGCGGTATCACGAGCCGATGCGCGAGATGATCAAATCGACGGACGAATACCTGAGGCTGCAATTGAGCGGCTATGCGGGACGTTCGTACACGGTGTACCTGGAGCCACTGATCGGTCCGGCGCTGGCAAACTCACGCAACTACGGCAATGACTATTACTTCATCGTTTCGCCGTCGGCGGCGAATTTGAAGATGAAGGAAATCCGCCATACGTATCTGCACTTCATTTTGGATCCGATGGCCTATAAGCGCGGGGGCGACATGAACCGCATTCGCCCGCTGCTGCTGTCCATCCAGAATGCGCCGGTGGGTGACGATTTCAAGCGGGACCCTACGCTGCTGGTAACGGAGTCGCTGATCCAGGCGATCGAGGCGCGCACCCTGCCGGTGGAAAAAGGCCAGGAAAACCTGCGCGAGGAAGCGGTAGCGAAGTCGGAGAGCGAAGGGCTGGTGCTGACTCGATACTTCTACGACCAACTGGTGCGGTTCGAAAAGAGCGACCAGGGACTGGATCAAGGTTACGCGGACTGGCTGCATTTTCTTGACGTGGATCGCGAGCGCAAGCACGCGCGGTCGATCACCTTCAGCCAGCATGCCGCTCCGGAAGTGTTGCAAGCTTCTGTTCTTCACAAGGAAACGCTGCTGACGCAAGGCGAACAGGCGTTGATCAAGGGCGATACGGATGCCGCGGAGCAGGCTGCAGATAAAGTGCTCGAGGGTCGCGAAGAAGATGCGGCGCGAGCTTACTTCCTGCTGGCGCGGGTAGCGACGATGAAGGGCGACATGGAAGGGGCCAAGAGCTACTTCTACCTGGCACTCGATCGCGGGACAGATGCGCGCACGCGGGCGTGGTCGCATATCTACCTGGGAAGGATTTTCGATATTCAGGACAAGCGGGAAGAAGCACTCAAGCAATACAATGCGGCACTGGCCGATAACGACTCGAAAGCAGACACAACCGCAGCGGCAGAACGAGGCATGAAGACGCCTTACGCGCCAGCGGTGAAACATCCGCAGTCGCAATAATTTCTATTCCTGCATGACGCGGGGGAGCTCGGAGAACGGAACAATGAAGCGTGCATTCTTATTGATCGCAAGCCTTGCCGCCGCGAATTTTGCAGCCGCCCAGACGAATACCACCTCTACGCCTCCGGCCCAGACGGGCACGCAGCAATCGGCACCGGCCAACGGGAATGCGGTTCCAAATTCGCCGATGCCGGCAGGACACACCAAGGGTGCTCCGCAGGCGAAAACGCAGGAAGAGTTCAAGGCTTACCAGGACGTAGTTTCGAAAACCGACACAACCCAGATGGAGCAGGCGGCGGACGCTTTCGCGCAGAAGTTTCCGAACAGCGATTTGCGAGTGGTGCTGTATAACGCGCTGATGAACACGTATCGCAATGGGGGCGCGACGGACCGGGCGATTGCAGCGGGCCGGAAGGCACTGGCGATCGATCCGACGGACCCGGTTCCGAACGTAATGGTGGCGCTGTCGCTGGCGCAATCGACGCGCGACACCGATCTCGATAAAGATGACCGGCTGAATGAAGCGGCGAAAGATGCGCAGCGCGCCATCGACAACGTGGATACGGGGATGGCGATTCCGCCGAACACGCCTCCGGAAAAAGTGCAGGCGGCGAAGAACAGCATCACGCAAATGGCCTACGAGACGGAAGGCACGGTGGCGATGCTGAAGAAGGATTATCCGGCGGCGGAAGCGGCCTTCCGCAAGGGGCTGGACGTCAACAAAGCAGAGCCGGACGGCGTTCTCTACCTGCGACTGGCGATCGCGCTCGATAATCAGAAGAAATATCCGGAGGCGATGGAAGCCACGGAGATGGCAATTAAATACAACCAAGCGGGCAGCGAAGCACAGAACCTGGCAACCCAGGAGAAGACGCGGCTGCAGAAGCTGACCGGAAGCACACCCCCGGCGGCTACGCCTGCGCCAACCGCGCAATAACATTGCGGATCTAAAATTTCGGCAATCGACGGGATCGATGATCCGGCACTACCCATGACGAAGACACGCGAGACCGTTGCGCTGGAGAAGGCGCTCGACCACAAATTCGAGAACCCGGAACTGCTGGAGCGAGCGCTAACGCACAGTTCATACGCGCGGGAACTGCGCGATCATGCGCATGCGGATGGCGATCCGATGGACAACGAGCAATTCGAGTTCATCGGGGATTCGGTGCTGGCCTTCGTGACCAGCCAGGAGTTGGTGAAGCGCTTTCCCCACTTCCAGGAAGGCGAGCTCTCGAAGCTTCGGGCGTATCTCGTCAGCGCGCGGCACCTGGTGCAACCGGCGCGCAATCTCGACTTAGGCAAATACCTTCGGCTGGGACGCGGCGAAGAACGCAGCGGTGGACGCAACAAGAGCGCGATCCTGGTGGATGCACTGGAAGCAGTCATAGCGGCGATCTACCAGGACGGCGGGTTGCGAGCTGCGCATAAGTTCATCCTGCGGGAGATCTTGCGACCGGAGTTGAAACGGATTGAATTGGAGCACGGAGACGAACTCCCAGTTACGGACTACAAATCTGCATTGCAGGAACAAGCGCACGCCGCAGGACGTAAACGAGTGGTGTACGCGCTGGTGAAAGAAGAAGGGCCGGAGCACCGCAAAACCTTCACGATCGAGGCGCGGGTGTTCGGGAATTCCACGGAGGAGCCGGAGTTCGTGGGGAGAGCGGAAGGGCCGACGAAAAAGCGAGCCGAACAGACGGCGGCGCGACATGCGTTGCAATATGTGGAATCGCTGGGGCAGGAAAAAGCCACGCCGCAAGCGAAAAAATCGGCAGGGACCCCGAAGCCGGCGCTATCCGAATGAATGAACCGCATGAACAAGCGCCCGCCGGGCAAATCCCGGAGTTGGAACCAACCCCACCGGCAACTCCCGCCGCGCCTGTAGTAAAGCAAAAAAAGTTAGTGGACTCGGGGACGTTGGGGACAATCCAGTCGCTGATGGGGACGATCACGATCGCCGTGTTTGTAATCACGTTCATCGTGCAGGCGTTCACGATCCCATCGGAGTCCATGGAGAAGACCTTGTTGATCGGCGATTACCTGCTGGTGGACAAGGCGCACTTCGGCACTGGGTGGGGGCGGCTGTTCATGCCCTACCAGAAGATCAAGCGGAAGGAGATTGTGGTGTTCCGCTACCCGGTTCATCCGTCGATGTACTTCGTGAAACGGGTAATTGGACTGCCGGGGGACCGGATACGGCTGATCAATAAACGCGTCTATATCAATGGCGTGCCGCTCGATGAAAATTACGTGGTGTACAGCAAGCCGTTCGACGCGTATCGCGATAATTTCCCCGATGGGCCGCGGTGGTCGTTCGACATCGATGCGCACTGGGGCATTGAGTTTCACCGGTTGATGGAAGACAAGCAACTCATCGTTCCGCAGGATTGTTACTTCGTGATGGGTGACAATCGCGACGACAGCTCGGATAGCCGGTATTGGGGATTCGTGCCGCGCGAGAACGTGGTGGGGCGTCCGCTGCTGATCTACTTCTCGATGCGTGCGGGCGAGATGCAACCGCCGGCAACGGGCCTGGGTGATAAACTTTTGAATCTGGCCGTGCGCTTCGAACATGCTTTCCAGGACATTCGCTGGAAGCGCGTTGTGCGGCTGGTGCAGTAGAGATTGCAGTCCCTTATGAGCCCGAAAACGATCGAAAAAACAGAAGCAATTTCGCAGCCGGAAAAGAAAAAAGAGACGACCGCCGAATTTATTTCGTCGATGGCGGTGGTGCTCGTGACCGGACTATTCATTATTACGTTCTGCATGCAGGCGTTTGAGATCCCTTCGGGCTCGATGATCAAGACCCTGCTGATCGGCGACCATCTGTTCGTGGACCGCGCGCTGCTTGCGCCCAAGACGAAGTGGATGCCGCTGATTCCCTACCAGCAGCTGCACCATCGCGACATCGTAGTGTTCGTGTCGCCGGCACAACCGGGGCTTTACCTGGTGAAGCGCGTGATCGGACTGCCGGGCGACAAGCTCCACCTGCGGGATGGGGTGGTGTATGTAAACGGACAGGCGCAGAACGAGCCGTACAAGTTTGAAGATCCGGATCCGAACGTGCGCCACTTGCCGTATGCGATGAACTTCCCTTCCGTGCCGCCGGATGATTCGGTGTCGTTGACGCAGGAGTGGCACCTTACGCTGAGTTCGCATATCCAGGGGGACGACCTGGTGGTGCCCGAGGACAGCTACTTCGCAATGGGCGACAACCGCGAGAACAGCTGGGACAGCCGATTCTGGGGATTCATTCCGAAAGAAAACCTGATCGGGCGTCCGATGTTTATCTATTGGTCGTTTGACACACCGGCGGACCAGTACAGCAAGCAGGACATCGGGGACCGGGTTAGTTTCATCTTCCACATCGTGCTTCATTTCTTCGACCAGACGCGATGGTCGCGGATGTTCAGGCTGGTGCGCTGATGTCCCAGCGCAGCCCGAGAAAGGTTATGCTGGCGATCGTCGTCAGCATTCTTCTCGGAATCTTTTTACCTCCGCTGATTAACGTCAATCGCTATCGCTCGGAAGTGGCAAGTTCCCTGAGTGCGGCAGTCGGTCGACCGGTGACGGTAGGCCATGTTGAATTGCGACTGCTGCCACAGCCGGGATTCGATCTGCGCAATGTTGAGGTCGGGGATGATCCTTCCATAAGTGCGGAATATTTTCTGCACGCGGATGAAGTTACGGCGTACCTGCGGTTGAGTTCGCTGTGGCGCGGACGACTGGAGATCGCGCGGCTGAGCTTGACCGATCCGAGTTTGAACCTGGTGCGCGCGAGCGACGGGCGCTGGAATCTCGAGACCCTGCTTTCACGCACTGCACAGATTCCAACCGCACCAACCGCACAGGCTCATTTCGAAAGCCAACGGCGGCGGTTCCCTTACATCGAGGCGACGGGCGGGCGAATCAATTTCAAATCCGGGCTGGAAAAACGAGCATTCACGTTTACCGAAGCGGACTTCGCGTTGTGGCTGGAGGCGGAGAACGTTTGGAACATGCGGCTCGAGGCGCGCCCGTTTCGCGTGGACACGCGGGTAACGGATACGGGCTCGGTGAAGATGGAAGGCTCGTTCCAGCGAAACTCGACCCTGCGCTATACGCCGATGAAGATCAGTATTAATTGGCGTGACGGGCAACTGGGGCAGATGACGAAGCTACTCACGGGACGCGACCGCGGCTGGCGGGGCTCGACGACGCTGAGCATCGTCGGGGCGGGAACGCCCGCGGACCTGGCGCTTACCAGCGATGTACGGGTGGATGACTTTCGGCGCTATGACATTTTTGGTGGAGGCGGCACGATGCGATTGCTGGCGCACTGCACCAGTCATTATTCTGCCGCTCAAGAGAAGTTAACGGACGTGGATTGCAAGGGGCCAGTGGGTGGAGGCGCGGTGGAATTGAGCGGCACCGTGGAGCGGTTCGGTGGTCCGCTCTACGAATTGAATGTGGTGGGCCGCAATGTGTCGCTCAACAGCGTGATGGGGTTTGTACGTCATGCGAAACGAGACCTTCCGGAAGACCTGAGCGCCACAGGAACGACAGACTTCGCATTCAAGGCGCGTAAGGCTTCAGAAAAAACGATGTGGTCCGGTGGCGGTACGACGGAGGAACTGGTGCTGCATTCGCAGGCACTTGGCCCCGACCTGACGATCGGCGCTCTGCATTACCAGATCGCGCCGCGAACGGCGGAGAAAACCAAGCGGGTGATGCGACATGCCAATATTGGGCCGACATCAGCACAGGCGGAAGAGATAGATGAGTTTCGATTGGCGATTGGGGCATTTGGTCTGCAATTGGGCGCGATTGCTCCTACTTCGGCGCAGGCTGTGGTCAGCGATGGAGGATTCACCATCGGCTTCGCTGGCGATGCGGACTTAGCGCGCGCGCTGCAGGTAGCACGAGCGCTGGGCATCGGAACACCGCGAGTTGCGGCCAATGGAGCAGCCAAGCTCGACTTTCGCGTAGAGGGCCATTGGACAGGCTTTGAAGCACCGACGCTGACAGGTATCGCACAGGTCAAGAACGCGCAGGCGGATATTCCTGGGGTCATCGAGACCATGCAAGTCAGTTCGGCGTTGGTGACCATCGACGCGAAGTCGCTGACGCTGCAGAATGTGGCCGCGAGTTTTGCGAAAGGTCCGAACTTCACGGGATCGGTTACAGTGCTTCGCAACTGTAGCGCGCCTTGTCCGATTAAGTTCGCGGTGCATGCCGACGAGCTCTCACCGGAGCGGCTGAACCAGTTATTCAATCCGAAGCTACGCAGCCGCCCCTGGTACAACTTTTTCATGCCGCATCCGGAAGACAAAGCGAATCCGCTGCCGAGCGCCGAGGCGGTGGGTGGTTTCGGAATCGAACGCTGGAAACTGGGATCGATTGTGGCAACACATGTAAGCGGCGGAGTGAAGATCGCCGCGGAACATGCAACCGTAACGAACCTGCACGCGGACGTGTTGGGCGGTCAACACAGTGGAGAATGGGAAGCGGACTTTTCTGGATCGAAACCCGTGTTCGCGGGAAAGGGAAAACTCGCACATGCCAACCTTTCGCTGGTGGCAGCAGCGATGCAGGATCCCTGGGCGACCGGAACGGCGGATTTAAACTATCAGATCAAGATGACAGGAATGTCGCGGAGCGACCTGCGAAGTTCCGCAAGCGGCATTGGCGACTTTTCGCTGCGCGATGGAACCCTGCGCCGCATGGGACTGGACAACAAGGCAGGTACGCTGAAGGTGACGAAGTTCGAGGGAGCGATCGAGCTACGCGACGGAAACTTTGTGTTTAACGACGCGAAACTTCAGTCGGGGAACGTGGTTTATACGCTGCAAGGGACAGCCACGTGGGCGCGCGAATTGAACTTCAAACTGACAGACAATCAACATGCGTTCGCGCTCTCGGGCACGATCGAAAAACCCGAGGTGCAACAGGCTCCTGCCACCGAGGCCGCGTTGAAACCATGAAGATCGGATTTATCCTGTTGCTGCTGGTGGCCTCCGCCACTGCCCAAAACAACGCGCAACATAGCGCCGAGTATCGAAGCGCGGATCGCAAGATCGCGGCCATGGACGCGTACGACGCGGGCGCATCGCGAGCGGGACGCGTGACCGTGCTTACCGACGCCGAGATGAATGCATTCTTCGCCGAGGGCGGAGTGAAGTGGCCGGACGGCGTAAGCGATGTGAAGATCGACGATCAGCCGGCAGTGGTCAATGGGTCAGGCCAGGTAGATTTCGACAAAGTCACGGCCAAGAACCGATCGAGCAATCCGATGCTTGCGCTATTCAGCGGCGTGCACACGGTGCGGGTGACGGCACAACTCATGGGGATCAAAGGGCGTGCGTCGGTGAAGGTACAATCGGTGTCGCTGGATGGACTGGAAATCCCGCGCATGGCCCTGGAATTTTTCATTGAGAAGTACCTGCAACCGAAGTATCCCGAGGCAGACCTGGACACAACGTTCGGGATGCCGGACCGCATCGATTCTGCGATCGTGGGGGACCACCAGATCACGATTACGCAGCGGTAGTTTGGCCCTTAAGCGCAGGGCAAACCCTCGGAATTCCGCCACTTCCGCGTGTTAGTATCGAAGCAGGTCATGTCTCAGCGCGTAGGCGAGATTTTCTTCCAACTGGTCGCATTTCTCTTCGCAATCAGCTTCCACGAGGCGGCACACGCGTGGACAGCAGCGCGTTGTGGCGACCCTACGGCGAAAATGCTGGGCCGCATCACGCTGAATCCGCTGCGGCATATCGATCCGTTCGGCACGCTGCTGCTACCGCTGATCGGAATGTTGTCGGGAATCGGGTTTATCGGGTGGGCGAGGCCCACGCCGGTGGATCCGCGAAATTTCAGACGCCCGGTGGCCGATGACGTTCTGGTTTCCTTGGCGGGACCTGCCAGCAACATTTTGCTGGTATTGATCTTCGGTGTGATTCTCAAGGTCTACTTAATAACGAAAGGTCCCGGAGCGCCCGGTGCGGCAGCGGAGCCCTTAGTGTTGTTGCTGTTTTTCTCGGTCGAGATCAACGTGATACTGGCGATCTTTAACATGATCCCGGTACCTCCGCTGGATGGAAGCCACGTGCTACGACACATGCTGCGGGGATCCGCGTTGGACACCTATGACAAAGTTGGAACTTACGGCCTGATGCTGTTGTTCATCGCGAATTGGTATTTCAACTTTCTCGGATTCTTGTTCCGGCCTGCGTATGCGTTGGTCGACCGGATTTTCTTATCGTAATGACGAATATCGAAAAAAGTACGGCACGCGTGTTGAGTGGGATGCGTCCCACGGGAAAGTTACACCTCGGGCATTACGTCGGAGCCCTGCAGAACTGGATTAAATTGCAGGAGCAGTATGAGTGTTTCTTCTTCGTTGCCGATTGGCACGCACTCACGACGAACTATGCCGACACTTCCGAGGTAAAGCAGAGCTGCGTGGACCTGGTGGTGGATTGGCTTTCGGCGGGGCTGGACCCTGAACGGGCGACGTTGTTCATCCAGTCGCATGTGCTGCAACATGCCGAGTTGCACCTGCTGTTGTCGATGATCACGCCGCTGGGGTGGCTGGAGCGGGTGCCGACTTATAAAGAGCAGCGCGAAAATATCAAAGACAAAGATCTCGGTATGTACGGGTTTCTTGGTTACCCGGTGCTGATGACGTCGGACATCCTGGTTTACCAGGCCCAGTATGTACCGGTGGGCGAAGACCAGGTGCCGCATTTGGAGATCAGCCGCGAGATCGCAAGGCGATTTAATGGATTTTATCCGCGCAAAGTTGGGACGAATGCGGCCGATCCGAAGCGCGATCATGTTTTCCCAGAGCCTAAGCCGTTGCTGACACCGGCTGCCAAGTTGCCGGGGACCGATGGCCGTAAGATGTCGAAATCGTACGGAAACAGCATCCTGCTCAGCGATCCGGAAAGCCACGTGCGGGCAAAGCTGAAGACGATGGTGACCGATCCTGCACGGGTGCGACGCACCGATCCTGGCAATCCAGATATTTGTCCGGTGGGTGATTTGCATAAGATTTTCAGCGATGCGGAGACGCTTGCGAAAGTGAATGTGGGCTGTCGCACGGCGGGCATTGGATGCATTCAGTGCAAGGGATGGGCGGCGGACAGCGTGATGCGCGTGCTGGCGCCGATGCAGGAGCGCCGCGTGAAGTACGAGGACAATCCGAAGATGGTGTGGGAGATTCTCGAGGCGGGATCGACGAAAGCACGCGCGGTGGCCGAGAAGACGATGACGGAGGCGCGCGAAGCGATGAACTTCTCGCACGACTACGAGCCGCCTAAACAGACCACCATGGCAGGTACGAAGTAGATGGCAGAACCGGTCGAGAACAAAACCCAGGCGAGTGCAGCGCCTACCGCGGCGGAGGCGAAACGTCAGCAGGAGCGTGACGATTCCGCTTTCTCGATCACCGTCGGACAGATCTACGATGGGCCGCTGGATTTGCTGCTCGACCTGGTGCGTAAGCAGGACATCGACATCTACGACATTCCGATCGCGAAGATCACGAAGCAATATTTGTCGTACACGGAGCACATCAAGACGATCGATGTGGATGTGGCGGCCGAATTCATTTACATGGCGTCGCTGCTGATTCATATCAAGTCGAAGATGTTGCTGCCGCGTGATCCGGATGCAGTAGCGGGAGCGGAAGACGATCCGCGCATGGAACTCGTCAATCGACTGCTGGAGCACGAGCGCTTTAAGACCGCTGCGCAAATGCTTTTGCAGAAGCAACAGATTGAGGATGCGGTGCTGACGAATCCGTCGCTGAAAGAGTTCAAGGACGCGGAAGGCGCGGAGCCGGAGATGGCGGCCGACGTCATCGACCTGGTAAAGACCTTCCGCGAGATCATAGAGCGAGCGAAGTCAAAGCCGAGCTTCGACGTTTCGGACGACGCTGTAACGGTGGGGCAGATGATCCAGTACGTGCATCGTCGGTTGTCGCTGGAAGATAAGCCGATCCGGCTGAAGTCGTTGCTGAAGCATTTGAACAGCCGCAATGCGCTGGTGTGCGCGTTTCTCGCGCTGCTGGAGCTGATCCGGCTGCAGGCGGTGCTGGCGCGGCAGGATGCGGTGTTCAGCGATGTGGTGATCAAGAAGCACGCGAATTTCGATAACATCATGGCCGAACAAAGCGCCGTGCGGGACGACTGGAAGTAGCAACACTCCGACGCACCGTCGTGAGACGAAGCACAAGAAGGTAACGAACAGGAATGTCACTCAAGGGAAAACTCGAAGCAATTATTTACGCCGCGGAAGAACCGGTCACCGTGGACCAGATGGCCGTGCTGCTCCGGGAGATCGTAGTCGCGGAACTCGCGAACGAAGCGTCGAATGCCGCGATCGTGGCGGCGGACGAACTGGCAGAAGCGGAAGCCTCCGAGAACACGGAAGTAGTTCCCGCAGAAGCTGCGGCAGAGGCAAGCGCGGAAGTTTCCGCGCCGGAGACTTCGTCAAAGAAGAAAGTGAAAGACCCCGAACTCTCGGCGGTGAAAGCGAAGTTGCGCATCGTGCTGGCGGAGCTGGTCGCCGATTATCAGACGGACGTGCGTGGGATCGAGATTCGGCAGATTGCAGGCGGCTATCGCATGACGACCAAGCCGGAACACCATGATGTGGTCGTCAACTTTGCGAAGAGTTTGAAGCCGCCTATTCGACTTTCACTGCAGGCGCTCGAGACATTGGCCGTTGTCGCTTACAAGCAGCCAGTGACAGCGCCGGAGGTCAGCGAGATTCGCGGCGTTGATTCTTCGGGCGTGATCGCTACCCTGCTGGATAGGAAATTGGTGACGACGGCGGGACGTAAGCAGGTGATCGGACGTCCGATTCTTTACAAGACGACGAAAGAATTCCTACTGCGCTTTGGTTTGAAAGATGTGAATGAATTGCCGAGCATGGAAGAGTTTGAAAAGCTCGGAGATGCCGGACAGGGCGTGCTTTTCGAAGCTGAAAACGCGCAGCGTAAGACCCCCGAAAACGAAGCCGAAAGCGTGGATGACGCGATGATGGCCCGAGAAGATGAGATGGTTGCAGAAGCGTCGGGAGACGCCAACGCATCTCAAGAGGCTGAGCCTGCAGAGCAGGCCGCCGATAACCAGGAACCCGCCCAGGGGGAAGAAGCGAAGAGCGAATCCACCGCAGACACGTCAGAGGTCCAGGGCTCAACGATCGAGAATTCGTAAAGGCCCACAAATGTCGTCACAACGATTGCAGAAAATTATTGCCGGCGCCGGCATCGCGTCGCGCCGCAAAGCGGAAGAACTGATCACGGCCGGACGGGTCACCGTCAACGGCGAAATCAAAAACGAATTGGGGTCGAAGGCAGATTCCGCGGTGGACGATATCCGCGTCGATGGAAAACCGCTGCGCGCGGAAGATCCTGTCTACGTGCTGCTGCACAAGCCGAAGGGCTACGTCACCACGGTCACCGATCCGGAAAACCGGCCTACGGTGATGGACCTGGTGAAGGCGATACCGGCGCGAGTGTATCCCGTGGGACGCCTCGATTACCTCAGCGAAGGGTTACTGCTGCTGACCAACGACGGCGACATCGCCGCGAAGCTGACACATGCGTCGACGCACGTGCCCAAGAAATATTTAGTGAAGGTCAGCGGACAGCCGACAGACGCACAGATCCAGGAACTGCGCGATGGAGTGCAGCTTCCTGCGGAGCAGGGGCATATTCACGCGGCTCCGGACGACGGTGGAAAGTTCGGCGGAGAAAAGCGACGTTCGACCGCGGTGAAGACCGCACCGGCGAAGATCGAACTTTCGCGTGAAGGCGATAACCCGTGGTACGAGGTAACGCTGAATGAAGGACGGAACCGGCAGATCCGGCGGATGTTCGACTTCATTGGGCATCACGTGGAAAAGATCAAGCGTGTGGAATATGGGCCGCTGAAGCTCGACGTGGAGAATGGCGAGTTCCGTCTGCTGAACCCGGCGGAGATCGTGCGGCTGAAAGCAGCTTCGCAAGGCAAGCATGAAGCACCTCGGGCACGCGATGAGCGTCCAAGGACGCCGAAGGGTGGGCGTGGCGAACGTCCGGCTTTCAGCAGAGGACGCACGGGTGAGCGCGCTGCGTTTCAAAAGGGATCGTACAAAGACCGTTCAGAATTTGAGAGCCCGCGTGAAGAACGGACGCGCACGGCGCGATTCAGTGCGGACGGAACGCGCGAAGTGGAAGCGCCACGAGAATATCGGGAGCGGCCGAAGTTTCAGAAGCGCGATGGAGAACGCCCAGCATTTCGCGGTAGACGAGATGATTCGCGTGGGGAACGACCCGCATTTCGTAAGCGTCCTGATGATGCGCGCGGTGAGCGACCTGCATTTCGTGGGCGTCCTGACGATGCGCGCGGGGAGCGGCCGAAGTTTGGCAGACCGCCGGTGCGTCGGAGCAGTGAAGGTCGACCTGCTTCTGCGGGGCGATTCTCGTCGAGTGGTAGTCGTGGAGAGCGACCATTTCGCGGGAAGCCGACGGAGGGGGGAGAGTCGCGGGGCAAGAGTTTTGGGCGGCCACCGGTGAGAGGCGGATCGCGTCCGGCGTTCGGCAGCAAGCCAAGGTTTGCTTCCAGTGAAGGACGCAGTGAACGACCATTCCGTGCGAAGCCTGCGGGCGATGGAGAGTTTCGCGGGAGTCGTCCTCCCTCGCGGGGAGGAGCGCGCCCATCGTTTGGCGGGAAGCCGAAATTTGGCGCGCGGCCGGAGCGTGGCGAACGTTCGGCTGGCGGGTCGAAGCGGTTTGAGCGCAGCGGGCCACCACGCGAAGGAGGGGCGGAACGGCCGGCATTTCGCGGGAAGCCCTCTTCCGGCACGGGGTTTCGTGGAAAGCGCGACGATCGCGGAGGACCGCGTGGGGAGCGCAAAGAAGGCGGGTTTGGTGGAGCGCGGCGTCCGAGTTCGGGACGTCCCTTCACCGGCGATCGATTCGGCAAAAAGTCGGGTGGATTTCGCAAGGACGGCGGGCCACGTGCGGAGCGGCCAGTTCGGGAACGGGAAGAACCTCGGTCACAGGAATTCGTCGATAAGACTGCGAAGCGCTTCGCCGGAAAGCTAGAATCAGGGGGACGGGGGCCACGAGGTCCGCGCAAAGGCCCGGGCGGCAGCGCTCCCAAGCGTCCGTTCCGGAAACCCAAGGATAGGCGATGAAGTACGAAGAGATGGTTCCCGCGCACATTCGCGCGCTGGCGAGCTATGTGCCTGGCAAGCCGCTGCGGCAGGCGGAAGAAGAAACAGGAATCAAATGTACGAAGATGGCCTCGAACGAAAATCCGTTCGGGCCATCGCCGCGTGCGATTGAAGCGATGGAACACGCGCTGCGCGAAGTGCACCTCTATCCGGAAAACGGCGCACCGGAACTTGCGAAGAAAATTGCTGAGAACGAAGGGGTGACGCCGGATCACGTACTGGTCACGGGGGGGTCCACGCCGTGCCTCGACATGATTGGGCGGACGCTGCTGTCGCCGGGATTGAATGCGGTCACCAGCGAGCGAACGTTCATCGTGTACCCGATCGTAACGCGCGGGGCAGGCGCCACGCTAAAGATGGTGCCGACGAAAGACGATGGGTTCGACCTCGATGGAATATTGACGGCCATCGATGAACGGACGCGGGTGGCGTTCCTGGCAAACCCGAATAATCCGACGGGAACGATGTTCGACGCCAAGGCAATGGACCGATTCCTGGAGCGCGTTCCTGACAGCGTGGTTACGGTGCTCGACGAGGCGTACTACGACTTTGCCAAGCACCTGGCGCAGCAGCGCGGAGTGGAGTACTCGAACTCGGTGCGCTATGTGAAAGAGGGGCGCAAGGTCATTGTGCTGCGCACATTCTCGAAGACACACGGACTGGCCGGGGTACGCGTGGGTTTCGGGATCGGCGATCCGGAACTGATGAGTTACCTGGCGCGGGTGCGCACAGCGTTCCAGACGACGAGTATCGGCGAGGCGGCGGCGATGGCGGCCTTGCATGACGACGAGCACCTGAAACGCACCGTGGAAAACAACGCAGCAGGCGCTGAAGTTCTGTTGAAGGGCCTACGCGAGATGGGGCTGCACGTGGTCCCGACGTGGGCGAACTTCGTGTTCTTCGAAGTGGAAGACGATGCCCCCGGGATTGCGAGAGCGTTGGAGCGCGCGGGAGTGATCGTGCGTCCACTGGGCGGTTGGGGGATCCCGAAGGGACTTCGGGTGACGATCGGGAATCCGGAGCAGAACCAGAATTTTCTGCGTGCGTTGCAGAAAGTTTTGGCGAAAGAACCGGTGCGGTAAGTTCGCGAGAAAGCAGCCGATAAAGGCTTTTTAAAGGACGTCCTGCCCCGGGGGCTAAAGTCCCTTGTCTCGGGTGCGGCGGGACGCGGCGCTTAAGCGCCGCTTTACGCAATGACTGCTTTACCCAAATAGCAAAACTAGAGAAGTTTTTGCGGAGCTAGTAAGTGGCGCGGCTTGCGCGATCCTCGGCTAGCAGCATCGGCAATCGGGCAGCACCGAAGAGACCGGCATCGCTGCCGAGCAGGGCGCGAGTGACGATGGTGCGTTTGTCACCGGCTTTCACGGCTTCAGGTGCGGTGATGCGATAGATGAACGAGCGCACGCGAAGCTCATCGAACATGGCCGGGCTAAATGCGTCCCATGCGCTGACGACCCCGCCGCCGATGACGTACATGGGAAAATTGAGGGCATTCACAAACGTGCCGAGGGTGATGCCGATCGAGCGGCCGACGGTATCGAAGACTTCCTGCGCGGCCTTGTCGCCCTGGATCGCGAGTTGGTACACGACCTTCGAACTGAACTCGACGTCGAGGCGAGAGGCGTTCGCCATTGCATCGGACATGCCTTTCGCGACAGCTTCTTTCGCCATGCGTACGATCGCCGTGGCAGATGCGTATTGCTCAAGGCAGCCATGGCTTCCGCAACCGCAGGCGTGACCTTCGGGTTGGACAGTGCTGTGGCCCATCTCACCGGCAAATCCTTTCATGCCGTGCCAGACGCGGCCATTGTGGATGATGCCACCACCAACGCCGGTGCCGAGGGTAAACATGCAGAGGTCATTAACGTCGCGTCCGGCGCCGAGCCACTTCTCACCCATGGCGGCGGCGTTGGCGTCGTTTTCGAGAATGACCTTGGTGCCGAGACGGCGCTCGATGTCCTGGTGAACCGGGTAGTCGGCCCAACCGGGAAGGTTCGGCGACTCACGAACGGTGCCGGTATCCATGTCGATGAAGCCGGGGACGCCGATGCCGATGCCGACAAGTTCACCGCGTGCGCTGTATTTCTCAGTGACGGATTGAATGGCGCTGGTCATCTCGCTGATAACGAATTCGCGGCCGCGCTGCACCTGGGTGCCGAGGGTGACTTTTTCCAGGAGGGTGCCGTTCTCGTCGACGGCAGCAATGCGAAGGTTGGTACCGCCGAGGTCCACACCGATCGAGTAAGACATGACTTTCTTATCCTCGCAGGTTGCCGGAGAGTCCGGCGCAAGCTTCGTCGTTGCAGCACAACTATTGTCGCTGAAACGTTTTAAATCTGGCAATCAGAACCCTATGGCCCAGGAATTATTTCTGGCACTCGGGACAATAATGACTACTACGCCCACCTATGACGAATCGTTTGATGGGCGTTTTGCAGACGAGGCACGGCTTTCCTGTCCGCTGGTAGACATTGTGACGCAATTGGAAGAAGCCTTCGTTGCCTTCGGAATCGACGTAATCGTTCACGGAAGAACCGCCTAACTCTACCGCTTCGCGGAGGACTTCGCCTAGCTTTTCATGAAGGCGCGCGAGTTCGGCTCGGGTCAAGGATTTCGCCTTGCGGCGAGGACGAATCCGAGCGCGATAGAGAGACTCGTCGGCGTAAATGTTGCCGACACCGCTGAGGAGCTTTTGGTTCAACAGGGCGCTCTTGATGGGAGTATTGCGTCCACGGAAGAGGCGCTGGAAGTCGTCGAAGGAAACCTGGAGCGGCTCGAGACCGGGAGCGGCAAAGAGTTTGCTGGTAGGAGTGACGGCCAGTTTGCCGAACATGCGGGGATCGACGAAGCGGATTTCTTTCCCGGACGAGAGCTTCGCAATCAGATGCGTGTGCTTGGGAAGATCGGCGGCGGGATCGACAACCAGGGTGCTGCCGGTCATGCCGAGGTGGATGATCCACTGGCCGCGAGGATCGCCGGTTTCCTCTTCGAGATCTGCGACGATGTGTTTGCCGACGCGGCGCACAACTTTGATGCGAGCACCTTCGAGCATTTTGGCGATGGCGCGGGCAGTGGACTTGAGCGGCTGGCGTTTTTCGCCAATCCATACGGATTCGATGGTGGTGCCAGCCACCCGCTTGTTCAGGCCGTTGGCAACGGTTTCAACTTCGGGAAGTTCGGGCATGAGCTTCTCTCTATGTTAGCTTGCGACGGCCGGTTCTGGTACAAAGGGCGCGGGTCATGTGGATCTATTTCATTGCCGGCGCGGCGTATGGCTTTGCGGCGGGAGTGCAGCCGGGGCCGCTGAATGCGTACCTGATGTCGATTACGCTGCGACATGGTTTCCGTCAGGCACTACCGGCAACGTTTGCGCCGCTCTTTAGCGATGCCATGATCGTCGCCCTGATGCTGTTTATCCTGACGCGCATTCCATATGCCTTGATTCGCTGGCTGCATTTGCTGGGCGGAGCGTTTGTTCTGTACCTGGCATGGGATGCGTGGCGCACCTTTCGGCATTTTGAAGCGGCAGAAGAAAGCGCGCGATCGAATGCGGTGCACGGCGTGTGGAAAGCTGCCGTCATCAACCTGCTGAACCCGAATCCGTATCTTGGATGGAGCCTAGTACTCGGGCCGATGCTGCTGCGGGGATGGCACTCGGCACCGCGGAATGGTGTGGCGGTGGGGCTGGGATTTTACGGGGCGTTGATTGGGACGACGATTTTGATCGTGCTACTTTTTGACTTCGCGCGGAGTTCGGGACTACGGGTAGCGCAGGCGCTGGTGGCGGTTTCCAGCGTTGGATTGGCAGGATTCGGATTGTTCCAATTGTGGTTGGGAGTTGCGGGACGGTAAAACGAGGCAGGTTTCATTGCTCACAGGTGCCCCATCACGGTAAAATTGTTTGTACACAGCCCGTCCCGGATCCCAATCCTAAGTCTTCGATTTGCGCTAACGAAAGTGGGGCTTCTGTGTGCAGAAGCTGCGGCACATATATGGCCGCACCGCGCGCCTGCGCGAAAGTAATCGACCACCTGCCAGGCGATCCGCGAAAATTTGCAGTCCTGGAGTACATGGTGAGTAAAGGCAAGACAGCCGTGGTGATCGGTGCCCAGTGGGGCGACGAAGGCAAAGGAAAGATCGTTGACGTTCTCTCGGAAAACTTTCGGGTCGTAGCGCGCTATGCCGGCGGACACAATGCCGGGCATACGGTGACCATCAGCGGCAAGAAGTTTGTGCTGCAACTGATTCCCTGCGGCGTGCTGCGTCCTGGTTGCCGTGGCGTGATCGGCAATGGCGTGGTGCTGGATCCGATCGCCTTCCTGAGCGAAGTGCAGCGCCTGCGGGATGCGGGGGTACAGATCGACGGCAATCTGTTTGTCAGCAATCGGGCCCACGTGATCCTTCCCTACCACCGCATGGTGGAACTGGCTTCAGAGAATGCGCCGGGGCGGGTGAAGATCGGCACGACCTCGCGCGGCATCGGTCCGAGCTACGAAGACAAGATGGGACGCCGCGGACTGCGGGTTGCGGACATGCTGGATTCCTCATTGCTGAGAAAGCACATTGAGAATGCCTGCAAGGAAAAGAATACGATCGTGCACGCGCTGTTCAATGCCGAGCCGATCGATCCGGACAAGATGTACCACGAGTATGCCCAGGCGGCGGAGAAGATTGCACCGTTCGTGGCGGACACCGCCGTGCTGCTGAACGCAGCCATCAATGGCGGTGAGAGCGTGATGTTTGAGGGCGCGCAGGGAACGATGTTGGACATCGACCATGGGACGTATCCGTTCGTGACTTCGTCGAGTGCGACTTCGGGTGGAGCGGTGATCGGCACGGGCGTTCCGCCGACTTCGATCAGCACGGTGATTGGCGTGGGCAAGGCGTATTGCACGCGAGTAGGCGAAGGGCCGTTCCCGACGGAGCTGCATGATGCGACGGGCGATGCGATCCGCAAGAAGGGCAATGAATTTGGGGCGGTGACCGGGCGGCCACGACGCTGCGGATGGCTTGACCTGCCGCTGCTGCGCTACTCGAACATGATTAACGGCACGGAATGGCTGGTTGTCACCAAGCTCGATGTGCTGGATGAACTCGATGAAATTCCTGTGGCTACGAGCTACAAAATCAACGGCAAAGAGAGTGAAGAGATGCCGGCGCAGGGCTGCGGCTACGACACAATAGAGCCGGTGTATACCAAGCTGCCGGGATGGAAGACCGATACAACGAAGATTACCGAGTACGACAAACTGCCGGCGCGCACGAAGGAGTATTTGAAATTCGTGGAGAAGCAGTCGGGTGCGAAGGTGGGGATTTTGTCGACGGGGCCAGACCGTGAGCAGACGATCTACACGGACGCGTTTGTGTCGTCGCTGGGGTTGAAGCATTTGGGCAAGTAGTACCCGGGGGCTGAAGCCCCGCAGTTGCGGCAGAGCTTGACGCGGGGCTGGAAGCCCCGCTTTACCCAAGTTTGTACAAGGAGACGCGATGGTCGTACTGGCTGTAACCTGGATCGCGCACGAGGGGCAGGAACACGAGATGTTGCAGGCCTTTGAACGGCTGGCTGCGGCATCGCGCAAAGAAGCTGGGTGCCGCATGTACGTCGTTCATCGGCACCGCGAAGACAAGCGGACGTTCTTTGTGTACGAGCAGTACAACGACGATGCGGCGCTGCAGGCGCATCGCGATTCGCCGCACTTCCAGGAGATCGCAAAGGAAACCCTGCATTCGCTGGGACGCCGCACCGAGACCTTCCTGATGGAGCCGGTCGCCTAGCTGCCGTGCCTACGATCGCCTTCGTTACCTATCGAAAACTGAATGGAATTGCGCCGGACGATGCGCTGGCCGTTGAGGCACTGCAGCGGCGCAGTGTGCGCGTGGACGGAGTGGTGTGGGACGATCCTTCCGCGGACTGGACGCAATACGATGCGATCGTGATTCGGTCTTGCTGGGATTATTTCTATTATCCGGAGAAGTTTGCGGAGTGGATCGATCGGCTCGAGCGACTCAAGCTTCGGGTGTTTAATCCGCTGCCGATTGTGCGGTGGAATCACGATAAAAAGTATCTGCGCGATCTGGAGCAGCGTGGGGTGGAGATTGCGCCGACGTTCTGGTGCGAACGCGGTTCGTCGTGTTCGATACAGCGGGTTCTATCGGAACGCGGGTGGGAGAAGGCGGTGGTGAAACCGACCATCTCCGGGACTTCGATGCACACCTGGGTGGTTTCACAGGGCGAGGATGATTCACACGATGTGGAGTTGGCTTCCCTACTGAGCACGCGGGACATGATGATTCAGAAGTTCATGCCGGAGATTTTACGGGGCGAGTGGTCCATTGTGTTCCTGGGAGGCGAATTCAGCCATGCGGCGGTTAAGCGACCGAAGGACGGGGATTTTCGAGTGCAGGATGAGCATGGCGGATCGTGGTCGCAAGAGCACCCTTCCGACGAATTGATTCAACAGGCACGCAAGGTGCTGGCGTGCGTGGATGTGGAATTGTTATACGCGCGGGTGGATGGCGTGGTGCGCGAGGGACGGTTCATCCTGATGGAACTGGAAATTATCGAGCCAATGTTGTATTTCGGCGCGAACGAGACGGCGGGGGAAATGTTTGCGCGGAAGTTGATGGAGAGGATCTAGGATTTCTTCCGCTTATCCGCGACCAGCATGCCATTGCTGGCATAGCTCTCTGCCGGAACATCCACGAAGGCAATTGTCACCGACTCGGGTTTAGCGCTCGCTTCCGCAACCATTAATTCGGTGAGCTTGGTGACGAGGCTGCGTTTTTGTTCGGTGGTGCGGCCTTCGATCCAGGTGATTTGAATGTGTGGCATGCGGCTGGCCTCCTCGGGTAAAAACCCTCGTCGGAATGGGTCGTTCGCGAATTCTCATCCCAGGATTTCATCCTGGGTTTTAGAAGCGATACGGGCTTCGCGCTTGAGTATCGCAGATCGAAGCGGGGACGTGAACCTCTGCGTTTGGGTGAACATGGCGTTTCCGGCACGTCGTGGTCCCATCGCAACCTGCAGGAGCCAAAGCCCAACTACTCTGATGCGGTAACGGCACGACTGAAGTCGTGCCCCTTCACCTGTCTTGTAATCCTTAACAGTGCGGACGGTTTATGCGAGCCCACCCTGTCCTGACCGGGCAAGGGTGGGGCACCCACATTTACGACGCTACTTCGCGAGTTCGTAGCCGGCGAAGAAGTAGGAGAGTTCGAAGCGCGCGGTGTCGTCGGCGTCTGAGCCGTGGACGGCGTTCTTTTCGATGCTCTCGGCCCACTTCTTGCGGATGGTTCCCTCTTCCGCGTTGGCCGGGTTCGTAGCGCCCATCAGCTTGCGGTAATCGGCGATGGCGTTTTCCTTCTCCAGGCACATGACGACGATCGGGCCGCTGGCCATGAAGTCGGTGAGCGAGTTGAAGAAAGGTTTGCTGGAGTGGACGGCGTAGAAGCCTTCCGCCTGAGACTTGTTGAGTTGCAGCATCTTGATGCCGAGGATGCGGAACTTGTTATTCAGCAGGGTGCTGATGATGTCGCCTTCCGCGCCTTTTTCGACGGCGTCGGGCTTGATGATAGATAGAGTGCGTTGCAGAGTCTTCATGCTTGGATTGTCCTCAGGAGCTAAAGCCCCGAAATTAAATTTAGCGGGAACGCGAGGCTGAAGCCCCGCTTTACCCAGCTTCGTGAAATCAAAAACTGCAGCAATTTCGAATGACGCGGGTTTTGAGGCCCACTTCACCAAAACCAATAAGCCTATTTTGCTATCGCGCCGGCAGCCTGCACCAGCATCTCGCCAAGCAATGCTGGAGATTTGACGACGTGAATGCCGGCGGCTTCCATGGCCTTCATCTTCTCAGCGGCAGTTCCCTTCCCTCCGGAGATGATTGCACCGGCGTGCCCCATGCGGCGTCCGGGAGGCGCAGTCTGGCCAGCGATGAAGCCGACGACTGGCTTTTTCACGTTGGCCTTGATGAACTCGGCTGCGTTCTCTTCGGCGTTGCCGCCGATCTCGCCGATCATGATGATTGCTTCGGTCTCGGGATCTTTATTAAAGAGATCGAGAGCATCGATGAAGTTGGTGCCGATAATCGGGTCGCCACCGATACCGATTGCGGTCGATTGTCCGATACCGCGAACTGTGAGCTGGTGCACAGCTTCGTAGGTAAGCGTGCCGGAGCGGGAGACGATGCCGACATTGCCCTGCTTGTGAATGCGCGCCGGCATGATGCCGATTTTCGCCTTGCCGGGAGAGATGATGCCGGGACAGTTCGGTCCGATAAGGCGAGTCTTTTTGCCCTGCATATAAGACCAGACCTTCACCATGTCCTGAGCGGGAATGCCTTCGGTGATGCAAACGACGAGCGGGAGTTCCGCGTCAACGCCTTCCATGATGGCGTCGGCGGCGAACGGTGGGGGAACGAAGATAACGCTGACATTGGCGCCGGTTTTCTCCACGGCATCCTGCACAGTGTTGAAGATCGGCCAGCCTTCATGCGTAGTGCCGCCCTTACCGGGTGTCACGCCGCCGACAACCTTGGTGCCGTACTCGGCGCAGGCCTTGGCGTGGAACGTTCCTTCACGCCCAGTGAGGCCCTGGACGATGAGTCGCGTATTTTGATCTACAAGAATGCTCATTTATCGTGCTCCCTTCGCGGCTGCAACGACCTTTTCGGCAGCGTCTTTCATGGTCTCGGCGACGATGAAGTTCAAGCCGCTGGCCTTGAGGATTTCGCGGCCCTGTTCGACATTGGTTCCTTCGAGTCGCAACACGATCGGCAGTTGGATTTTGGTTTGCTGCGCGGCTTGCACGACGCCGGTCGCCAAGGTATCGACGCGCAGAATGCCGCCGAAGATGTTGATCAACACGGCCTTCACATTCTTATCGCTCAGCAGAATCTCGAAGGCGTGCGTGACTTGCTCGGCGTTGGCGCCACCGCCTACGTCGAGGAAGTTGGCGGGCATCCCGCCGGCGTACTGAATGATGTCCATGGTGGCCATGGCGAGACCAGCGCCGTTGACCATGCAGCCGACGTTGCCGTCGAGCTTGATGTAGTTGAGGCCGTACTTGCTGGCTTCGACTTCAAGCGGATCTTCTTCAGTGATGTCGCGCAGGTCTTTCAGGTCGGGATGACGGAAGAGACCGTTGTCGTCGAAATTGAGCTTGGCGTCGAGCGCGAAGAGACGATTGTCGCTGGCGGTGATGAAGGGGTTAATCTCCATCAGCGAGGCGTCGGTTTCATCGTAGGCCTTGTACAGCGCCTGCATGAACTTGACGGCCTGGTTGACGAGTTCGGGCTTGAGGCCGAGTTTGAAGGCGATTTTGCGGGCCTGGAAGGCGCCGAGACCGAGGCCAGGCTCGATCCATTCCTTGATGATGGCGTTGGGATCTTTCGCCGCGACCTCTTCGATTTCCATGCCGCCCGAAGCCGATGCCATGAAGACAGGCTTGCCGACGGCGCGATCGAGGACGATGGAAAGATACAGTTCGCGTTCGATAGGCAGCGTCTCTTCGATGAGGAGGCGCTGGACTTTTTTGCCTTCGGGGCCGGTCTGGTGAGTGATCAGCGTCATGCCGAGCATCTTGCCGGCAAGCTGTCCGGCTTCGTCGACGCTCTTTGCGATCTTCACGCCACCGCCTTTGCCGCGGCCTCCGGCGTGAATTTGCGCTTTAACAACGACGCCCTTGGCGCCATCGTGGAATAGGTCGTTGGCCACGCGTTCGGCTTCTTCGCGCGTGGTCACCATTTCACCGCGTGGGACGGCCACTCCGTACTTACGGAGAATTGCTTTCCCCTGGTACTCGTGAATTTTCATGATGAGCTCTTGAATTACAGGCGGGCACTGTCGAACGTGTGGCACCGCTGATGATTTAAATCCCTTTTGCGAGACTTGGGTAACAGCCCTGAACTGCTGGAATTACAGTAGGAAACTCATGATTGTATAACCCCGCAAGGAGGCGAGTAAACCGGCCCGGTGCCCGGTTGGTGGGAATCAAGCATTGACGTTCGCGGCAGCGAGGGATACGCTGCGCGCCACGCATGAGGTAGAGAGGCGCCATGACAAAAGCAATTCAACAATCGGTGGAATTCAAAGTCTCACCCGAGAGGCTGTACGAGACTTACATAGATTCGCGGAAACACACGGCCGCAACGGGCGCGAAGGCAAAATTGGGCAGCAGAGTGGGGGCGGCATTCACGGCGTTCGATGGAGCTTTGAAGGGCAAGAACCTTCTGCTCGTGCCCGACAAAATGATCGTGCAAGCGTGGCGGGCCGATCATTGGAAGGACTCCGATGGCGATTCCATCCTGGTGATTACGTTCACCAAGACCGCCAAGGGCGGGAGGGTAGACCTGGTGCACGCGAATGTTCCGGAGCACGACCATCGCGGCGTGACGGAAGGATGGAGAACCTATTATTGGCAGCCGTGGAGGGCGTATTTCGCGAAACAAGGAAAATGAAGATAGCGATCCGTGTCGTATCCTAAGGATGTGATGAATCCACGGATCAGTGAGTTGTTGATAGGACGCCCTGAAAACCATGCGCTGGCGGGCGAAGCAGAGTGGATCACCGCCATTTTTCGTAAACCGGCGAACGGGGCGGTATTCCGCACGCGAACCGGATTCGAGGGAGACCGCGTCGCCAACCCACGATTCCACGGCGGCCCGGAAAAAGCGGCCCTCTGTTATTCGGTTTGGCATTACGCGAAGTGGCGGAAAGAACTCTCGCTGCCGATGGAACCCGGCGGATTCGGAGAGAACCTTTGCATCGAGGGGCAGGATGAGACTGATGTATGCATCGGCGACGTGTACCGCATGGGCGAGGCTGAGGTGCAGGTTTCGCAGCCGCGCGGCCCGTGTGCAACCTTGGCGCGTCGATGGGCAATGCCGAACCTGGTGAAAATGGTCCGAGAGAATCATCGTTCGGGCTGGTATATCCGCGTACTGCGCGAGGGGAAGATTACGGCGGGAGAGGAAGTGGAGCTGGTTGCGCGTCCTCAGCCGAAGTGGACGGTGGCGCGAGCGGCGCACGTGAACTACTCGCGGGATCGCGAACTTGCGGACCTGCGCGAACTTTCCGAACTTCCGGAGTTGTCAAAAGACTGGAAGGCCGACCTGCGGAAGAAACTACAGGCGGCGGCGCGCTAAGCATGATTGCCGACGCCCTCCATCAGATCGTGGTGCATCGCCGTGACCTCACGCGCGAAGAAGCGCGCGCCGCGATGGCAGAGGTGCTTGCCGGCAAAGCGACCGATGCGCAGATCGGGGCGCTGCTGGTGGGGCTCCAGATGAAGGGCGAGACCGTAGAGGAAATCGTGGGGTTTGCGGAGGCGATCCGGGCGGCCGCAACGCCGTTGATGGTGCGCGATTCTGCGCTCGACGTGAGTGGCACGGAACGAGATGCCCTGCTCGATACCTGCGGAACCGGCGGAGATGCGAGCGGGACCTTCAACATCTCAACCGCGACAGCACTGGTGGTTGCAGGCGCGGGGGTGAAGGTTGCGAAGCATGGCAATCGCAGCGTGACTTCGAAATGCGGATCGGCCGACGTGGTGGAAGCGCTCGGGGTGAACATCAACCTTCCGCCGGAACGCATAGCGGAATGCTTACATAAGGTCGGAATTGCATTCTTGTTTGCGCCTGCAATGCATTCGGCCATGAAGTACGTGCAACCGGCACGTCGTGAACTGAAGCTTCGTACGGTATTCAATCTGCTCGGTCCGCTGACGAATCCGGCGAATGCATCGTGCCAGGTGGTGGGCGTATATAGCACCGCATTGGTGGAGAAACTTGCGGAAGCGCTGTTACAGCTTGGACTGAAGCGCGCGCTGGTGGTGCATGGGAACGATGGGCTGGATGAAATCACCATCTCGGGGCCGACGAAAGTTGCGGAAGTGCGGAACGGCAAGGTGCGCGTGTACGAGATCGCGCCGGAAGAGTTTGGTCTGCAGCGTGCGGCGCTGAGTTCGCTGGAAGGAGGGGACGCACAGGTGAATGCGGAGATCATCCGCAAGATCCTGGAGGGCGAGCGTTCCCCGCGACGCGACGTTGTTTTGTTGAACGCAGCGGCGGCGCTGGTGGCCGCCGGGCAGTCGGATTCGATTGCGACCGCGATTCCGCTCGCGGCTTACGCCATCGATAGCGGACAAGCGAAGAGCCGACTGCAACTGCTGGTGGAATTCACGAACCAGTAAGCTCCACTTCGCTATTCCACCGGACGCGCTTTTCCGCTACTGAGTGCGTCCTTGATGATGCCGTGAACTTTGCGATCGGCTTCCCTCGCTATTTTTCCCTGCTGCTCGCCAAGCCGCCCCTGTTCTTCGCCGAGTTTGCCTTGCTGCTCGCCGAGACGGCCCTGTGCCTCGCCAAACGAGCCTTGTTTCTCTCCGATCTTGCCTTGCATTTCACCCAATTTGCCCTGTAAATCTCCGACTCGCCCTTGAAGATTGGCGAGCTCTTCCTGTGACAACTCCTTACCTTTGGCGGCTTGGAGTTTTGCGAGCGCTTCATTCAGTTCGGCGATTTCACGGGTGAGATCGGGAGCGGGCGTGGTGGCCTTTTCCTGCAAGCTGCCCAAACGTTCCTGTTCTTTTCCAAGCTCCTCCTGCTTCTTTCCCAGCTCTTCCTGTTGACGTCCGAGATCTTCCATCGGCTTATACAGAGCCTGAATTTCCGAGAGGACCGCAGGGTCGGTGACGATGTACGCCTTGCCGTCATGGTGGAACCACAAAAATTTTCCATTCGTCTGGCGGCGCGCTTTGTCGATCGCGGCTTTCATGTCGTCCGAATTCCAATTGCCGGAAATGGTCATGCTGCTATCTGCGCCGTCCACTATGGCGTAGGAATCGCCGTCGGAAAAACCGTAGGCGTAGGCATTGGAATGGTGCTTGTGGTTCGTGGTCGAATGCTGAACCGTTACGCTATTGTCATCGGTAGCGGATTGAGGAGCCTCGGGAGCGATCGGAGCCGGCGCAGAGTTCTGTGCCACGAGCGCGAGCGGCGCGTCGGGTTTGCGATCGGCGAAATCTCCGAACGGCGACTCTGTTCTGGAGGTTGTCTTTTCCTCGGCGCGCGCAGACGGGACTCGAACCAGCATGCTGGTGGCGAACACAATGCACGGCAGGAATAAGAACAGAAGCCAAGCGCGACGACGGCTTGCGGTGAAAGCGGTGTGGTAGAGATCTTCATTCAAGAGCTGATCAATGCGGCGAGAAATATTTCCTGGTCGAGCCATGGCAACTCCAATCGTGGTGCGGCGCGGCAGGGCCGCGAATTGAAGAACAATCTCCGCATAGGCGGAACGGGTGGGGGCCTCGGTCAGTCCAGCGCGATCGCTGATGGCTTCCGCGAGATCCGAAAGTTTGCGGCGAAGATACCATCCCAACGGACTGAACCAGAAGACCGCGGTGTACAGCCCGGCGAACAATTGCAGATAGAAATCGAATTGACGGACGTGTGCACGCTCATGCGCCAGTACAATGCGGAGTTTCTCCGCGTCCCACTCAGTGAAGCTGTTGGGAAGAACGATGCCGGAGCCGATGGTCACGGGCGAATGGACCGCCTGGCTGACGCGCACCTGAACTCCCGAGGTAGAGAGTTCAGACACGAGCTTCGCTTTCGACCAGAGGCGCGTCGCAGTGATCAGCCCGGTAAACAAACGAAGCATGAGAGCGAAGCAGACCGCGCAATAGATGAAGGGGATCGCAGGCATGAAGCGTGCTGAGAACGTGGCTCCGTTGCTCGGAATCTTCTGGGGCGTTGGCGCTGCTGACGTTTGTCGCGGCGATTGCACGATACGAAGATTCGACGACGGATTGGAGAACCTCACGGTGCTCGTCACCTGATTTTGCGGCGTGATCGGTGCATCCTCTCTAAGGAGGGGGAGAGTAGGCATCCACGTTAGCTGCGATGGAAGCCAGGTGCAGCGCATGAGAAGCGGCATGGCAATTGCAGACAGAAGAACGACGGTCCATGCAGCACGTTGCGCAGGAACGTTTTTGACGCGCAGCAGCCCGAGCGCGAGGGCGACGACCAATGCCAGCGCAAGAGCGCGAAGTGCAGCTTCCAAAATGATCGTCATCATCATTTCGCCTCCTTCTTCGCAGCTGAGATACGGCGGGCCAGGCGCTCCAGTTCGGCGCGCCCTATGACCTTGGAATCGACCATGCCGACGAGCAGGTCTTCGACGGAGCCTTCGCAGAACCAATCGACAATCCGTTGGACCGCACGGCCTGCGACACGCTGCCGGGACTCGGCGGGCCGATAGAAGAAGGTGCGATTCACGGTCGCGTGTTCCAAGTAGCCCTTCTCTTCCAGGCGCCGTAAGACGGTACGAATGGTGGATTCCTTCAGCGGACGCTTGAGATCTTCGCGCACTTCTTCAGCGGTGGCGCGGCCGCGTTTCCAGACGATTTCTAAAATTCCCCGTTCGAGTTCGCCGAGTTCAGCAGGGTCATGCGTAGTGTTACCGTCCATAGTGTTACGCACAGTAACATACGATCTTGGCGGATTCAAGAGCGCGATAGTGGAGTTCGTCCCAGCTAAGAGGCAGGGGCGAGTTCCTGAACTCAAGCTGCGAGATGCGGCGGACTTCCTACATTTGCGCGTTTGGATTGCTGCATGATTTACTGAGCCGTCATCTTTTGGAGGGTGGTTTGCGGAATTTGAGTTCTTTGCTGATTGCTGCTTGTTTGTTGAGTGCGTCGGGGTTTGGACAAAAGGCAGAGTCCCAGCCGGAGTGGGTTGCGACCAGCAACCGGTACGCGAAACAGTTGATCGACGTGACGCTGAAACACCGGCCGGAAGCAGGTTCCCAGCAGGGGCTGGCGGAGTATGACGCGAAGATCGCACAGCCTACGCTGGCGGATGAAGACGCACAGCGGGGCGAAGATCAGGCAGTGCTCGAGAAGTTGAAGGCCGCGCTGGGCAGCGAGCGTGATCCGAAGGTAAAAGAAGACCTTGAGATCATGATCCGCCGCGTGGGGTTGAACTTCCGAGAAGAGGATTTCGCGCGGGCGCACGAAGTTCCGTTTTTCAACGCCAGCCAATATGTGTTCAGCGGGTTGCGGGTCCTGCTTGACGACCAGACACCGGAGCAGCGGCGTCCGGCGGCGGTGCTGCGGGTACGCGAATACGCCGGGCTGGAGCCGGGCTACACGGCGATCACGGAGATCCTGAAGAAGCGCACGGAAGAGCAGATCGCGAAGCCCGGCGTCATCTACCCGGCGAAGATGGAGATCGAGACGGAGATGGCGCGGAACTCGAATTACATCGAGGGCATCGCCGCGCTGATGAAGAAACATAATTTAACCGGCTGGGAAGAGCCCCTGGCGAAGCTGAAACAACAACTGACCGATTACGACGAATGGGTGCGCGCGACGGTGCTGCCGAAGGCGCGTACGGATTTCCGCGAACCGCCTGAACGCTACTCTCTCGACCTCGAACAATACGGGGTGGACATTGCGCCGGAGAAATTGGCGGCGATGGCGCATCAGTCGTTCACTGAGATCCAGGGAGAGATGAAGACGGTGGCGCAGCAGATCGCGAAGGAGCGCAAGCTGCCGTCGAGTGATTATCGCGACATCATCCGCGATTTGAAGAAGAAGCAACTGATGGGCGATGCGATCCTGCCGTTCTATGAAGACAGGTTGAAGCAGATTGAAAAAATCATTGTCGACCAGCAAATCGTGAGCTTGCCCACACGGCCGGCGAAGATCCGAATTGCGACGGCAGCAGAGACAGCGCAACAACCGGCACCGCACATGGTTCCTCCACCATTCCTGCACAATACCGGCCAGCGCGGAGAGTTTGTTTTACCGCTGAATATTCCAGCGGGGGCCGGCCAGAAAGAGGAACAGTATGACGATTTCGCCTTCGATGCAGCGGCGTGGACGCTGACGGCGCACGAAGCGCGTCCAGGACATGAACTGCAGTTCGATTCGATGCTGGAGAACGGGGTGTCGCTGGCGCGAGTGCGTTATGCGATGAATAGTACTAACGCCGAAGGCTGGGGACTGTACTCGGAATACCTGATCAAACCGTTCATGCCGCTCGAAGGTCAGCTGATTTCACTGCAGCTCAGGCTACAACGCGCGGCGCGGGCGTTTCTCGACCCAGAGTTGCAGAGCGGCAAGGTGACACCCGAGGAAGCGTACCGCGTGCTGGAGAAGGAAGTGATGTTGTCGCACGCTTTCGCGCAGGAGGAAGTGGAGCGTTTTACCTATCGCGCGCCGGGGCAGGCGAACAGCTACTTCTACGGATACACACGGCTGATCGCGCTGCGCGAAGAGACGGAGAAGGCGCTCTCCGCGAAGGGCAAGAAATTGGACCAGAAGAAGTATCACGACTTCATCCTGGCCCAGGGATTGTTGCCACCGGACCTGATGCGCAAGGCGGTGCTGGAAGAGTTTGTGCCGGCACAGATCAAGTAACTCAACTGCCGGGGATCGGCGCTTTCTGCATCCACTGGGCGATGTTCACGTTCCAGTGCAACTCTTTGATCATGGCGTCGCGCAGTTTTTGTGCGGCGTCAGGTTCCCCGTGGACTAACCAGGTTTGGGCGGGTGCAGCCTTGAAGGTGTGCAGCCACTCGAGGAGTTCGCTGGTATCGGCGTGATCGCTGAATTGTTCCAGCGCGGCGACCTGCGCGCGGACAGGAATGATTTGTCCGAAGATCTTGACCTCTTTTTCACCGTCTTTAATTTGGCGTCCGCGGGTACCGGGGGCCTGAAAGCCAATGAAGAGAACAAGATTCTTCGGGTTCGGCAGGCGCTGCGCGAGATGGTGCTGGATGCGTCCACCGGTAGCCATGCCGCTGGACGAGATGATGATCTGCGGATAGTTGGAGTCGTTGATCTTCTTCGATTCCTGTTGGGTGGTATCGAAATAAAATCCTGGCCAGGTGAGCGGGTCGCCGTACTGCGCGATCTGCCGCTTGGTATCGTCGCTGAATTCTTCGGTGTGTTTCAGGAAAACCTGCACAGCTTTAATTGCCATGGGGCTATCGCAATGTACGGGAATCCTGGGAATCTCGTTCGCTTCCATCATCTCTTTCAACATGAAGACGAGCTTCTGCGTGCGCTCGACGGCGAAGGCGGGAATGACGACGCATCCGCCACGGCCGACGGTGTCGCAGATGAGTTTGGCCATCTCCGGGCGCGGATCGGTCTTCGGGTGATCGCGGTTCCCGTAGGTCGATTCCATGACGACAACATCCGCGGTCTCTCCTTCGTAGGGGCCGGAGTGCACCACCTTGCCGGGAGCGGATTCTGTGTTGCGCACGCGGCCTATGTCGCCGGAGAAAAGCAGACGCTTCGAGGTGGCGTTTTGCTTCAAAGTCAGTTCGACCATCGATGAACCGAGAATGTGCGCAGCGTGCACGTAGCGGAAGGAGAGTTCGGGCGAGAGTTCGACGGTCTGCTCGAAATCAACCGATTTGAAAAGTTTGAGGCTGTCTAACGCTTCCTGGAGAGTGTAAAGAGGCAACGCGGGGGTGTGCTTCGAACTGTGGACCTTGTTGGCGTAGGCCGCGTCTTCTTCCTGGAGGTGTCCACTGTCGGGCAGGATGATGCCGCAGAGATCGACGGTTGCAGGCGTGGCGTAGATCGGACCGTTGAAACCTTCCTTCACCAGGCGCGGGATCCAGCCGGTGTGATCGAGGTGCGCGTGGGTGAGGACGACGGCATCAATCTCGCGAGCAGGGATCGGCGTGTCTTTCCAGTTGCGCTCGCGCCATTCCTTCTGGCCCTGGAACATGCCGCAATCGATGAGCAACTGGAAACCGCCGGTACCGGATTCGTCATTGGCGGTGTTGACTAAGTGTTTCGATCCGGTGACTACGCCGGCGGCGCCTAGGAACTGGATATAAGACATGAGGCTCCTGAAAAATGCGGAAGAACCGTTGTAGTCCTTGGATGCGCGGCGCGCAAGGACTACATGGGGAATAGCGTGGAAGGTTCCAGCGGAGCCGCACATTCGGGATCGTCAAATTGGACCGATCCCACGCGCGGGCTTACTTCGTAGCGCTTCATGGCTTCGGGTTCATACGGCTTGAGCAGAGCGCAGAGATCTTCGGTCTTCTGGAAACCGGGATCGAGCCAGAGATCGTAATCTTCGGGATGGAGGATGACGGGCATGCGATCGTGAACGTCTTCCGTCAGCCTGTTGGGAGTGGTGGTAATGATGGAACAGGTCTCGACGAGTTTGCCTTCGGAATCTTTCCAACGCTCCCACAGTCCGGCAAAGGCGAAGGGGCTTTCATCGGCGAGGGTGAAACAGAAGGGACGCTTCTTGCTGCCGGATTTCTGCCACTCATAGAAGCCGTCGGCGGGGATGAGGCAGCGACGCTTCTTTAAGGCTTCGCGAAAGGCGGCCTTGTCGGCGATACCTTCGCTGCGCGCATTGATCATCTTGTAGCCGTCCCTCGGATCCTTCGACCAGAACGGAATCAGTCCCCAGCGCATGGTGGACGCGAGGCGGCGGGGCTCGTCGGGATGCTGACGGATGACGGCGACGTCCTGCGTAGGAGCCACATTGTAGCGAGGCTGCCAGTTGTCGGGCGGCTCAATGCCGAAGTATTCGGCAAGGATTTCCTTTTTTCGCGTCAGGCGATAGCGGCCACACATATTGATTGGATGTTGCGAGCCGTATTCTAACTGCAAATTCTGCAGCCTGCATCGATTCGGCGGGCACAATCATCTAGTGCCTATCATGGAATTTCGACAGCTTGGACATTCTGGATTGAAGGTGCCGGTGCTCAGCTTCGGCACAGGGACATTTGGCGGTACGGACGAGTTTTTTAAAGCATGGGGCACAAGCGATGTCGCCGAGGCCACGCGATTGGTGGACATCTGCATGGAAGCAGGCGTGAATTTTTTCGATACTGCCGATATCTATTCGACAGGTGCATCGGAAGAGATTCTTGGCAAAGCGATCGCGGGACGTCGAGGCTCCGTGTTGATTTCCACCAAGGCGACGTTCAAGATGGGCGAAGGCGCAAATGATCTGGGATCTTCGCGACATCATTTGATACAAGCCTGCGAAGCAAGTTTGCGGCGTTTGCACACCGATTACATCGACGTCTACCACATGCACGGTTTCGACCAGTTCACGCCGGTAGAAGAGACTTTGCGCACGCTCGATACGCTGGTGCAGAGCGGCAAGGTGCGTTACATCGCGTGCTCGAATTTTTCCGGGTGGCACGTGATGAAGTCGCTGGCCATCTCCGAAAGATATGGTTGGGCGCGGTACGTAGCACAGCAGGCGTATTACTCGCTGATCGGGCGCGAATTTGAATGGGAACTGATGCCGCTGGGGATCGACCAGAACCTGGCGACGATGGTGTGGAGTCCGTTGGGATGGGGACGGCTTACGGGAAAAATCCGTCGCAACCAGGCCCTGCCGAAGGTGAGCCGGCTGCACAAGACGGCAGAGCAGGGGCCGCAGGTGGCGGACGAGGATTTATATAAGGTCGTGGATGTACTGGACGAGATTGCGAAGGAGACCGGCAAGACGGTTCCGCAGATTGCCTTGAACTGGCTGCTGCAACGGCCCACGGTGGCGAACGTGATCATCGGAGCGCGGAATGAGGAGCAATTGCGGCAGAACCTGGGGGCCGTTGGATGGAATTTATCCGCGGAACAGGTAAAGCGGCTGGATGCGGCGACGGAGCGGACGCCGATCTATCCCTATTGGCATCAACGGGGATTTGCCGAGCGGAACCCGCTCGCCAACCTTTTTGCATAACAAATGGTGCAAGGAAGCCCGCGAAATTCGCGGGCTTTTTCTATTTTGGGCGTTGACAACCGGCTGTCTCGTTGTGCAATCTAAAGGCGAAGAAAAGGCGAAACTGCCTTGCCATCTCCTCCTCCTCTGGATTGCCTTTTATGGTTTCCGCTTCCCTGCTCCGTGCCCAGATCGAATCCGCATTGGCTCCGCGCGTGCCCGTGATATTCAGCACCTGCACCCCCACGGCACGACCGCTGCAGGCGACGGGGATTGCCGCGCTCGATCACCTGCTGGGCGGAGGCCTTCCTGTAGGAGCGGTGTGCGAAGTGTTCGGACCGGAGTGCTCCGGACGGACCAGCATTGCGCTATCGCTGGTGGCGCAGGTGACGCGACAGGGCAGCGCGTGCGCTTGGATCGATGTAGCGGATGCGCTCGATCCGGAATCGGCGGCGGCTTGCGGCGTGGACCTGCCGCGATTGTTGTGGGTGCGCTGCGCGGAAAATGCCGCGGCAAAACCTCGCGCTAGAGGAAAACCGTGGTCGCGACTGGACCAGGCATTGCGCGCGGCAGATCTAGTTCTGCAGGCAGGCGGACTCGGCGTGGTGGTCTTCGATATGGGGGCGGTGTCGCCAGAACATGCGCTGCGCGTGCCGCTGGCTTCGTGGTTCCGCTTTCGCCAGGCGGCGGAGCGTACGCAATCGACATTTCTACTGCTGTCGCAGATTTCATGCGCGAAAAGCTGTTCAGCGGTGCAGTTGCGGTTGAACCGGGCGAAGACGCGCCATGAAAACCACCAGGTGATGAGCGGGCTGCAATTCCAGGCCGAACTGGTGCGCGATCGCAACCTGAGTTTTACGGCCGGGAAGAAGCCGGCAACATCGTTGGCGGCGTGGGGTCAACCGGCGGCGTGGGCGAGTGAAAGATGAACACCGCGATGTATGCGTGCGTGTATGCGCGGGAATTCCCGGCGCAGGCCCTGCTGCGTTTGCGTCCGGAACTGCAGCGCAAGGCAGTGGCGGTGCTGGAGGGCGAACCACCGCGAGAATTTGTATGTTCGGCTAATACCCGCGGCTATGCCATTGGCGTGCAGCGCGGGATGACGCGACCGCAGATGGAGGTGCTGGAGAACCTCGAGGTGTTGCGGCGCTCGTCGGCAGAAGAACAATCGGCACGCGAGGCATTGCTGGAATGTGTAGGGCGGTTTTCTCCGCGTGTGGAAGAGCTGCGCTTCGAAAACGCATTGGGATTTGGAACGGATCTCAGTGGCACGGAGAAACTGCTTGGAACGGCAAAGAACATTGTTGCGAATCTGTTTCGGCAGGCGCAAGCAATTGGGCTAGAGATTTCGGTTGCAGCTTCCTGCAACTTACATGCAGCGCTGTGCTGGGCGAAATCGCATGTAGGAACAAAAGTAATCGGGAGTGGGGAAGAACTAAAGATACTGGCGCCGATTCCCGTGGATGCGCTCGATCTCACGCTCGATCAGTCGGTGACGTTTTCGTTGTGGGGGATTCATACGCTGGGAGCGCTGGCAGCGTTGCCTCAGACCGAACTGGTGGCGCGCCTTGGGCAGGAGGGTAAGCGGCTGCATCAGCTGGCATGCGGCGAACATCCGCACCTGCTGAAACCGGTGACGCAAGAATTCGAATTGAAAGAAGCGATTGAGTTTGAAGCCGGCGTGGAGTCGCTGGACTCGGTGATGTTCGTACTCTCTCCGATGCTGCAACAGCTTTGTGTGCGTGCAGATTCACGAGCGCTGGCGCTGGTTTCGGTGACCGTGCAATGTGAGTTGGATGGGGGCGCGCTTTATTCACGAACGTTGCGACCGGTGCTGCCGACGATCGATCATGAGGCGCTGCTGAAATTAATTCATCTTGACCTGATTGCGAATCCGCCAGTAGCAGCCGCGGTAGGGATCCGAGCTTTGGCAGAAACCAATCGACCGAGCCGCGCACAGTTGGGATTATTCTCGCCACAATTTCCGGAGCCGATGCGATTGGAAGTAACGCTGGCACGGCTGGCCGCGGTAGTGGGGAGCGTGGAACGCGTGGGTGCGCCCGAGTTGCTGGACTCGCATCATCGCGATGCATTTCGGGTGCGGCATTTTGCGGCGCCGGAAGAGGCGAAGACGAAGACGGCCGTGGCTCCGGCGCGGGTGGGGTTGCGTGTGCTGCGTCCGGCGGAAGCGGTGTATGTGCAGACTTACAAAGAACGCCCGCATCAATTCGTATTTCGCGGCGAGCAGTACATGGTGGGCGAGTGTTATGGCCCTTGGCACAGCAGTGGGGACTGGTGGGGTCCGGAGCGCTGGGCGCGCGCGCAGTGGGATGTGGTGGCAAGTTCGCGCACGGGCAAGCCGCTGTGTTGCCAGTTGAGTTGCGAGGCTGCATCGAACGCGTGGCAGGTTGAGGCGTTGTATGACTGAGCGCTACATCGAACTGCATGCCAACAGCGCGTTCAGTTTTCTACAAGGGGCTTCCCTGCCTGAGACGCTGATTTTTCGCGCACAGCAACTCGAATATCCGGCGATGGCGTTGCTTGACTGCAATGGCGTGTATGGCTCGGCACGCTTTCACCTGGCGGCGAAGCCGAATGGGATCCGCGCGCATGTGGGCAGCGAGATTGCGGTCCGCGACCTGGGGCAGCGGCTGACCCCGGCAGCGTGGCTGCCACATCAACTTCCGGCTGAGCCGGTGCGGTTGCCGTTATTGTGTGAAACACGTGCGGGATATCAGAACCTTTGCCGCATGGTAACCCGGCTGAAGATGAGGGAACCTTCGAAGGCCGAGGGTTCGGCGACGCTGGCCGATATCGAAGAATTTGCAAATGGACTCGTATGCCTGACTGGAGGCGACGAAGGCCCGCTGGCAGCGGCGCTTGCGCGTGGCGGAGAAAAAGAGGCTTATCAAACCATAGAGCGGTTGGTGGCAATCTTTGGACGCGCCAATGTTTTTGTCGAACTCCAGCGTCATGGCCAGCGTGAGCAGGAGTGGCGGAATCAAGCCGCGTTGCGCATCGCGAGATCGCTGGGGCTCCCGATCCTGGCGACGAATGGCGTGCGTTACGCGGATGAACCGGAGCGCGAGATTGCCGACCTGTTCACGGCGATCCGCCATCATGTTCCGCTGGATCATGCAGGGCGGTTGCTGACACAAAATGCTTGTCGCTATTTGCGCCCAGCCAAAGAGATGGTGCAGCTGTTTCACGATCTGCCGGAAGCCATTTCGCATACGTGGGAGCTTTCGCAGCGGCTCACGTTTGAGCTCGATGATCTGGGATACGAGTTTCCGCGATACCCGATACCCGCTGGCGAATCGATGGATTCGTTTCTCGCGAAGCGTGTGGCGGAAGGCGTGATCAAGCGCTATGGGGCAAAACGCGACGCGGCGCTCTATGCACGCGCACAGAAGCAGGTCGAGACGGAGTTGGCGCTGATCAGGAGGCTTGGGCTTGCCGGATATTTCCTGATCGTGTGGGATATCATTCGCTACTGCCAGCAAAACGACATCCTGGTGCAGGGACGCGGGAGCGCTGCGAATTCCGCGGTCTGCTACGCGCTGGAGATCACGGCCGTCGATCCGGTCGGGATGGAGTTGCTGTTCGAGCGATTTCTCAGCGAGAGCCGTGGCGAGTGGCCTGACATCGATCTTGATCTGCCATCCGGCGATAAACGCGAGCAGGTGATTCAATATGTCTATCAGCGCTACGGGCAACTGGGCGCGGCTATGACGGCCAACGTCATCACGTACCGCGGAAAATCGGCGGCCCGCGAAGTGGGCAAGGCACTGGGGTTCGACATCGACACGCTCAATCAACTTACCAAGCTGGTGAGCAACTGGGAGTGGAAGGGGCCGAACGACACTCTGGAGAACCAATTCCACAATGCGGGTTTCGAGGCGCGGCATCCACATATTGCGAAGTATCTTGATCTCTGCCAGCGCATTCAGGACATGCCGCGGCATCTCGGACAACATGCAGGCGGAATGGTGATTTGCCAGAGGCAGCTCGACAGCATTGTGCCAATCGAGCCGGCATCGATGCCCGGGCGCTCGGTGGTGCAGTGGGACAAAGATGATTGCGCCGATATGAAGATCATCAAGGTCGATCTGCTAGGGCTGGGGATGATGGCGGTGATGAAGGATTGTGTCGATCTCATTCCGCAGCATTACGGACGTGCAGAGGACATTGCGCACCTGCCGCAGGACGATCCGAAAGTCTATGCGACGCTGCAGGCGGCGGATACCGTCGGCATGTTCCAGGTGGAGAGCCGGGCGCAGATGGCGTCGTTGCCGCGGAACTATCCGACACGTTTCTACGACCTGGTGGTGCAGGTGGCAATCATTCGGCCCGGCCCGATCGTTGGCAACATGTCGAACCCTTACATGCGACGAAGGCAGAAGCAGGAAGAAGTGACGTATTACCATCCGCTGCTGGAGCCGGTATTGAAGCGGACTCTGGGTGTACCGCTCTTCCAGGAACAGCTGCTGCGGATGGCGATGATTGTTGCGAATTTCACCGGCGCGGAAGCCGAAGAGCTGCGGAGAGCGCTGGGCATGCGGCGTTCCACGCAGCGCATGCGGGAACTCGGAGTAAAACTGCGGCGCGGCATGACCGATAACGGTATCGATCCGCAGACGCAGGAAGCGATCGTGCAGAGCATTTCGTCGTTTGCGCTCTATGGATTTCCGGAATCGCACGCTGCGAGTTTTGCGTTGATCGCGTATGCGTCCGCCTATTTCAAGGAGCATTACCTGGCAGCGTTTACTTGCGCAATGCTCAACAATCAGCCGATGGGATTTTATTCTCCAGCGGTGCTGGTTAAGGATGCGCAGCGGCATGGATTGAAGGTTCTGCCGATCGATGTGCAGCGGTCGCAGTGGCCGTGCACGGTGGAGCACACCCTCGAGGGGCTGGCCTTACGAGTTGGACTGCAATACGTACGCGGCATGAAGAAAGAAACCGGGGACATGCTGGTTCGCACGCGAGAAGCATGCGGCGAGTTCACGTCTTCGGATGACCTGGCGCGGAGAGTGCCTTCGCTAAACCGAAAAGAAATGGTCGCGTTGGCAAGGATCGGAGCATTGAACTGGGTGGGAGAGACCGGGCATCGTCGGGATGCGTTGTGGCAGGTGGAGCGCGTGAGCCGACGCCCGGGACCGCTGCTGCAATCGGCGGAAGAAGCGGAAGTGGATTCGCCACTGGAGCGCATGTCGTGGGAAGAGCGGCTAACAGCGGATTTCCAGGGAACAGGACTGACGGTTGGAAAGCATCCGATGGCGCACTACCGGGCGCGGCTGGCGAAGCTGAAAATCTTGAGCGCGGAAGAACTGCGTTCGGTAGAAAACGGAAGGCAGGTTCGTGTGGCGGGATGCGTGATTGCTCGGCAACGTCCCGGCACAGCCAAGGGCTTCGTCTTCTTAAGCATTGAAGATGAAAGCGGCATTTCCAACGCGATTATCAGCCCGCAACTTTATGAACAGAATCGGCTGGTAGTTTCCACCGAGCGTTTTCTGATCGTGGAGGGAAAGCTACAGAACCTGGACAACGTAATCCACGTGCGCGCTCAGCGAATTCAGTCACTGCACTTAAACACCATCGCGGCTCCATCCCACGACTTCCACTAATCACAATCTGCAATGAGTCCATTGCAGACATTCCGTTGACAGCACCGCCTAAACTTCATAACATCCGCTGCAACCTACTGAGTTGAGGGATCGATGCACGGGATCGAGTGGATCGTAGAGGCACAGGGTTGCCGACCGGGCGCACTGCGCGATGAATCCGTTCTGCAGTCGCTTTTTGACGAGATCGTGCGGGACCTCGACCTGCATCCGGTAGGGGAGACGCGTTGGCACCAGTTTCCTGGGAATGGCGGGATTACGGGGCTCTGCCTCCTCTCGGAATCACACCTTGCGGTGCACACGTTTCCGGAACATCAATCGCTTTGCCTGAATTTATTCTGCTGCCGGCCGCGGACAGACTGGAATTTTGAGAACGAGTTGCGGGATCGTCTGGGCGCTGCGCAGGTGAGAGTGCGGAAGATTTTGCGACCTTATGCGACCAGCGAAGAACATTTGGCCTCGATCGCGCAATCTGTCGAGGCCGAGCGATGACGCACGTTGCGGCGAATTGCCCGAACTGTGGCGCGCCACTGGATTTCAAGTGGCCGAGCAGCATCCAGACGGTGTGCCCGTACTGTAAATCGATCATTATTCGCACGGATGTCGATCTCCAGAAAGTCGGGACGGTGGCGGATTTGCCGCCGGATAATTCGCCGATCCAGATCGCAACCGAAGGGATTTACAAGAACAAGGCGTTCACAGTTGCGGGTCGGATCATCTACGAATACGAACTCGGCACGTGGAACGAGTGGCATGTGGTGCAGAATGATGGTTCGAGTGCGTGGCTCTCGGATGCGCAGAGCCAATACTGCTACACGACCGCAACGACGCACAACGATCTTCCTCCGGCCGCGGCGGTGCACGTGGGAGGTCACTACACCTGGGACGCCATTCCGTTCACGGTGACTGCAATCACGGAAGCAGATTATCGCGGCGTGGAAGGCGAGCTTCCGTTTCAGTATTGGGATAAAACCAAAGCTCTATTTGCGGATTGCATGTCGGCACGCGGAGACTTCGCAACTATCGATTACAGCGATGACCAACCGGTGCTTTATCGCGGTGAGATGGTCGAATTCGATTCCCTGCATCTGAAAAACCTGCGCAGTTTCGAGGGCTGGTAATGAGCACGCCGCCCGTTCCGCCGAAGCCGATGACGAGAGCGTTGAATTGTCCGCAGTGCGGCGCGGCGCTGGTGTTGCGTTCGATGGATCGCGCGGTTTCGATCGTGTGCGAAAACTGCCACTCGATCCTCGATGCGAAGGATCCGAACTTAAAAATCGTGCAGCGCTTCGAAGCGGCTCTCGGCGAGGATAGGCCATTGATCCCGCTCGGTACACGCGGAAAGATCCGCGGCACCGACTACGAGGTGATTGGGTTCCAGCGGCGAACGATCACCGAAGACGGAATTGATTACAGTTGGCATGAATACCTGCTGTTCAATCCGTTCAAGGGGTTCCGCTATCTCACCGAGTACAACGGACACTGGAACGACGTCGCGCCGGTGACCGGACTGCCAACCGCCGATGGCATGCACGCGCAGTACCTCGGTAAGAGTTATAAGCATTTCCAAACCGCTACGGCGCGCACGACTTTTGTGCTCGGCGAATTCCCATGGCAAGTGCGGATCAACGAAAAGGCTCTCTGTTACGACTATGTAAGTGCTCCCTTCATGCTGTCTTCCGAGGTGATGGCAAACGAGACGACCTGGTCGCTGGGCGAGTACGTCAGTGGAACTGACATCTGGAAAAATTTCAAGCTGCCGGGCAGCCCGCCAGCTCCCATAGGCGTGTATGAAGATCAGCCGTCACCGCTCGGCGCGAAGGCTGGAGCGATCTGGCTGACGTTCGTTCTTTTAGTCTCAGCCCTGCTGGTTGTTTTTATCGCCGACGCTGCAATTAGCAGTCGTGACGTGGTGTTCCGCCAGAATTATGCTTTCCTTCAGAATACGCCCGGGCAAGAACCGTCATTCGTAACGCCGGTTTTCGAGTTGAAGGGCCGCACCTCGAACATCGAAGTGGAAACAACCGCGAGCATCAACAACCAGTGGATCTATTTGAATTATGCGTTGATCAACGACGAGTCGGGCCAGGCTTATGACTTCGGGCGCGAGGTAAGTTATTACCACGGCTACGATTCCGACGGTTCCTGGACCGAAGGAAAGCGCGACGACTCGGTGTACGTTCCATCAGTGCCGTCGGGCCGATATTATCTTCGTGTCGAGCCGGAATCGGAAAAGCAATTCGGGCCAATTCAATATTCCGTGACCGTCACACGCGATGTGCCGGTGATGAGTTTGTACCTGGTTGCATTGATCGCCCTGTTGTTTCCGGCGTTGCTGATTTCGTGGCGAACTTTCAACTTCGAACAGATGCGCTGGGCAGAGAGTGATCATCCGCTAGTGAAGTACAACAGTTCAGACTAAGTTGAGGCAGCGATGAGTAAAGGTTACCTGGCATACGGATTCATGGTTCTCGGCTTATTGGCCTACGGCCAGTTCCGCGGATACAGCTTCAGCACGGTGAACGAGGTAAAGAATGTGCCACGTTCGGTGCGCGACAATCCGGGCTCGTACCGATCGGTGTACGGCAGCTACCACCATTACACGGGAGGCAAGTAAATGAACCTCATCCCAGTCGGTAATATCGTGAATGCGCTGGTATTCGCGTTCATCGGCATTTTCATTTTTTCCGTGGCGTTTATCGTGCTCGACAAGATGACGCCGTATCACTTGTGGAAAGAAATCGTTCACGAACACAACCAGGCCTTGGCGATCCTCGTGGGCGCGCTTTCGATTGGGATCTGCATCATCATCGCCGCGGCCGTGCACTAGAGCGTGGCGATTCTCTTATTTATCTCGGTCCTGCTGATCTCGGCGTGCGGGCTTATCTATGAGCTCATCGCCGGCACGCTGGCGAGCTACCTCGTTGGCGACTCGGTCTTCCAGTTCTCAACCATCATTGGCTGTTACCTGTTCGCGATGGGGATTGGTAGCGCACTGTCGCGTTATATTCACCGCGGACTGGTCCATCGTTTCATCTGGATCGAGTTGATGGTCGGGCTGATCGGCGGTTTTTCCTCGGCGCTGCTTTTTCTCGCATTTGCTTACACCCAGGCGTTTGGATTCCTGATGTACACGCTGGTCACCGTGATTGGCGTGCTGGTCGGGCTGGAAATTCCGCTGCTGATGCGGATCGTCCGCGACCGGTTCGATTTTCGTGACACGATCGCGCACGTGCTCACCTTCGATTACATCGGGGCGCTGGGCGCTTCGTTGCTGTTTCCGATCATCCTGGTGCCGAAGCTTGGGCTCGTCCGTTCGGCGATGCTGTTCGGCATCATTAATGCGGCGGTCGCGTTGTGGAGCACGTATCTGTTCGCGAGCCAGCTGAAGGCGAAAAAGATGCTCCGCGTGTTGGCGACGGTTGTGCTGGTGGCGCTGTGCACCGGAATGGTGAACGCCCGCAGGATTACAGCAGCGGCAGAAGACAATATCTACGCAGATGAAATCATCTTCGCGCGCGATACCCGCTATCAACACGTTGTGCTGACTCGTTTCAAAGACGATCTGCGTCTCTTCCTCAACAGCCATCTCCAGTTCAGTTCGAGAGATGAATACCGTTATCACGAAGCTTTGGTGCATCCGGGATTATCGGCGGTGCCGGTTCCGCGAAGAGTGTTGGTGCTCGGCGGGGGGGATGGATTGGCTCTGCGGGAGATCCTGAAATATCCGCAGATCGAGAGCATTACGCTGGTGGATCTCGATCCGGAGATGACACGGATCTTCTCGTCGAATTCGCTGCTTACAGCTTTAAACAAAAACTCCTTCTTGGATCCGAAAGTGCACGTCATCAACTCCGACGCGTTTCCTTGGATCGATCAAAGCGACGAGAGCTTCGATTTTATCGTGATTGACTTTCCCGATCCGACGAACTACTCACTGGGCAAACTTTATACAACGACTTTTTATCGCGCCGTCGCCCGCCATCTGAGCGATCAAGGCTTCATGGTGGTGCAGAGCACTTCTCCAATGTTTGCGCGAGATTCGTTTTGGTGCATTGCGGAGACGCTGAAGCAAAGCGGGCTGAAGACTTATCCGTACCATGTTTATGTGCCGTCGTTCGGCGAATGGGGATTTGTGCTGGCGGGAACGCACGAATATCTACCGCCCACTTCCCTGCCGTCTGGCTTGCGCTTCGTGAGTACGGCGACCATTCCTGCGCTGTTCCAGTTTCCTCCAGATATGTCGCCACTTCCAGTAGCGCCGAACCACTTGAATGACCAGGTGCTGGTTCGGATGTATGACAACGACTGGAAGGACATCAGCCATTGAAAACCCGCCGTGAGTTTCTGCAGTTGGGCTGCGCTGCGCTCATCGGCATGAGCACCAAGAGTGATCGCAGGATCGCGGGCGGCTGGGTCAATGACAACTCCAACGCGGGCCATGCAATTCGCGACCGAGTGGGGCTTCCGACACCCTCGCGCACAGAGAAAGTTTCGCTGGTGATCGTGGGCGGCGGGATTGCGGGCCTCAGTGCCGCGTGGCGACTGCAGAAACGCGGCTTTCGCGACTTCGTATTGCTGGAAATGAACGACAGCGCTGGCGGGAATGCCCGCTCGGGTGAGAATGAAGTCAGCGCGTATCCATGGGCGGGGCATTATGTTCCCGTGCCGGGATCGAAGGCCGTCTATGTGCGAGAGCTATTCGAAGACCTCGGGGTGTTGCAGAACGGTGTTTGGAATGAGCGTTATCTCTGTTTCGCGCCGCAGGAACGGCTATTCACATACGGCAAGTGGCAGGATGGCATTGAGCCTGCAGTCGGACTAAGTACTCGTGACCGTGAGCAATTCACAAAGCTGGAACAACTCTTCAGCGCACATCGTACAGGTGGGGCGTTCACCATCCCTATGGAGTTGGGCCTGTCGGAGAAGTCGGCGGAATTGGACAAGATTTCTTTCGCGGATTGGTTACGGCAAAACGCTATCGACTCGCCGCAAGTGCTTTGGTACATGAATTACTGTTGCCGGGATGACTACGGGGCGACGGCCGCCGAGACCTCCGCATGGGCTGGCGTTCACTACTTTGCCTCGCGTGAGCCTGAGGAGAAAGGCCCGATCACCTGGCCTGAAGGCAATGGCTGGATCACCAAACGGTTGTTGCAGACGGTTGGAGCTTACGTGCGGGTGAATCAGCCGGTTCGCCACATTGCACGCGACAAAACGAAATACGTCATAACAACTGGNNTACATCGTAGAAGGATTCGCCCCGCTCCCAACGTTTGAGTACTCGCCTTGGCTAACAGCAAACCTCACGCTGGATCGTTCACCGCGCGGCGCAAGCACAGACGAGCGGGCATGGGACAACGTGGTCATGCACTCTCCGACACTTGGCTACGTGGATGCGACGCACCAAACGCTGCGGACGCACGTCGAGCGCACGGTGTGGACATTCTACTGGGCGCTCGCCGAAGGTTCAGCGAAGGACAATCGCCGGCTGCTTCTCGATAAGGACTGGAATTATTGGAAAGAAGCGATTTTGAGCGACTTGGAACGCGTGCATCCCGATATTCGCGATTGCGTTTCTCGGATCGATCTCATGCGGATGGGACACGCGATGGCGCGCCCAAGCGTGGGAGCTATCTTCGATTCCGATCGGCGGCGGCTTGCGCAATCCTCCGGACGCCTGCTTTTTGCAAATTCTGATCTCAGCGGATTCTCAATCTTCGAAGAAGCGCAGTACCGCGGAGTTCACGCAGCCGAGCAATTGTTGCGCGCGCTCGGCAAAAGCTGATTGTCGCGGCACTATTTCGGCGAACCCGGGGGCAGCGGCTGAATCGGCTTCTCGCCATGGAAGAGGCGATGATTGATGTCGGGCCAAAACTCTTTGAAGACGAAAGTCGCGGCGTCAATTCCGATATCTGTCCCCCATTGCTTGCCCGTATTGCCCATACCACGCTCGGCCGAAGGGTAATAGAGGTTCGACAGGCCGGCTGAGGCGCCGGAGCCAACGATCTCGCTGTAGTTAAAAACATGTTCGCCGGAATCGGATCGGGTGATCACGACCCGGCTCAGGGCGTAGCCGGTGCGCTTGAAAAATCCGCCGCGACCCAAGGTGTACAGGCGTGTGTCCTGATGAGTGATCGAAGGCACGACTAACTCGACCATGTAATTCTCGCTGGTCTGATCCACGAAAGAATGCCAATAATATCGGGCGTAGCCTGCCGCACCCTGGTGAAACTCCGGCGTTTCCTTGGACGCCATGGCACGGCCGGCGAGCAGTCCGGGAATGATCAGGGACGAGTAGTCGAAAGAATCTTCCGAAGCCGTTACAAACTTATCCTTGACCGATTGAGGCGGCAGCTTCTCGTCAGTGCTGACGGCACGGAAGTTGGGAATGATGCCGAGGATGCGCTTGGTTTGTGGCTGACGGTCGCTGTTCGGTGGGACGTTCTGCGGCATCGGGGAGTCCGGGAGTTTCGATTGCCCGGATGTGCCTGCGGCGGAGTCCGTGAGATCAAGTGTGGCGGAATAGAAACTACTATCGTTCTGCTGCGCGTGGCTGACAGTCAATGCAGAAATGATCAAGAGCGAGAACGATGCAATGCGATAGAAATATCGGAGCATGGATTTCCAGTGTTCAGAATTTGTAGCGCACGATCCTGATCGTCTCAGTAAGACTCCGACAGATTACGAACGTCAGGCGGAAGTCGTGAGAATGAATAAATCGTCATGAAGAAGAAATCATCCAAGCATATCGATGCCCTTCGATAGACGTACGGTGTAAATTTTTTAGCCAAGTAGCCAACGAGCGCCTCCCGATTGGAAGACGCTCGCCTACTTTTCGTTCTATCGATTTTTGACTACTGCACGGTTATGTAAAGCGTGCTTTTGAACAAGGTTCCGTTGTTCGCTTGCACGGTTATGCGATGTGAGCCAGGGGTCATCGCCAAATGCGTATCCACGGTGGCTCCTGTCACCTGATATTGCTTCACGCCATCGACGTAGACTTGCGAGTACTGGACGGGCGTCGTGGAATTGGCGATGGCCATCACATGAACGGGCGAGGTGAGCGCCTGCCCCGTAGACGGCGCACACATGGTCATGGTGAGGTTCAATCCACTGGCCGTACACGTAGAAGCGGCGGTGACGCTGGAGAAGAAATCGAGCATAGCCGGAGCGGATTGTGCTGCGCCAGGAGCGCCCGCGATCCCAAGTGCCAAGAGCGCTGTCTTCAGTACGCTGGNNGCCGGGCTGAAATGCTGGCGACGCAAATAGAGGAGCAAGACTGGTTTTCAGCCACTGATCCATCGCTGCTAGATTCGCGGTATGGCCGTCGTGTTTACTGTTAGGAGTAATAAAGGAGAAATTTGGCAGCTGATTGTTGGCGATGTCCATCGCGAATTGGGTGAAGGGAACGATATTCATTTTTGCCGAACTGTTCACTACGTCGGAAAGATAGACGAACGGATCGTGATTTCTTTCGTAGGGTTCGACGGTCGGCCCCGTGTAGCCAACGGAAGGGATGCTCTCCTCGTACGCCTTCCACGTCTTGCCTGCAGACATCAGGTAACGAGTGACGTTATCAACGTTGAAGACGTTGGTCGATCCATCGTTGAGGGTCACATAGGTGCCGGTCGTCAACCAGAAGTAATTCGTGATCGAGTAGTGGCTATTGGCGTCGTAATTGGTCGCAAGCCCGTAGGTATTGATCAGCGAATTCAGGTACGGCATTGCTGCGGTATTGCCAACGACCTGGGAGTAAGAATGATTCTCGGCCACCAGGAGAACGACGTGATCGGAAGCAGGGACTTGAGCGCCGCATTGCAGAACCGCCAGCAGCAGAAACACCGCCACTGAAGAAATAGTGAGAACCTGGATCGGCCTGGCCGCTCGCATCGATTGTTCCTCTCGCAAATATTTTTGGAATTGAGCTGTCGGGGCCCGATGATGATGTCGCAAGCAGCTGCGAGGGAGCAGCCAGCAATCAAAAGCATGGCGAGGAATGGGGATTCCAGCAACTCTGCTTTAGCGAAGTGAGATGCTGCGTGAATGAAAAAAGGTTTTACGAGGAGGTGCAGAAAAGGTCTTCTTTAAGGGGATAGCCGATTGGTGGAAGTGGATAACAAATCACTTCCCGGAGGGCTCCAATCCGGCGGAAAACGCCGTGTCGCCGGGTCGCCGTTCGAAATTGTAGGCCGTGTTCACCAGACCGACATGCGAGAACGCCTGCGGGAAATTGCCCAGCATCCGTTTGCCAACAGGATCGTATTCTTCGGAAAGCAGTCCAACATCATTGCGAAGATCGAGTAAGCGTTCGAAGAGCTCTTCCGCCTCGCGACGGCGACCCTGCAGAATATAGTTGTCGGCCAGCCAGAAAGAACACACAAGGAATTGGCCTTCTCCATGAGGAAGGCCATCGACCTCGGGATCGATCGTATAGCGTGAGACGAAGCCATCGCGCATGAGATGGTCTTCAATCGCCTTGACGGTTCCGATCACCCGAGGGTCGCTTGCGGGAAGAAATCCGACTAAGGGAATCATCAGCAGGCTGGCGTCAAGGTGCTGCGATCCGTAGTACTGGACGAACGAATTCAATTTCGTGTCAAAGCCCTCGGCGATGACCTGTTCGTGAATGCGCCTGCGCAGTGCGCGCCAGTGCAGCGGATCTCCTGGCATCCAGCCCTTCTCAATGGAGCGCACAGCGCGATCGATGGCGAGCCACGCCATGATCTTGGAATGCGTGAAGTGGCGCCGTGGACCGCGCACTTCCCAAATGCCATCATCGGGCTTCTCCCAACCGGTCTCAAGATAATGAAGGAGAGCCCGCCCTACGCCTTCGGTTTTAATCTCCGGATCGACCAGCCCGGCCGCTTGGCACTTGTAGAGGGTGTTGATCACCTCACCAAAAATATCGAGCTGAAACTGGCTGTAGGCGGCGTTCCCGATGCGCACCGGAGCCGATCCTTCGTATCCAGGAAGCCAATCAAGTTCCAGCTCCGTGAGGCGGCGCTCTCCCCGAATCCCGTAAAGAATATTCATTTCCGAAGGACTACCGGCAACTGCGCGCAGCAGCCATTCGCGCCACTCGCGCGCTTCGTCGTTGTAACCAGCATCCATCAGGGCTTGCAAGGTCAGCGATGCATCACGGACCCAGCAGAAACGATAGTCCCAGTTGCGCACACCGCCGATCAGTTCCGGCAATGATGTTGTCGGCGACGCTATGATGCCGCCGGTCGGAAGAAAGGTGAGTCCCTTGAGAGTGATGAGCGAACGAACCACCGCTTCACGCCATTTACCTTGATAGGAGCAGCGCTCCGACCACTGGTTCCACCAATTCTCCGCCTCCTGAATCTCTTTCTCAACATTTCTCTCCGTTGGTTCAGCGCGGTGCGAGGGATACCAGGCAAGATCGAAGGAAATCTTCTGCCCAGCCTTCACGGTGAACTCGGCCACCGTTTTCAAGTCTTCGCCACGCAACGGAATGTCCGTGCGCAAAGCCAAGCGATCAGGGCCAGCGATGGCATCGATTCCTCGATCGGTGCTGGTGACCCATGGAACCACCGACCCATAGTCGAAGCGGATCACCAGTTCCATCTTCATGGTGACTTGCCCGCTTTTTCCGACTACGAGTCGCAGCAATTCTGGAGAGTCATTTCCCGGCGTCATGCAATCCTGCAGCACGACGGAACCGGAATCGGTTTCGAATTCGGTTTCCAAAATCAAAGAGCCATCCCAATAACGGCGGCTCAGCTTCCGAATTGGCTCAACCGGCGAAATGGACCAGTGCCCGTGATCCTCGTTCCCAAGCAAGGCTGCGAAACAGGCGGGAGAATCGAAATGCGGAAAGCAGAGCCAATCGATCGACCCTTCCTTTGAGACCAATGCGGCTGTGTGACAGTCGCCGATCATTGCGTAGTCTTCAATACGAAGTGGCAGAGGGAGCCTCCCAAGGCGACGGGAGGTTGGATGCACGATGTTGGCCAGAGGCTTCGCCGTTTGGATTTGGAGTTCTTAAGGATGGATTGCGAGGTCGGAGTGGCGGACCATTTCCATGTACGTCTGTTCCGGTATCGAGGGATTCCAATGGCCGCTCAGCCGAGCGTAGACCACGGTCCCTAAGAAGAAGAAAGCGATGGCGGCAGCCACAGCCCACGGCGCAATCGTTCGCTTACGCGGCAAAGTGAAGGCCAGCGCTCCCTCGGCAGGGCAGATGGCAACGCATTCCATGCACGCAGTGCACTCGGCAGAACGGATCGTCACCAATTGGTCCACAGGAAGGAGCGAGGGACACACTTTGCTGCATTTTCCGCAATCGATGCAAGGCTCGGAAGATCGCTCAATGCGCGCAGGACTGATCAGCGCTGCGATTCCCATGAGCGCGCCGTATGGACAGAGGTAGCGGCACCAGAAGTTCTGGATGAAGACGGAAAGCATGGCGAGAAGGATCAAAACGACAGCCGCCGTGCCACTGAGGTGGCGGAAGAAATTCAGCATCTGCACGTCAGCAACGGCTCCGTAGGGGCCGGATAAGAACTGCTCAATTGCGCCAGCCGACATTGTTCCGACGGCAAATAGAAAGAAGGCCATGACCAGGTATTTCAATGCGCGGAGAGGCAAGTCGAGCCAGCGCGGCAATTGCCAGGTTCGTCCGGTCAGCTTCTTGCTGAGCTTCCACAAGATTTCTGAGAGCGTGCCCACTGGACAGAGCCAACTGCAAAATGCCTTCCGGAGAAGAAAGGAGATCGCCAGGAATGCCGAGAGCAAGAGCATTCCCGCACACAGTGCCTGGGGAAAATGTCCTGTTACGAGAAAGAATTTCAGGTTCATCAGACTCGCGATGGGCAGCCATCCCTCAACGCCCGCTGGCCGGGAGAACTTGCGGGTGGCTCCGGCGCTTTCGCAATAGCGAACGAAGCCGTAAAACTGGAAGCCGATCCAAAGATTTAGGAAGAGGAAGGAATATTGAACCCCACGGCGAATCGCCTGGGAGCGATCCCGCTGCACTCGGCGCACAAGTTTCTTCTTCTGCGGAGAGACGGCTGGGCTTGGCGTGGAAGCTTCCATCCACTCCAAGATACGAGACGCCAACCTGGCTCACTATGACATCGGTCACAGCCGAGAATCATTCTGTGGTGAGTTCATCGAGGATGGCGCCGTCGGCGGCAACCAGTTGTATCCGCATCGCCGGCATGCCGGTCGCATGGGTTGAGCAACTGAAACATGGGTCATAGGCACGTACTACCGCGGACACTCGATTCAGCATGCCCTCCGAGATATGATCGCCGATCACGTAATGTTCGGCGACCTCCTGGATGCTCTTGCCGATTGCGAGATTATTGTGGCCGGTAGCAACAATCAGGTTCGCCCAGGTGATGGCACCGTCTTCGTTGACCTTGTAATGGTGGATCAAAGTACCGCGCGGGGCCTCGATCATGCCGATGCCTTCGAGTGAATTGACGTCTGCATGCGAGCGCACGTGAGTGTTGAGGATTTGCGGATCATCAAGCAGTTCATGAATTCGCTCGAGGGCGTAGATGATCTCGATGAGCCGCGCGTAGTGATAGAGAAAGGAGCTCTGCGCCATGCGGCCAAAGCGTTCGCGGAACTCTTCGAGTTCGTTGTTTGCTTCCGGCGTACCGCATTTATCGACAACGTTGATCCGGGCCAGGGCACCCACACGATAGATACCGGCAGGATAGCCTTGTGGCTTGAAGTAGGGAGCCTTGAGGTACGACTCGCGCAGGCTGGCTTCCCCAATATAGCGTTCGTAATCTTCAACCGGGATTTGGTCTTCGACGAGCTTCCCTTCTGTGTCGCGGAAACGCAGGTTGCCTTCGTAGAGACGCAGACCACCCTTGGGATCGACGGTCCCGCAATGCATGGTTGGCGTAGTGCCGAAGTGGGCGATCTCGTCGGAGAACGTGTCGAGATCTTTTTTGAAAAGCCCTATGGTCCGCTCGGCGATGATCATCGCACCGGGCAGGTCGGCAAGAATGCGGTCGCGCACCACGGGATTCAGAGGCGCATTCACGCCGCCGGGGACCACCCAAGAGGCGTGTACTCGTTCCTGCGCGAGGCCTTCAATGACTTGCAGACCAAACTTTCGTAGTTCAATGCCATCGCGGGCGCGCTCTGGCTGTTTCTCGATCAGACCAATGAAATTGCGAACTGCTGGATCGGCTTCCATGCCCAGCATGAGATCCGGCGCAGAAAGATAGAAATAGCTCAACGCATGTGACTGCACGAATTGCGCACAGTGCAATAGCTCGCGAAGCTTTCGCGCCGCTGGAGGAATGCGCAGCGACATGATCGCGTCGCAGGCCTTGGCCGACGCGAGGGCGTGGCTGACCGGGCAGATACCGCAGATTCGTGAGGTAATCCCGGGCATTTCGTAATACGGACGCCCCTCGGTGAACTTCTCAAACCCGCGCAGTTGAGTGATGTGCAATTGCGCGTTTGAGACCTTTCCCTCGTCGTCAAGCTGGATCGTGATCTTGGCGTGGCCTTCGATGCGGGTTACGTGGTCGATGGTGATTCGCTTCATCGAAGCTCCTTATCCGAATTTCACCTTGGTCGCAAGATCAGGTTTACGTCCGGCGAGCAATTCACCCAGAACTGCAAGGATGGCTTTCGCGGGTGGCGGGCAGCCCGGAACGTGCAGATCCACTTTGACGAACTCATGCACCGGACGAGCCTGTTTCAGGAGTGACGGAACACGATCCGCGGGGATCGCATTGTTCGGTGGACCTACTTCCGCATACACGCGTTGCAGCAGGCGGCTCACGGGAATTCCGTTGCGCATGGCAGGCACATTGCTCGTCACCGCACAATCCCCGAGCGAGATCAGGGTGTGGGTATGACTGCGGATCTTCTGAATCCGCGCGAGATCGTCTGAATTGCTGACCGCGCCTTCGACGAGCGTGACATCCACATCGTCAGGAAATTCCTGGGCATCGACAAGCGGCCCATAGACAATCTCGATTTTGCGGGCTAGATCGATCAGCGCCGCATCCATGTCGAGGATCGACATGTGACAGCCTGAACAACCGTCCAGCCAAACCGTGGCAACCTTCACGCGCTTCATATCTGTTCTCCGCGGCGCATGGTCAAAGCCGTCAGGTCGTCACTGTGTTTCACCATTTCTTCGACGGCGAAATTCTTCAGTACGAGCGCGCCGGTTGGGCAAGCCTGAATGCACTTTCCGCAGGCGGTGCAGTTCTTAGCGGTTCCCCAGCTCTGGTTGAGGTCGCTGATCACGCGAGCCTGGATGCCGCGCATCGAGATATCCCACACGTGAGCGCCTTCCATCTCTGCACACGTGCGCACGCAGCGGGTACAGAGAATGCAGCGGTTGTGGTCGAGCACGTAGCGCGGATGCGACATATCCACTGGAAGTTTGGGGTAGTTGTAGGAGTAGCGGACGTTGGTCACACCCATGCTCTTCGCCATATCCTGCAGTTCGCAGTGGTTGTTCGAAACGCACACGGCGCAGATGTGATTGCGCTCCACCAGCAGGAGTTCGACGGCGATGCGGCGATACTGCAGCAGCTTGGGCGAGTTGGTGATCACCGACATCCCTTCCTGCACCGGCGTAGTGCACGCGGGGAGGAGCCGGTTGCTGCCGGAGATCTCAACGATGCACAAGCGGCAGCCGCCCATTGCCGTGAGACCTTCGAGGTAACAAAGAGTCGGGATGCATTTGGCGTTCGCCCTTGCGACCTGCAATATCGTTTGCCCTTCGACAGCATTCACCAGCTCGCCATCGATGCGGATTGATAGTTTCTGTGGCAAAGCGTGGCTCCTTCCTTAACTCACCGTGGAGACAACCTTCACATCGCAACGCAAACATCGACAAGCTTCGTCGTGCGCATCGTCTTCGTCTAAGACGTTCACCACTTCGATTTCCGACTTCACGCGGCTGGCAGCCGGAGTGGTTGAGGCATGATGGCGTTTGCTCGGACTGACTTGCTCGGGCGGTTCGTGGTCGTAAACGATCTCCGCGAAGAGCTGCTGCCACCGTGAGGCGCCCGTCAAACGCTCATCGATATTGCGCGCCGCCTCTTTTCCATATGCCATCGCATTCGAGACGTTGGAAGCGCCGGTAATCACGTCGCCACCGGCATAGAAGCGCTCGCGACTCGTCGCCAACGAGAGACGATCGACAACAATCGTTCCGCTTTCCTTGATTTCAAGTCCAGAGGCACGAGCAAAATCCATGTCGAAGGTTTCACCGACTGCGAGGATCACGCCGTCGCAGGGGATGCGCTGGATCTCGTCGGTAAGAACCGGCTTACGACGCCCGGAGGTGTCGTATTCGCCCAGCTTCGTTTTGACGACTTCAATGGCTTTTACCTTGCCGTCGGCGTCGCCGATGATGCGGTGCGGAGCGGCGAGGAACATGAATTTCGCGCCTTCCGCCTCTGCCGCCTCGGTTTCCTCTTCGATCGCGGGCATGTCCTTACGCTCGCGGCGATAGAGCACCAGGGCTTCAGACCCCATGCGCATGGTGGTTCGGGCCGAATCGATGGCGGCATTGCCACCGCCGATGATGGCGATCTTCCTGCCCATCTGCACCGCTTCGCCCTTGGCTACGGCTTCCAGGAACGGCAACGCGGGCTGAACACCTTTCAGTTCGGTGCCGGGCAGATACAGCCAAGATTCTTTCCACGTACCGATCGAGATGAAGACCGAATCGAAGCGGTCATCGAGTTCGTTCAAGGTGATATCGAACCCGACACGAGTATTGAAGACGAACTTCACTCCAAGCCGCTCGATCAGTTCGATCTCACGATGCAGCGCGTTTTTCGGGAGACGATATTGTGGAAGAGCAAAACGCAGCATTCCGCCGGCTTCCGGCTTGTCGTCAAAGATGGTGACGTCGTGGCCGAGCAGCGCGAGATAAAACGCTGCGGTAAGGCCCGTAGGACCGGCACCGGCGATGGCAATCTTCCGCCCGGTGGCTTCGAGTTTCTTGGCCTGGATGCGCTGCACCATCGGTTCGTAACGATCCGATAGCATGATCGAGTCGGCGATGTAGCGATGGACCTCCCGCATATTGACTGCATCGTCCAAAGTCTGGCGGCGGCAGCGAGCATCACATGGGTGTTGACAGACGCGCCCGGTCGATGCCGGGAGCGGGTTATCCATGAGCACCGACTCGAACGCGTCTTCCAGGCGATTCTCTTTGAACAGCTGCAGGAAGCGGGGAATGTTCATATGCAGAGGACAACTGTTCTCACACGGTGAGACCGCGAGTTCCTGACACACGCCGGCGCGACAGCGATGCGCCACGATGTGATCTTCAAACTCCTGGCGGAAGTGCCGCATGGTGGTCAGCACCGGGTTCGGAGCCGTCTGGCCAAGGCCACAGAGCGAGCAATCGCGCACCATGCGTCCGAGTTCGTCGAGAACATCGAGATGCGCGAGGCCCGCGTGGCCTTCGGTGAATGCATTCAGGATACCGAGAGCTTTATTCAATCCGACACGACAAGGAACGCATTTGCCGCACGATTCCGAATGGGTGAACTCGATGAAATACCGGGCCACATCGACCATGCAGTTGTCTTCATCCATCACCACCATGCCACCAGAACCCATGATGGATCCAAGTTGCGCGAGGCTCTCGTAGTCCACCGGCGTGTCGAGCATATCCACAGGAATGCAGCCACCCGAAGGGCCACCGGTCTGTACGGCTTTCACATGTCTTCCAGCAAATCCACCTTCGCCAACGTCATAGACAAAGGTCTTCAATGGCGTTCCGAGGGGCATTTCAACCAGGCCAGTGTTGTTGACCTTCCCGACCAGAGAGAAGACTTTCGTGCCCGAGCTCTTGGCGCTCCCGGTTTCGGTGAACCACGCCGGACCCTTGGTGATAATCGGCGCAATGTTGTACCAGGTCTCGACGTTGTTGATGTTGGTGGGCTTGCCCCAAAGACCCTTCTGGGCCGGGAATGGTGGACGTGGACGAGGGCGCCCGGCCATGCCTTCGAGAGATGCAATCAGTGCGGTCTCTTCGCCGCAGACAAAAGCGCCCGCACCTTCCACGAGATTGATATCGAACCTGAAACCGCGGCCGAGGATGTTATCGCCCAGGATGCCGTATTCCCTTGCCTGCTCCAGCGCCCGATACAAACGGTGTACCGCCAGCGGATATTCAGCGCGCACATAGATGATGCCCTCGGTGGCACCCATTACATAGCCGCCGATAATCATGCCTTCCAGCAGCGCATGAGGATCGCTCTCGATCTCGTTGCGGTTCATGTAAGCGCCGGGGTCGCCTTCATCCGCATTGCAGATGATGTACTTGTGGTCGGCAACCGCCTTGGTCATGAACTCCCACTTGTTGCCCGTGAGGAACCCCGCGCCGCCGCGTCCACGAAGCTTGGAGGCCTTGATCTGCTCGATGACGTTCGCCGGCCGGCCATCAATCAGAACTTTGTACAAAGCCTGGTAGCCGCCGATCGCAATGTACTCCTCGATGTCGTCCGGATTGATGATTCCGCAATTTCGCAGGACCAGCTTCTTCTGGCCCTTGAAGAACGGCACTTCTTCCCAAGAGGGAATGTCAGGATAGCCATGGCCGTAGATGATCTTGGTGGTGATGTGGTCCCACTCTTCGATCTTGCAGAACACACGTCCGGCCGGGGGTTTACCTTCGACTAAGTCGTGCACAATGGCTTCACAATCGTCGGCCTTCACCTTATTCAGGATGAGTAGAGGCTGGCCGGGAATTCTCACATTGACCAGCGGCTCCTGGAAGCAGGCTCCGAAACAACCGGTGGCCACGACCTTCACGGCGGCGCCACGCGATTGCACGAACTCGGCAAATGCCTGGTACACGCCCTCCGCCCCGTTTCCGCGCCCGCAGGTTCCCATACCCACCGCGACGCGCACCATGGGCGGTACAAGCTTCTGCATCCCCGCTTCACGAACCGCATTGAATACCGAGATGTCTTCGATTCGAGGCATTACTTGCTCCCGGCGTTATTCAGCGCCTTGATTTCGCGCTGCAAGGTGCGCTCATTGACGTGTCCGCTGATGCGGTGATCGATTTCCACCACCGGCGCGAGGGCACACTGGCCGAAACAGGCGACCGTCCGGACGGTGTACTTGCCATCGGGCGTGGTGAGCGACAGCTTCTTCCCCTCGGATTCGGCCTTGTCTTCGCCAGACACGCCTAGTTCGAGTTCCAGGCTTTCCAGCAGCGCCCGCGATCCGCGGGTATGACAGGCGGTTCCCCGGCATACGCAGATGGTGTGTTCCCCCTGGGGATCGAGATTAAAGAGCGCGTAGAAGGTGGCCACGCTATACATGCGTGAGAGCGGTGTATTCGTCTTTTCCGCGATGTAGCGAAGCGTCTCGACCGGCAGGAAATTATGTGGCGTCTTCTCCTGCACCGCCTCCAGGATGCCGAGTAAGGCACCGGGACGTCCGGCGTGGCGGCCTACGATGGCGTCGATGAAGGCGAGGGTGGAATCCGCTGAGGCCCGGCGTTCGATCGAGTGCATGAGCCTCCTTTCGTGAGAGACCAGCACAACGGTGCGGGGCGGAGAGCCGCCGCGTCCGGATCACAATGTCTCACCGCCTCGTGATAAGCGATGTGAGCCAACTCACACGTGGCTGTGCTTAAGCGTCAATGTGAAATTGCGATCGGGATAGGACCGAAAGGGGCAGGAGAATCGCTAAACGCGAACTGCGATTCACACCCTTTCAGGAGCGACGGAGAGGAGTTCAAACTCCACCTGGCGTTTGCCAAGAGTTGGGTGGGTTGCCGTTAAGCGCACGGTTCCGGGCTGCTCCTTTGCCCGGATCCAGACAGCGCCTGTACCTCCAATCAGCGCGAACGGGTTGTCTCCGATGATCTCGGACGGCCCCTCGACCTCCAGTTTGATCGCGTCATTCGCGAAAGGCCGAATATTTCCGAATTCGTCGGTGACGCGGAGCACAACGCGTGTCGTATCCGCCCCATCGGCTTGCAATTTGGGGTCGTCCGGCAGTATTTCGAACTTTTTGTCTATGCCTTTGCCGGAGAACTCCTTCACGATTGCCCGCTTGCCTTGCAAATAGCCCTCGATCCGCAAGTCACCCCATGACTCTCGCTTGTCCAGATCGGCAACGAACGGCGCGTATCGCAGGTTGGGAAAACGCGTCTTATCGGGGCCAACTTCTGCGACGAGTTTGTCGTTCACATAAAACCTAAGGTGGTCGCAATTTGAGCAAACCAACGCGTTTGTGAAGCCAACCGACTCGTCGCCCGTCGCCCAGTGGAAGGCAGGTTCGAGCACCACTTCCTCCGACGGATCGCATTGCGACTTATAGAAGCCGGCGGCCGGTTTCGGTTCGCGGAAAATGTCCATCACGCCGTGGTAGCAGATGCGGTCTCCTGATCCGAAATCGTAGTGGGTGTTGTAGTCGAAGGCGCACCAACCGATTCCGCCCGCGTATTGCGGATTGGACGCAAGTTGATCGTGCACCCGCGCGTGACGAATGGTGTGTTCCATCAAGCGTTCTTTGTTATCGATCGTCTTGGTAGGATAGGTGTGACCACAAAATTCGGTATTTAAATAACGCGGGCGACTCGGCGGTTTCAGCGGAAAACCAAAGTCATTCATGGTGAAAACATCTTCCAGGAATTCCGATCCCTGGAAGGCTCGAATGCCACCAGTTTGCCGAGTGGGATCGAGTTTGTGCGCGAGCGCATTGGTGCGAGCGTAAAAATCGTGATCGTCCGGCGATTCATTAATGCGTACACCCCAGAGGATTACGCTGGGATGGTTCCGGTCGCGACGAACCATGCGGCCTACGTTGTCGACCGAGATCTGCTTCCACGCTTCATCGCCGATATGCTGCCAGCCCGGAATTTCTTCGAGAACCAGTAAGCCGACCTCGTCGCATCCGTCGAGAAAATGGCGTGACTGCGGATAGTGCGAGGTGCGGACGATATTGCACTTTACTTTCTTCCGCAGAATTTCGGCATCGCGTCGCTGCACGCGGCCTGGCATCGCTTGCCCGACGAATGGGAATGTCTGATGGCGATCGAGACCACGAAGCTTGATGATTTTTTCGTTGAGTTCGAAGCCGTGATCGGTGAACTGCGCCTCGCGAAAACCGATGCGCCGCGAATCTTCATCGAATGTCTCATTGCCACGCTGCAAGCGCACGTGAACGGTGTAGAGATTCGGATGGTCCAAGTCCCACAATTTCACCGCGCCGAATTTTTCGAGCGTTACGGTATGAACCGCAGACGCCGCTGACTCGATCGCTTGCGAACCCTTGGCGACGATGCGTTCCCCATCGCGAAGCTCGGCCTCCAGAGTGAATGATTGCTTTGCGCCATCGTGCTGAAGATGACAATCCACTTGTAGACGAGGATGCGGCGTTAAGACGTCTTGCGGTTTGGCGAAGATATTTTCCAGGAAAGTCTGGGGCACAATGCGCAGCGAAACCTCGCGGTAGATGCCGCCAAACGTCAGGTAATCGATCTGGTGTCCGAAGGGAGGAATGTCGGAACGCTCGGTGGAATCGACATCGACCGCGAGAACATTTTCTCCGCTGAAATCGACATCCTGCGTCAGTTCAAACGAAAACGGAGTGTAGCCTCCTTTGTACTCGCCGAGTTTGCGGCCGTTGAGCCAGACGGTGGATGCAGTCATCACGCCTTCGAAATCCACAAACACGCGGTGACCTTTCGCTGCGGATGGCAGCGTGAACTTACGACGGTAGACAGAGATAAATTCGTAAGCTTTATCGTCGAAGCTGTGCCATGGCAGCTTGATATTCGTGTGCGGAACGACCACACGATCAAACCCCGAGTCATCGAAGTTGCGCTCGTGCGCGCCCGGAACGACGCTGTTGTGGTATCGCCAATTCCGGTTCATGGGCAGAATCATGCGGCCAGCTACGTCAGCAGTCCCAAGCTGTTGAACTGTGCTCGCTAAGGCATTGCTTGCCAGGGTGGCGCTGGCGAGTGCGCCGCCCGCCGCCTTCATAAAGTTTCGACGATCCATGGTTTCCCTTTTTCGTGCAGCGTAAGAGTACGGGATTGAGACGGAAACGCAAACCTAGAAAAAACAGATCGTCCGCGGGATTTCACGCGACAACGTGGGATTGAGAAAAGGGAACCGGGCCACGCAGAATCCGTAGCCCGGCCGGGGGGAGAACTATGCGATCTTCTTCAGGCCGAGGCCAGGATCGCCCGGCAAAATCAACTTGCCGTCACGCACGGTTACGCCACTGAACATATCGTTGGCGATCAGGAGATTTCCGTCGAGGTCGGCATAGTCCACCAGTGGGGAGAGATGCGCCGCAGCGGTAACACTCACTGAACTGGAAATCATGCAGCCCAGCATGGTTTTGAATCCCAGCGATTGCGCGACCTGGATCATCCGCATAGCTTCCTGGAAGCCGCCGCATTTATCCAGTTTCACGTTGATGCCGTCATAGGCATCCACCAGTTTCGGGATCGCGCGCACGTTCACCGCAGCCTCATCGGCGATCAACGGAAGATGCACGCGCTTGCGCACCCACTTGGTTTCTTCGATCATGCTGGCCGGCATGGGCTGTTCCACGAATTCCACTCCCTGGGTTTCCAGCCAGTTGATCTTGCGTACCGCTTCTTCCTTGTCGGTCCAACCTTCATTGGCATCCACGCGCAAAGGCTTTTTGGTCACGCTGCGAACGGCTTCGATGGTCGGTTCGTCAGTCTTCAATCCAACCTTCACCTTGAGGACGGGAAATGCCTCGGCTTCCTTCACCTTTTGCCGAGTGATTTCCGGAGTATCGATGCCGATAGAAAAAGTGGTGACTGGCGCGTCAGCCGCATCGAGGCCAAGCAAGCGGTAGAGCGGCACATTCATCCGCTTCCCAACCCAATCCATAAGAGCGATATCGACTGCCGCTTTCGCCGCAAAGTTTCCTTCGATCTTGCGGAACAGTTCGGACTTCAGTTTCTCGAACTCCCACGGGTTGGCGCTTTCGAGAAACGCCAGGTGCGGCTCCAGAGCCTTCTGACACGTGATCGCATCCTCGTGATAGCGGACGATCGGCGCACCTTCACCGTATCCGGTAACGCCATCACGGTTGAACTTCACGTGCAAGGTGTCGCGAAATTCGCTCGACGACATGGTTGTCGTCCACGTATGCCGCAACTTCAGACGAACAACTTCAGTCTCCCACTTGCCGGTGCTATCGGAAGGCAGGCTCGAAGCAAAACCTTGTCGTGCGGCCAT
>PLWX01000016.1 GCA_003151155.1 Acidobacteriaceae bacterium
ATGTTCTTCATGCACCTGTTCCAGGAGAAGCGCTCGCTGATGTTCGCATTGATCCCGGCGACTGTCTTCGTTTTGCTCTTGATGAACGTGATCTGGAGCGACAGCTTCCGTATCATTCAGATGAAGCCGTGGCCGAACTAGAATAAAACGGGTGGAAGCCCCGGGCTTTAGCATGGGGAATCTGTTCCGTGCGAGGAGGGCTTTAGCCCCGGAGGAACGCCGATGAAGAAAACGCTCCTGCTCTTCAGCCTTGTGTTTGTTCTGTTGATGCCCTTCGCGCTGTTCGGGCAAGGCTGCGCGCTCTGTTACACGCAGGCGGCAGGATCTGGCGCCAAGATGATTGCAGCTCTCAAGAGCGGCATTCTCGTCATGATGTTTCCACCGATGGGGATTTGCGTCTTCTTTACCATCATGGGCTACCGTAAGCGTAACAAGTTTTACGAGTTGGATTCGAATTCCGCCATCCACGATGAGCGTGGACCGAATGCTGATCTAGGCTGGTAATCCGCAGAAATTTATAAAGCCCCGAGCGATCGGGGCTTTTTCATTTGCCGGGTTCATCGAATTGCTGAGCACCTCGATCCATCCAATACCGATAACCCATCCACCCTATAATCGAGATCATCCCCATCCAACCAAGAAACCTCACGAAGCCTGCGATGCGGGTGTCGTACAACAGCAGCCCCCACCAGCCAAACATCGTATTCCAGTCGTGCTCAATGTAGTCGGAATCGCCTAGCGATACCAGCGGCAAAGCCTCGGCACGCGCGTCCGCCATGTAGGTTGCAGTATAGAGAAAGTTCTCGAAGAAGAAGAACGTGCAGAATACAAATCCAGAGATCTGCCGGTGATAGAAGAAGTACGCCGCGAGCAGTGCGGGAACCATCCACTGCAGCAATGTGCCGCCCATGATTCCTAATGTGTTCCCAAACCAGCCGAAAAGCGCGTGACCGCCTTCATGCACCACGAGGTTGGCATTGTCGATGAAAAGGAATCCGGATGTATTGCGTGCTGCGTAGAGCAGGAACCAGGCATAGAAGATCATCCAGCCCACGAAAGCCGGGGTTGAGATCGGCTTCCACTCCGCATCTTCCTCTCCGAAGCGCCACTCCATGTTCGAAGCATAGGGGGCTGAACGTTCCTGTGCACCGGGAATCGCAGCCGCGGAAGCAGGGAAGTAACCAGCGGCTCCGGCCGGCAGCCCTGGTGGCAGGGACAGCCCGAGTTGCATCTCATAAGCAATGGCTTTTGTAAGCTTAAGAAAATTGTCCACAGGTGCGATCCTGGCAGTGCTGCTGCTCAGCGTGCCAGGCGTTCCGCAAGCCGGTCCTGCCGGTCATGATGTCATCGCATTCCTCAACCAGGCGATTCAGTGGTATCGCCAGATCACGGGGGGCCAGCAGCTCGCCAGCGACGCTTCCGACGTCCTCTATCTCGACAATCTTCAACAGCTCGGTTTAGAGACCTTGCACAACTGCTTCGACTTCGCCCATGCGGTGGCCGCGCTCCATCCGAAGGATGAGGGCGCCGATTCAACCCAGCCGGCAAACGGCGGAGGCCCGCCGGCAATGAACTCGCAAAGTCTCGCGCAACTCGCGACCCAGGCACAAACGCGCGTCAAGGCGGTGCAGGACGAACTCGACACCATGGAAAAGGAACTGCCCACGTTGACCGGCAGGAAGCGCCAATACGCCCTCGCCGAATGGGGCAGACCCGCAGTGAACTCGAATTAGCGCAAGCGCGCAGCGATACCCTTAACGGCTTTGTCCAGTTCCTTGCCAGCACGGCCTCCGGCAGTCACGCCGGTCTCGCCGCGCAGATCGACGAACTGGAGCGCACCGTTCCTGAACTTCGCGCTGTTACCACGAAGAAGTCCGGTGCGGCGGACGCTCCCAAGCCCGCTCCAGCCGCCCAGCGCAAGCAGGAAGCCTCCGGCTTGATCGGGATGCTCGAGGAGAGCTTCGCTTTTAATGCCAAGATCAGTGCCCAGAAAGATGCCGTGCGCTCGACCGCCGACCTTCGTGACGCCATGCAGAAATTGCGGGCTCCGCTCGTCCAGGAACTGAAGGCCGCCTCGCAGCAGGGCGACCAGCTCACCGATGCCCCTGACCTGACCGATCCGGTGGCGGTGCAGGCTCGTGCCAAGCAGCTCTCCGATCTCACGGCTCGCTATAAGCGAGACTCTGCCGCCGTCATCCCGCTAGGAAAATCCATGGTCTTGCTGGATTCAGTGCGTGGCACGCTTTCCGAATGGCGCAGCGACACCGACCAGGCATATCACCAGGAACTGAAGCGGCTTGCGATTCGCCTTGGGCTGCTGATCATCGCCATCGGCGTGGTCTTCGGCGCATCCGAAGTTTGGCGCTCGGCGACCATGCGCTGCGTGCAGGATATCCGCCGGCGCAATCAGATCATGCTGCTGCGGCGCATCACTGTCACGTTGGCGATCTTCCTCATCATCTTATTCATGCTGGTGACCGAGGTGGGTTCCATCGCGACCTTCGCGGGCTTCATCACCGCCGGCCTCGCGGTTGCATTACAGACGGTGATTTTGTCAGTGGTCGCCTACT
>PLWX01000233.1 GCA_003151155.1 Acidobacteriaceae bacterium
GCCATGTCGAGTGTCCGAGGTGCCCCGTGTTGTCGTAGGAAAATCCGGACCAGTCGTAGCCGTCGGCCTCAACCTGGTTCCACTCCTTGCAAGCGACCTCGCAAGCCTTGCAGCCGATGCAGAGAGTCGAATCCGTTAAGAACGCAGTGACGCTCATGCCGGTTGTTCCGCCTTTTCTCGAACTTTCACTTGCCGTTGCTCGCCCCGGGGCCGCCGGCCCAGCCACTTCAACTTCGACATCGCGGTGCGTTGCAGGCCCGAGTTCGATGCCCCAACCGCCGGATTCTGGCCCATGATGAAAAGGCCTTCAACCTTGCCATCCTGCATGTCGAGCCAGTAGCCGAAGTGCGAGTGATCGCCGGTGACGCGCGGCAGCAGGTCGAAGCAGTAGTCGTTTTCTTTGGTGGCGGCATCGCCGTACCACGCTTTGAGCAAACTGGTGCTGAATTTTCCGAAGTTGCTCCAAACCCCCGCGCTCGAAGTGTGCTTCTTCAAGTAGCTCTTGTAGTCGTTGGCACCTTGCTCGTAGAAGGGCATCGGCAGGTAGCCGGGCAGGATGTCGTAGAGCGTCGGAATATCAGTGGAACCCTGAATCGACGCATGCCCACGCAGCGCCAGAATGCCCCCGCCCGGACGCCCGATATTGCCTAACAGCAATTGCAGGATCGCGGCCGTGCGGATGATCTGCACACCTTTCGAATGTTGGGTGAACCCTACTGCGTAGCAGATGGCTGCTGTTTTATTAGGGCCCGAAGCGTTACAGAAGGTCTCCGCGACTTTTAGAAACTGCTCTTTTGGAACTCCAGCGTGCTCTTCGATGAACTCCGGGGTATAACGCGCGAAATGCCGCTTCATTACTTGATATACGCAGCGTGGGTGTTCCAGAGTTAGGTCGGAGTGATACTGCTGCTCGTTGGCGGCTTCGCCGCCGCGGTCTTTCCCGTGGCCTCCGCCTGCGTCCTGATGACCTGGAGTCTGGCCCCCTGCATCCTTCTTACTGCCCGACCCTTCGTAGAGCCAGGTCTCTGGATCGTATTTCTTCGCCGCCTCGTCCCAACCAGACCAGACGCCTTCGTTGACTTCCGGGTCGAGCATGTCTTCGCGAAGGATTACGGGAGCGTTGGTGTAATTCACCACGTAGTCGCGGAAGATCTTGTTGTGCGTGATCGCGTAGTTCACGATCCCGCCAAGGAACAAGATGTCCGTGCCGGCGCGGAAAGGAACCCAGATATCCGCGGTCGCGGAGGTTCGCGTATAGCGCGGATCGACGTGGATGATCTTTGCGCCGCGCTCCCGGGCTTCCATTACCCACTGGTAGCCCACCGGGTGGTTCTCTGCCATGTTCGATCCCATGATCAGGACCGCGTCCGCGTTCGCGAGGTCCTGCAGAGCTGTTGTGGCCCCGCCGCGTCCGAACGATGTCCCCAGACCGGGGACGGTGGAGCTATGTCATATCCGGGCCTGGTTGCTCACGCAAACCATGCCCAGACCTCCTGCAAAGAGTTTCTTGATTAGGTAGTTTTCTTCATTGTCGAGGGTGGCGCCGCCGAGATGGGCGATCGCTTTCGTCTGCATGATCCACTGATCATCCTGCTTCTCGACGAAGGACTTTTCGCGCGACTCCCATACCCGATCGGCAACCATATCCATAGCCGTTTCGAGGTCGAGGTCTTCCCATTCAGTCGCATTAGGCCGCCGATACCTCACCTTCATGAGGCGAGTGTCAACGGTATGCAACTGGTAGGTATTTGCGCCCTTGGGGCACAGCCGTCCGCGCGAGATCGGCGAATCCGGATCGCCTTCGATGCTGATCAGCTCATTGTCTTTGTGGAAGATAAGTTGTCCGCAGCCAACCGCGCAATACGGACACACCGAGCGCGTGACGTTCGCGCCGACATTCCGTGCGCGCAAGTGCTTGGTCTCGTCGCTCATGGCGACAGTCCCGGTAGCCCTCCAATCTTTCTGTTAAATCTGTCGTACCACCGGCCAGCGAGAGAGCAGATCCTTGAGCAACACTTCACCCCTTAATGCGTAAGAGAGGTTGGCCACAGCTGCGGTTGCCCGAGGAAGAGTGGAACGTCTGGGTAAGGTCTGTGAAGTTTTGTGGCGAAAAATTGGCTAGTGCTTTTTTCCAAGAATCAACGGTTGATGGAAACCGCTTTGCTCTGGCGAGAGTACCTGGACATCGCCGAAGCCGGCATCGCGAAGCAGATCCGCCATCTCGCATTTCAGAATCGCGCAGTACTCGCCGGTGAAATGCTTGACCTGCCAATTGCGACCGACTTCCGTGGTCACGTAGACGTGACAGGTGTAGCGCCGCTCGTCATGCCAGTCCCAGACTTCGTGGAAGATTCTTCGCCCGCTGCCGTTGCCAGAGAAGTTGGGCGTCATGATCGTGGGATGCGATGGCAGCACGGGATCATAGTCGCGAATCCCTGTGAGAAGCATGCCTCCCGTTCGTAAGCGGCTGTGCATTGCGGCGATGGCGGTACGGATGCCGCTCTCGGTCCCTAGATGCGGTAGCACATTGTCCAGCGCGATCACTGCGCCGTAATGCTGATCCGGGGCAGTCCGCAGATCACGAACGTCATCGACACGGAAGGGAATCGAGAGGCCGCGGCGCTCTGCATTCTGTTGGGCGTGCCGAATGGAGAACTCAGAACTGTCGGAGCCTTCGACAGAGTATCCCAGCGTCGCTAGCGCGACTGCCTGCGTCCCGATGCCCGAAGCGCAATCCAGCACCGTTCCACAGTTGGTGGGATCGGGGAGAAGAAGACGAAGTATTTCATCCTCACGGCGCATGGGACGAACGAGCTCGAAGAAGCTCGGAGACTCCCAATCGTCCCACGCCTGCCGCGCCGATGCGAGAGTACCGAAGGCCCAGACAGACATGTACTTCCGCGTCAGCCGGGTATAATCGCGGGTTCCTGCCATGTTCTCAAAGCGTACAAACTGGAACCTTGCCGCCAATCGCTATACGGAAGCGATCGAAGCGCATCGCCGCGCCGGACGGGAACTGCTCGACCTAACCGCCTCGAATCCAACCACCGTTGGCTTGAGTTACGGGACGGATCAGATTCTCACGGCGCTTGCCGACCCACGAGCGCTGACTTATGAGCCAATCGCTAAAGGGCTGCTCGTGGCGCGCGAAGCCGTGGCCGCTTACTACCAGGAACTCGGGGTTGGCTTAGATCCCGAACACCTGGTGCTGACCACTAGCACCAGCGAGGCGTACACCTTCAGCTTCCGGCTGCTTTGCGAACCCTACGACGAGGTTCTGGTTCCCACGCCCAGCTATCCGCTCTTCGAATTCCTTGCGGAATTGCAGGACGTTCGTCTCGTTCCCTACGAATTGATCTACGATCACGGCTGGCAGATCGACTTTCACGGCCTTGAGCAGAAGCTCACGCCACGTTCTCGCGCTGTGATTGTGGTTCATCCAAACAATCCAACCGGCTCGTTCGTGAAAGCGCACGAGATGATGCAGTTGGCGGATCTCTGCGGTCGGCGAGATCTGGCCATCATTGCTGACGAAGTCTTCCTGGACTATTCGATATTTGAAGCGGGGAAGAGCTTTGCCGCTAACGATCGCTGTCTCACGCTGACGATGAGCGGACTGTCGAAGATCTCCGGGCTGCCGCAGATGAAGGTCGCATGGATCGCTGTGAGCGGCCCGGAAACGCTGCAGCAGGAAGCGCTCGCTCGACTCGACGTCATTGCCGACACGTATCTCTCGATGAACGCGCCAATCCAGCACGCGCTCCCGGTGCTGCTTGAAGAACGCCGCTCGATCCAGGACCAACTCAATACACACGTGCGAGCCAATCTGGAAGAACTCGATCGGCAACTCGCCACGCAACATCTCGTGTCACGACTGCAGATGGAAGGCGGTTGGTATGCGATCTTGCGGGTTCCAGT
>PLWX01000086.1 GCA_003151155.1 Acidobacteriaceae bacterium
GCGAGGCTCGCCAGCAACACCGCCTCGGCGAGCTGGCGCTCGCCGACCCCGGCGACGGCGACGAATTCGTCGGCCATGCGGTTGCCGAAGGTAATGGTGCCGGTCTTGTCGAGCAGCAGCGTGTTCACATCACCGGCCGCTTCCACCGCGCGACCCGACATGGCGAGCACGTTGTGCTGGATGAGGCGATCCATGCCGGCGATACCGATCGCAGAAAGCAACCCGCCGATCGTGGTTGGGATGAGGCAGACCAGCAGCGAGACGAGTACGAATATGGTTTGCGGCGATCCGGAATAGATGGCGAATGGCTGCAGCGTGATGACCGCGAGCAAAAAGATGATCGTCAATCCGGCGAGCAAAATGTTAAGCGCGATTTCGTTGGGTGTCTTCTGACGCTCCGCGCCTTCGACGAGAGCGATCATGCGATCGAGAAATGTCTCGCCGGGGTTTGCCGAGATCTTCACGCGGATCTGATCCGAAAGGACACGCGTCCCTCCAGTGACCGCCGAGCGATCGCCGCCAGCTTCACGAATGACCGGTGCGGATTCGCCGGTGATGGCCGACTCGTCTACCGAAGCGACGCCTTCGAGAATCTCGCCATCGGAGGGAATGAATTCTCCTGCCGAGACCAGGCACATATCGCCAGCGCGCAGATTTGAACTGGGGACCTTTTCGATATCACCGCTCGCTTGTAAACGGTTAGCAACCGTCTCGGAGCGCGCTTTACGTAAGGTATCGGCCTGCGCCTTGCCGCGGCCCTCAGCCATGGCCTCGGCAAAGTTCGCGAAGAGCACGGTGAACCAGAGCCAGAGCGTGATCTGAAGGTTGAACTTCAGGGCACCCCCGCCGCGGAAGAGCAGCGCGGTGGTGATGACGCTGCCGATCTCGACAACGAACATCACTGGATTGCCCATCATCTTTCGAGGATCCAGTTTGACGAGCGAATCGACAATCGCTCTTCGTACGATTTTCATTTCCCACAATGCTTTTTTGCTTGCCATGGTTCCTCAGAATGTCTTGCCGGCGCCCATCAACAGGTGCTCGAGAATTGGCCCCAGGCTCAAGGCCGGGAAAAATGTCAGTGCGCCAACGATGATGATCACGCCGATCAGCAGCGTGCTGAATAGAGGTGTGGTGACCGGGAACGTGCCAAGCGAAGGCGGCACATATTTCTTACGGGCCAGGCTGCCGGCGATGGCCAGCATAGGGATGATCATCAGGAAGCGGCCGATGAGCATGGTGAGGCCGCCGCTGATGTTGTACCAGGGCGTGTTTCCATTTAAGCCTCCGAACGCAGAACCGTTGTTGCCGGCCATGGACGTGAACGCGTAAAGAATCTGCGTGAGGCCATGCGGCCCTGGGTTCGAGATGCTCGAAGTTCCAAAACCATGAATGCTCGAGATCGCGGCGCAACTGAGGATCACCAGTGGAAATACCAGTGTGACCAGCATCGCCATCTTCACGTCGTAGGCTTCGATCTTTTTGCCCAGGTATTCCGGCGTACGGCCGACCATGAGGCCGGCGATGAAGACTGCAAGCACGATGTAGATCAGCATGCCGTACATGCCCGCGCCCACACCGCCGAAGATCACTTCGCTAAGCATGATGTTGACCAGCGGCACCATGCCGCCGAGCGGAGTGAAGGAGTCATGCCATCCGTTGATGGCGCCGCAACTGGCGTCGGTAGTAACGGTGGCGAACAGCGCGGAGTTCGCGATGCCGAAGCGAACCTCCTTGCCTTCCATGTTGCCGCCCGACTGCGTGGCACTCACGTGTTGATCAACGCCCGCCAGCAGCGGGCTCCCGCGCGTCTCGGCCCAATATGCGGTGGTAATGCCAGCCAGAAACAGTATCGCCATCGCGGCCCAAACGGCCCAACCATGTCGTTGCGACCCCGTCATGCGGCCGAGCGTGTATGTCAATCCTGCCGAGAGAGCGAAGATCGAAAACAGTTCGATCAAGTTCGAGAGTGGCGTGGGATTTTCGAAAGGGTGTGCGCTGTTGGCGTTGAAGAAGCCACCGCCATTCGTTCCCCACTCCTTGATGATCTCCTGCGACGCCACCGGGCCCTGCGCGATGGTCTGTGTGGTGACGGTGTCCATCACAGGCTTGCCTTGCGCGTCGACAGCTGGCGTTCCATCTGCGTTGGTGTGCTGCACGCGCTGCGGCTCTACCAGCTTTGCAGTGTCGTAGGCTTTGAAGTTTTGCGGTACGCCTTGCCATACCAGCAACAGCGCTCCCAAGATCGATGCAGGCAGAAGCACCCACAACGTGCATCGAGTGAGATCGACCCAGAAGTTGCCTATGGTTTCCTTTTCGCGACGAGCGATGCCGCGAATGAACGCGATTGCCAACGAGATGCCAACCGCCGCCGAGACGAAGTTGTGATAGGCGAGCCCAGCCATCTGGGTGAGATAGCTCATCACGGTCTCACCTGCATAGTTCTGCCAATTGGTATTCGTCGTGAAAGAAGCGGCGGTGTTAAAAGCGAGTGCGGGCTCGACGCCGGCAAACTTCTGCGGGTTCAACGGCAGAAAGGCTTGGGCACGCTGCATCAGGTAAAGCACGACCATCGAGACAGCACTGAACATCAGCATTGCGATGGCGTACTCCGTCCATCGCATCTCCCTATCTTCCTTGACGCCGGTCATGCGATAGATAAGGCGCTCGACAGGACGCAGCACGGGATCCATAAACGTGCGCTTGCGTTCAAACACGTTGGCCATGAAGATGCCGAGGGGCTTGGTCACCGCCAGGATCAGCACTAAAAAGAAAGCGATCTGAAACCATCCATTCGCAGTCATCAGAATTTCTCCGGACGGAGTAGTGCGTAGAAGAGGTAAATGCCCACCAGTACGCAAATGCCGAGCATGATTGCGGAAGTTAGTTGCATCACTTCTCCTTCAAACGATCGCAAAAGCGAACGTAGCCAATTGAGAGCACGAAGAAGGCGATCGATATCGCGACGAATAACAGGTCTTTCATAGGTGTCTCCGTTAGAACTTCACGAGGATCGCCATATTCAGGCGGTTCTCGCGTTTACGTAGATCAGGAGACCATCCAGGGACAACCGATCCCAGCGCTCCGGTATTTCCGCCCGGAGGCGTGACGCCTCCGCCGCCCGACCAGTAGGGCACGTTCGAGGCGCGGTGGTTGTACTCCCAGCGGAAGGTGATGTACTGGCTTGGCATGTAATCGAAGGTTGCGGTGCTATCCCAAGCGCGGAAAGTCTGCCCAGGATTCTCAGTGAAATACGGCGTCCCGGAGAATGCGGTGGCGCCGTTAATCGGTGGAAGCAGCACAAGATAACGACCGGGATTGTCGATCGCCCCTCCGCCCAGCGTCACGCCGAACTTGTCTTTGTCGAACCAGAAGCGGTTGTAGAGCATGAACCCGAGGAAGGTCTGCTTGGGCGTGGTCTTGCTGCCGTGGATGCAAGCCACGCCGCCACCGGTCTCGCAGCCAGCATCGATCGTCAGCGAGAAAGCCGCTTTGTCGAGTGTCCGCTCAGGGTTGTCGAAGTATTTGTACTGAATGCTGTCGTCGGTGTGATAGCGCGAGCGTCCCGGAACACCGAGGGTGTCGCGCCCGAGTGCATATTGATTGCCTAGGATGGACCACTTCTCGGTGGGACGCCAGAGTATCTGTCCGCCAACACCCGGACGATGGTTGAAGCGGCCGTAGGACTGCCAGCCGTTGATGAGCCATGGCTCGATCTTCAGTTTCGCGGTTGGGAACACCTGCATGCGCAGACCTTCGAAGAACCACGGAGTATTGGAAGAGACGAACGATGGTTGATAGGCCCAGTTGTCGAAGTTGTAGTAGCTAAACAGGCCGACGTACGACATAAAAATGCCGGCGTCGACATTGATGCCATGCATGGCGTCGAAGTGATACCCGCCATAGGCTTCCGATACGTAGCGATAGGCATCGGCCAAGTTCCATTGGCCGCGCGCGGGGCTGGCGTCATTGCGCGGTGTGGTCTGGGAATACATGCCAAACTGCGTCATCAGGCGGGCGCGGACCGTTGTCGAAATGAAAATCCCCGCCCACGCCGAGCTGCGTGACCTGGAATTCATTGGCGCGAAACACTTCGCTGGAACCGCCGATCGTGTCGTCCGAAGGATGATTGAAGTCGTAGATATAGCTGGTGTCGGTACGAATCTCTGGGGTGAAGAATTTCGTATCCATCGGAATGATCTTGGTACGCGGGTTGCCGTTCAGCCAAGTCCAGTCGGCGTAAGAGAATGGTTCTTCCTTCTTCTGTGCCTTATCGGGAGAAGAGGGTTGTGCGGTGGGTGCGCTGTTCGCCACCAGGTTCTGCACCGAGGGCGAGACATCCGGGGTTCCGGAAGAAACGGCAGCCGGCGGTTGCGTGGAATTCGCTTTATTCTGCCGCAACTCCTGCTCGAGCTGTTCAATGCGATGCCGCATGGCATCGAGTTCCGCGGCTACTGCGGGCGGGATCGATTGATCGGTAGATGTTTGCGAAGTTTGGGCGCTACTGATAGTAGGCGCCAGGCATACAAAGGTGGAAAAAAAGATCGTTACAAGCATCGAACGTAGGTTCGACATGAGCCCTCCGACACAACTGATTGGATAGCCGGAAGGCGCTAGGGCTTGCTAAAGAGTTCGTAAGGGATTCGTAAGTCTCCCGAATCTGAATGGCGCCCGTTTTGGACACTGAGACAAAGAAGACGAAAGACTTATACCGTTTGCGGAACGTAAAGCGGCTCTGCATTCTCGCTTCGCCGGAGTTTCTGGATCAATGCGTCGAGCGAGAGTAATCCTGGTCCGAAAATCAGGATTATGAGCGACGCGAACAGAAAGGTGTAGGGATCGGCGTTATAAAACTTGCCGGGGTCGGAGAAGATCATCCGTAGGGCGTCACGATCGGAAGCCAAGTAGGCCACCAACATATCCCCGGCCAGCAGAACGCTGATGAATCGAGATCCAAGGCCGATCGCCAGAAGAATGCCGCCTACTACCTCAAGGTTCGAAACGAACACCGCGTTGGCGTGAGGCGCCGGGATTCCGAGTGACGAAAAGAATTCGGTCACTTTCGGCAAGCGGTGAAGTTTCCCCCAACCTGCTTGCGCAAATTGCCATCCCCAATAGAGCCGGACCAGGAGCAGGAATGGAGACTGGAGATGATTGGCGATATTTACGAACACACGATAGCCACGACTTACGAGCGCATTGATGCTCATGAGAGTCTTCTTTCTTGAATGATTGGAAACTTCAGGCCGAAAACCAACCGAGGTTCATCCACAGGCTGAACCACTCCTGCACCAGCACTGGCCAGCGTTCCTGCGGCTGGGCACTGTCGCGGAACGCAACTTCCAGAGCTTCCCCGAGCGCGCTGCCGCACTGCAAAGCCTCCAGCAGATGAAACGCTTCCTGCTCGACTCGGCGATAACAAACGGAATACTCGACGCGGTGGACCACGATGAAACATTTTTCCGTGCCGACTTGCGGCAGCCGCTTGCGACGCCAGTTTGCAATCTTATGATTCGAATCTTCGAGTTTCCGAACCTCAAGCAATACGTCGTCGACGGGATAATGCGCCGCTACTAACCGGATATACGGCTGCAATTTCAACACCGCATCTTCGCCGGCCCGCGCCCAGCCTTCGGGCGTCACCACAGGCTTTTGTGCACCGTCGAAGGCTTCAATCTGTGCCCATTCCAACCGCGCCATATCGAGAGCAAACTTCTCGTTGGGCTTCACGCGCTCGATGTTCTTCTCCAGCCACTCCACGAAATGCGAACCGAGGTTTCGCATGGTGAAGGACCGGGAAGGATGCTGCAACAGGTAGTCGCGTGACATCGCGTGGAACTCGCGTACCCCGACGATCGCGCGAACCCCGGGAAAATCTTCGACGAGCGAATCGAGAACGCGGAACCAGTAGGAACGGCTGTAAATCTCCAGGCGTTCCAAACTACTAAGGCGATCGTTCCGCTTGATGATCGCTTCGGCTTCGGACTTCAGCCGGCGCGGCGTCTGGTCATCCGCCGTCAGCGGATGCATCACGGCGTTCCCCATGCGTTGCTGGATCTCGCGTAGAGTGCTCACGCGCGGGCCTCCACTGCGACCGGCCGCTGATCGCGCTCGCTCGCCACTTCAGCGAGGAATCGTTTTGCTTTCAAAGCTTCGCCATGGACATCATCGAACGATGGAATCTTGTCGTCCCACTCCAGCAGGGTCGCGGTAGGACCGCAGCGCCGGATGGCATGCGCGTACAGGCTCCACACCGGATCAATCACCGGGTGGTCGTGGGTATCCAGAATGTATTTCTCATACTTCGAATGTCCGGCGATGTGAATCTGTGCCACGCGTTCCGCGGGAACACTTTCGACATACACATGAGGATCGAAGCTGTGGTTTACGGATGAAACGTAGATGTTGTTCACATCGAGCAGAACGCCGCAGTCCGCCTTTTCGACCACTTCGTTCAGGAACTCCCACTCGGTCATTTCCGACTCGTGGAACTCCGCGTAGCTGCTCACGTTCTCGACGCAGACGGGAATCTCGAGGAAGTCCTGCACCTGGCGAACTTTCTGCGCGGTGACTTCGATGGCCTCCCAGGTATACGGCAGCGGAAGCAGGTCGTGGGTGTAACGGCCATCCACGCTGCCCCAGCAAAGATGGTCGGTGAGCCACGGAGTCTTCGTACGCCTCGTGAGATCCTTCAGCCGCTTCAGGTGCTCGCGATTTAGCGGATCCACGGAGCCGAAGTACATCGAGACGCCATGCTGCACCACGCGGTACTGCTCGAGGATCGCGTCCAAAACCGCGAGCGGACGGCCGCCGTCGAGCATGTAGTTTTCCGAGATGATCTCGAACCAGTCGACGACCGGCTGTCTTTCAAGAATGTGCCGGTAATGCGGGATTCTGAGCCCGATGCCGATACCGTAATCCGTATATCCGTTGAAGCGATTTGCAGCCATTGCCTTCTCAGTCTCGAAATTCAAACTTTAAGAAACTGAGGGCCGGCGCTGCCCGCGCGGCCCTCCAGGAGCGTAAAACTAAACAGCCTTCGGCATTGGCGAGCCATCGGTGGCGCAGCCGCCCTTGCCCTTGCAGGAATTCTTGCCTTTGCAGCCGTTGTCGCTGCTCTTGCAGCCGCCCTTACCCTTGCAATCGTTTTTGCCTTTACAAGCGTGCTTGTCCGTGTCGTCATTATTGTTCTGCGCGAGTAATATACTCGCCGCGCCGGTCGTGGCTTTCACGGTGGTCTGGCTGTTGGAGTTGGACGTCATCGGCGTGGTGGCGGCGTTTGCGCCAGCCAATAGACCGGTCATGGCTGCGCTCAACAGGAGGGCCTTCATCGATTTGCTGTTCATGTGTTTTCCTTTCACAGTTGTGAGAATCGTGTTGCGAAGATTGTTTTAGCGATGCAGTCAGATCCGACTTTCGGATCTGCACCCGCTCGCCCGGTTGAACTCGCATTCCTCACGAACCCGTTCGAGCTCATTGCGGAATGTGACTCCCGTGCCCGAAGGAAGTTACACCAATTTTGAAAATTGTGTTCAAAATTATTTTTCTTCTATCTGTAACTTCCCCTGCACGTTACGCATCATCAGTACGGGCAAGGCAGCTACTTGGATGTANNAATGCGGAAGACGCCGAAGACGCGGTGCAGGAAGCCGTGATGGAGGCGTACAAAGCGCTGCCAAGATTTCGTAGCGAATCGAAGTTCAGCACATGGCTTGCCAGCATCGTCCTGAACGAAGCGAGGGGACGGCTGCGGCATGATCGGATCGTCACGTTTGAGTCAGTAGATGCCTCGCCCGATCCCGATGAAGATTTCGCGCCGGCCGTGATTGCCGACTGGCGTGAAGTGCCTTCGCAGTCGCTGGAACGCAAAGAAGTTCGCGAAATGATTCAACAAGCGATCGCTGCGCTGCCGGCGATTTACCGCGAGGTTTTCATCCTGCGCGATGTGCAGGACCTCAGTATTTCCGAGACCGCGGCAACTCTCGGAATCGCCGACGGGCTGGTAAAGGTTCGACTGCTTCGCGCGAGATTGATGATGCAAAAATGTCTGGCCCCGAAGTTACAAACCGGCCGAGGCGGGATGTTCGGGTTCCTGCGTAAGGGGGTAGGCGCGTCATGGTTCTAAACTGCAAACACGTTTGGCGCGAAATCTCGAACTACATCGAAGGCACCGTAGATCCCGGCATGCGCAAGGCGATTGAGACCCATCTCGCGCACTGCCGCCACTGCGCCGCGGTGCTGGATTCCACCCGCAACATTCTCGTGCTGGTTGCCGATGATCGTACGTTTGAATTGCCAATCGGCTTCAGCGATCGCTTGCATACAAAGCTGTCGGAGGTCATTTCCGCTATTCCGCCGGGGGGTTAACCGAGGGGCGTCACAGCTCGTGGTGAAACCAGGGGTGGGTCAGAACTTCCAACGCGATTATCGCCAGGCTAAAAACCGCGAGTACTACCTGGATACGTCGGCTTCGCTTTTGTTTCGCCGTGAGCGGCTGGATTCTCCAAGCTGCAGCCGGGTTCTTCCGCAGTCTTCCTTCGTTCCAAACCAGCAGCAACACCAGCAATGAGCCGAGCCCGCCCAGCACAAGAAACGGGATCCGCAATCCATTGCGATGAAACCCGTGCGCTGGCCCTCCGGCAGACGCTGAAATCAGCGACCCCAGACCGATAGCCACACGGATTCCGCTCAAGCCTACGGCAGCAACGCAAAGGCTTTCGGCTAGCGCCAACGCCAGCGAACCCCAACTCAGCAGGGTTCTGCCAAGACCGGTTTTAGCCGAGGTGCCGACATCAAGTTTCGTCTCCATACTGCAATCCTTCGCAAGACTTGGGAACGCCTGGCACGACGATGGAATCCGCAGCCCAGTGTACGCAAGTTATCTTTCGCGGGCACCCGGAATTGTCCACAATTGCAAAATCGGATGATAGGGCCAAGGATTGTGCTTTTTTGCGAGCCCCGCGTGCAGCTGCCACAGCTGCAAGCCTGCTTCCGTCTCCTCGCGGCGAATGCGGAGGGAACCGGGACGACGGTACCTTATTGATAACCGAAGCAGCTGGCCGGTTCTTTTTGCGTAACTGTTGGTGTAGACTGCGGTTCTCCCCCAGATGCAAGGTCATTCGTTGCAGCGTAACGCCCTCCAAAGGTAGAACAGCCAATGGACTCCAGTCGCAAACATCTTCGGTACAGCTGTAGTGGAAGTGCTGACCTTACCGATGGCTCGAACGGGCGTTGCTGGGGGCATTTGGGAGATATCTCGCTGGGCGGATTTTATGTTTCCACCTTCGGCCCGTGGCCGATCCATACCGAGGTGCGGTTCAAGCTCTCCGTAGAAGGAAAAGAGATCTGTGGCGTAGGTGAGGTGGCAACTTCACACCCTGGCGTGGGCATGGCAGTACTCTTCCAGGAACTCTCGAACGACCACCAGAAAGCGCTGGAAGAAGTCATTGTCGCTTTGCAGAAGGCCGGCGACGACCAGAGCAGCATCGGACTTCAGGTTTAGCGTGACCATTTCCGCACACTCGCGTTCTTCCCCGAACAGTTCTGTCCCGCTCGATGCTTCGATGTTGCGCTAAGTCTTTAACTGCGAGTTCCTCCGCCTTTTGGCCCTCTGGCCATTCGATTGCGCTCATCCGCTCATCGGCAAGTGCAGGAGAGTGGAGATGAGCAACCGGACCCAACGTGAGCGCCAGGTTGTAAATGTCCCCGTCGAAGCACAGGAACTGCAACGACGCGCCAAAGATGGTTGGCGGCTCGTCGCCGTGGAATGGGAGCGTGACCTTCCACAGACCACGCCAGACCTGGGCGACCAGGTTCCTTTCGGCCTGCAACTCTCTCCTGGGACGGCGACTCTCGAGATGAATTCGAACGAGTGGCAAGCGCTCATCCTGATGATGGATATGACGGTGCAGGAAGGTCCATACTGGACGATCGCCGAGGAACTGAATCGCCGCGGATTTCGCACCCGGGAAGGGCAGCCATGGACACCAATCTCGGTATTCCAGATGCTTCCGCGGTTGATCGAAATAGGCCCGAAGATTTTCGCGACTGACGAGTGGCGCAAACGCCGCGAGCAGTTGCACCGTGCCGGAGATTAGTGGCGTTATACTGCCGATCCATGCCTGTCTACATCTCGATGCTGCGCGGCGTAAACGTTGGCGGTCACAACCTGATCAAGATGGACGCACTGCGTGAACTCTACACGTCCCTGAAGCTCGAAAATCCGCAGAGCTACGTGCAAAGTGGAAACGTGGCTTTCTGTACAAAGAAAACCGACGAGACGGCGCTGGCCAGGACGATTCAATCCGCAATTGAAAAGATGTTTGGCTTTCGTCCCGAGATCATTCTGCGCAGCGGCCCTGAACTGCGTAGCGTGATCGCCACCAATCCGTTCGCGAAGCGCGCGAACATCGAGACAAACAAACTGAACGTCGGTTTTCTGTTAACCCAGCCTTCCGCCGAAACCAGCAAGAAGCTCGAGAGCCTCCCGAATATGCCGGAAGAAGTGCACCTGGTCGGTCGCGAGCTCTACATTTATTTCCCCGAGGGGATGGGGAGATCGAAGCTGCCTCCACTGCTGGATCGCCTTCTCAAGATCCCCGTCACCTTTCGAAACTGGAACAGCGTCACGAAGCTGATGGAGATAGCCAGCCGTCTCGAAGAGTAGTGGGCTGGGCAGCTTGCATTTTTCTCTTCGCTCCTTGATGGTAGAGGACGTTTGAACACTGCATTTCACTTTCTATGTCAGCAGGAGATCCGGTGACCTTCTCGTTGCGCGCCCTGGTCAGAGCTTCGTTTATTTTCTTCTTCGCCACGTCGTTCCTTCTCGCACAAACCAGCCAACCGACGGGCAGCACCCCGTCCAGCGCCGCTGCGAAACAGCAAGGCAAGAAGAAGGGGGACAGCGATACCTCTGTCACCACCGCGCCAGCTTCGAAGCCGGATCAAAAGAAACAGGCTGACAAGAAGGCGCAAGAGAAAGGCAAGACTGCGGAGGAAGAGAAGAAGCCGGCTGATCCCATGTCGGAAGGCACGTTTACCGGACTGAAGTTACGCAACATCGGCCCCGCGGTATTCTCGGGGCGCGTCATCGCCTTCGCCGTCGATCCGACGAACAAGAGCACTTACTATGTTGCTTCTGCGTCAGGCGGCGTCTGGAAGACGACGAATGCCGGCACCACCTACGATCCCATCTTCGACGACCAGGGATCCTTCTCGATCGGGGCCATCGCGCTTGACCCGAAAGATCCCAACATCGTTTGGGTGGGAACCGGCGAACTGAATTCGCAACGCAGTGTCAGTTATGGCGATGGACTGTATAGAAGTGAAGACGCCGGCAAGACGTGGGAAAAAGTCGGACTGGAGAAATCCGAACACATTGCTCGCATGGTGATCGATCCTCGTGATTCCAACGTGGTGTACGTCGCTGCCCAAGGACCTTTGTGGGGACCGGGCGGCGATCGCGGTCTCTACAAGACCACTGATGGCGGCAAGACCTGGAACAACGTTTTAAAGATCAGCGAGAACACAGGCGTCACAGATATTGCGCAGGATCAAACCAATCCCGACGTGCTCTACGCCACTTCGTATCAGCGTCGCCGCCACGTCTGGACGCTTATCGACGGCGGTCCTGAATCCGCGCTCTACAAATCGACTGACGCGGGCGCGACCTGGAACAAACTGAAGAATGGATTGCCCACCGTCGATATGGGTCGCATCGGCGTCGTGATCTCTCCAGCCGATAACAACGTCGTTTACGCGACCATCGAAGCGGCGGATGGCAAGGGTGGCATCTTCCGCTCGCGCGATCGTGGAGCCTCATGGGAAAAACGCAATCCTTACGACAGTACCGCGATGTATTACGCCCAGATCATCGCCGACCCTAAGAACGTGGACCGCATCTACGAAATGGGCTTCGCCATCATGGTCAGTGACGATGGCGGTAAGACTGTAAAGCCGCTGCCCACCAAATCGAAGCACGTGGATAATCACACCATCTGGATCGATCCCGATAACACCCGTCATTATCTCGTCGGCTGCGACGGGGGTGTGTACGAATCCTGGGACCGCGCTGAGACCTGGAACTTCAAGGCGAACCTGCCGATCATGCAGTTCTACGACGTGGCCGTCGACAACTCGCTTCCCTTCTATTACGTGTACGGCGGCACGCAGGACAACCAGAGCCTCGGCGGACCTTCTCGTACACGCAGTGCCTCCGGCATAATCAATACCGACTGGTTCATGACCGCCGGCGGCGACGGTTTCCGCTCGCAGGTCGATCCTGTCGACCCGAATACCGTCTATGCTGAATCCCAGAACGGTGGCCTGATTCGCTTCGATCGTGCAACTGGGAATGCTGTCGGCATCCAGCCACAAGATCCGAAGGATGGCCCGCCGAATCGCTGGAACTGGGATTCACCGATCTACGTTTCATCACACGTCCATACCCGGCTCTATTTCGCCGCCAATCGTATTTATCGATCCGACGATCGCGGAGATTCGTGGAAGTTCATAAGTCACGATCTCAGCCGTCAGATCGACCGCAACTCCCTGCCCGTGATGGGCAAGGTCTGGGGACCCGACGCGGTCGCGAAAAATGCTGCCACCGAGTTCTACGGCAACATCGTGGCCTTCGCGGAATCGCCAAAAGACGAAAATCTTCTCTTCGCCGGTACAGACGACGGCCTCATCCAGATCACGCACGATGGAGGCTCTTCGTGGTCGAAAATCGAACACTTCCCCGGCGTGCCGGACAATAGCTACGTCAGCCGCCTGATCGCCTCCAACTTCGATACCAACACTGTGTACGCGGCTTTCGACAATCACAAGAACTCCGACTTCAAGCCTTATCTGCTGAAATCCAGCGATGGCGGAAAGACGTGGTCCTCAATCGTCGCCAATCTCCCGGAACGCGGGCAGGTGATGGCGATTGCGGAGGATCCTGTCGATCGCAACCTGCTCTTCGCCGGCACTGAGTTTGGCATCTTCTTCTCGTCCAACGGCGGTGCGAAGTGGATCCAGTTGAAGGGCGACATGCCGACCATCGCCGTGCATGATGCCGTAATCCAGGCACGCGAAGGTGATCTCGCGATTGCCACTTTCGGACGTGGCTTTTATATCCTCGACGACATCTCGCCTTTGCGCGGCATCTCGCTCGACAAACTCAATAAGCCGGCGATCCTCTTCCAGCCCCGCCGGTCGCTGCTCTATCTTCCGAGCTTTCCGCTCGGTGGCGATAACAAGGCTTCACAAGGCGAATCGTTCTACACCGCTGCGAACCCGCCTTACGGCGTCAACTTCACCTACTTCCTGAAAGATCACATCAAGAGCCTGAAGGAGCAGCGGCAGGCCGCGGAAAAAGATGCTGAAAAAAACAAGCAGCCCATCAAGTACCCGAGCAATGACGATCTCCGCTCTGAATCCGAAGAAGTCGCGCCTCATGTGTTCCTGACCGTTTACGACTCGGACGGCAACGCCATTCGACGTATCGATGCCGAGAACACGCCCGGCATGCACCGCACCGCGTGGGACTTCCACTACTCTGAACCGGCCATTGAGCAGAAGCACGACGAAGAAGACGAGGGCTTCAACATTCCCAATAGCGCAGCGATTCTGCCCGGCAACTACAGCGTCAAGTTATTTCAACGTGTGCATGGAACCAGTACACAACTGGGCGAAGCGCAGACCTTCGAGGTCTATGCAGACGGCGTTTCTAAGATGCCGGATGCCGACCGCAAGGCCCTCTTCGATTTTCAGCAGAAACTCGCGCGACTCTACGGGGCCGTGCAAGGCTCGGTCAAATCAGCCAACGAGTTGAAGGCGCATCTGAAGGAAGTTGGCGAAGCGCTAAAACTCACGCCCGCAGCCGATCCACAGTTGCTGGAGTCCGCCGATCGGCTAAACCACCAGGCCGACGACCTGCTCCGCGTGCTGCACGGCGATACTGCCTTGCGCGCGAGGAATGAGAATACACTGGCGTCCGTCGGCGATCGCGTCGAAGGCGTAATGAACGATACCCGGTTTGAGATCGTGAAGCCGACCCAGACAGACCTCGACGCTTACCAACTTTCTGCCGAGGAATTCACAACCGCGCTCGCAAAACTGCACCAGCTCATCGAAGCAGATTTCGCCAATCTCCAAAAGCAGCTGCAGAACGCCGGAGCACCGTGGACGCCAGGAGCTGTGCCCAACTGGACAGAAAGGTGAAACTCGCAAGCGACAGAGTGGCGCAAGTTGACGTTATTTCAATAGTGGATCCGCGGCGCACCCATTCGTTCTAATTCGCATCTTCGAATGCATGGCCTCGGATCAATTGCGGAGTGACTTGCGCAAGCAGTTTGTGGAGTTTCTTCTCGTGGATGCGGAATTGGGGCTCACCTTTGCCGCTCTAGCACAAGCCCCGCAGCGAGCGCGGGAAGGAAGCAGAAAGTCTTACGAAAATGCTTCAAAGGCCTATGAAGTAGTGAACCGCCTGGAGCAACGGGTGACACTCAGTGAAGGCGAGCATCAAAAGCTTGCGGCCAAAATGCAACGCTTAAAGACCATCCTCATCGCGTTGGCTGAAGAGTTGGAGTAAGGGAGGAAGACCAGGCTCGTACCTAGTCTTCCCGACCAACACGGCTTTACCCAACAAATTTCTGCAACTGCGCCAGGCATCCAACCCATCCGTGCTCGTGTTTGCCGCGCTCTTCCTCATTCGGCAGGCCTTCATGCCGCAACCGAATCTCGGTCTGATCTCCGACTTCCAGGAACTCGATCGTCACCAACGAGTCCCAAGGTTCGCCCTTGGAACACCCACCTTCCCACGTGAATTGCAGCAAACTGGGCGGCGTGATCTGCCGGTAAATTCCCGACACCGAGAATTCCTTGCCATCCGGGGCGTGCATGTGGATGCTGTAAGCCCCTCCTACCTGGGCGTCCACGGTAGCATTCACCTTGAAATCCTCTTGTGGTGCAAACCACTTTGAAAGTGCGGTGGCGTCAATCCAGGCGCGGAACACTGCCTCGCGCGGAGCTTTAAACGTGCGGTTCATTACGAGCGTGAGCGGCGTGACCGCTTGGGCGTGTGACATGAGACTTCCTCCTTCGATTTCTCTTCTGCTAAATAGCGTTCCAACGCGTCGAACCGTTCTTCCCAGAAAATCTTGTACTGGGAAATCCAGTCCAGCGCGCCCTTCAGGGGCTTAGCCGAGAGCGTGCACTCCCGCACTCGCCCAGTTTTCTTTTGCGAAACCAGCCCTGCTTTTTCCAGCACCCGTAAATGTTTCATCACCGCTGGAAGCGACATTTCGTACGGTTCAGCCAATTGCGACACCGACGACGGTCCCATCGAAAGCTTCGCCAGAATGGCGCGCCGCGTCGGATCCGCCAGGGCCGTAAACGTTGTATCGAGGTTCGGCATTACTTAACCTTTCGGTTAAGTATTTAACCGCGGACGGCGATCGATGGCAATAGGGCTTCCTGGAATTTTTTGGAAGGGTGTCGGTCACACGTTTCAGCGCTGCGCGACCAGGGGTGCGAGTTTACGCCATGCGTCGTCGGTCTCTGCCTGCACTGCGCCGTTGTGCAGCGCCCAATCGAGAAACCCGGGCGGCGCGTTTTTCACGCCGAACACATCCGCGCCTTTCGCGCCCTTTAAGCCTTTCCAGGAAACGTGGTTCAGATCCGCAGATCGAAGATCGGCTCCATCCAGTTTGGCGCCATCGAGCTCGCTATCCCTAAGATCTGCTCCATTCAAATCCGCGTCGCTCAGATCAGCCTCTTCCAACGACACTTTTCGTAGATGGCTGCCGCGAAAATTTGCTGAACGCAAATCCGCGAAATTCAGATCGCTGTCGTCCAGCGTGCTCTCACGCGCGTCCGCCGCATTCAGATTCGCCCGCGAAAGCCTAACCTTGCGTAGTTGCACCCCTTGCAGGAAGGCATTCGATAGATCCACTCCAGTCAGCGAGATGCTATCGGCGTTCAACTCCTGCAATGCCTCGATGCGTCCGCCGCTCCCACCTTTGCCTTGCGCGGTGTTGATCACCTGCCACGCCTGGTAGTGCCGCTGCTTCACCCGGTCCGGCGCTTCTTTGAAATAAAAAATCACCGCAATCAGTACCGAGAAACTCCCGAGGTATTCCAGCACCTCGAGGAAGTTCCAGTGGCTGAGAACGTAAGCCACCCACTCCCAGGCCCAATCAAAAGCCAGCAGCGGAACCAGCGCAGCATGCCGACTAAGACCTTTCTGCTCGCTCCAACTCCGAGGCCGTTCTCTCTTCTGATGCAGGATCATGATAAGCACCCAAGTTGTGGCGGTCGACCGTAAGATACGGGAGCGCGGTAAAAGTTACAACGTTCTCCAAGGGATCAAACTTTCACCACTGGCGTGCTTGATGCGCTTGAGCGATCTGGCTGAGGAGTTACAAGCGAAAAAACCCTCCCAACGAAAGACGAGGCTGAATGCTGGAGCCATTGAACGCTGCGACACTCGCCGCGTCTGCTTGAAAGCGCACTCCAAAGTACCGGCTCAGCCGAAAATCGACCCCTCCTCCGGCTGCAAATGAAAGCCCCGTAGCTGATGCCGTGCCTGGCGATGTTGCAGCGCTGAGATGTCCTAGTCCAATGAGAGCCTGTACGAAAGGCACAGTACGTTTATTCGTACGCACGAGATTCATGCGCGGGCCGAAAGCAAAAGTAAATGTATTCACTTTCAGCGGCGAAGATCTCCGCGTGAAGTCGAACTCGCCAACGGCGTTAAAGTGATTCGACAGCACGCGCAGGTAGGAGATCTCAACACCTTCGGTGTGAATTGACTCGGCAGTTGGTCCGGCCGCGGATAGTCCGGAGAGGTCTGTAACCTGATATACGAATGCCTCGGAAAGCTCATTGAGTCCGAGTTGCAAGGATTCTTCCGGGGAGGGTGACTTCCCGGGAGCAGGCATCCTGGCGGGTGGCAAGGGGACTTGCCCCGTCGAGCAGGAACAGACTCCAAACCAAAACAGGCGTAGAAGCGCGGCTTCTGGGCCGACAACTAGCAGAAATGGTTTCACGAGTTCGTAGTCTCTCACGGGAAATGCGTGATACAGATTGTCGAAGCGGATACGGTTCAAATCAGGTTGGCTGCGTTTCCGTTTTGAATCAGCGGGCAGTGCGCAGTTTCGAACCTCAGTGTAGAGGTCAGACGGCGTGCTGGGTCTGCATGTGAGCGCCGAAGGCGCGACGCAGGAAGCGGGAGATGTGCCAGGCGTCCATGTATTTATACGGAGTTTCACCCAATGAATAATGGCCGCACGGCAGGGCCTTGATGATCGTATCGAGTTTGCGCCGGCGGAATTCATCGGCGATCTGGTGCGAAAATTCCGGCAGAAACGTCAGGTCGTACTTGCCATAAATCATCAACGACTTCTTCTGCCAGCGAGAAAACTTGTCAAAGAACGCCATCGGGCTGACAGAGAGCCAGATTTTGCGTAGCGCATCCGCGTCGAGATTGACTGCCTCGACCCCTGCGCGCACGTGACGCGTCGATTGTCCCGTCCACACTACATCGCCGAAATAGGTCGATGCGTGGTTGAATACATTTATCCGGAGGCGTTCATCGTGTGCACTGGCAATGAAGGCGTAGCAGGAACCGAGGCTGGTCCCCAGCACGCCAAGATCGCGATAGCCTTCCGACTGCAGCCAATCGAGCGCCGCGCGAATATCGGTGATCCCCTGCCGAGCGGCGTGGATGGTACGGCCCACGTTGGCCGACACGGCATAGTCCGCACGCTGCAATTCTGCGGGTCGCCGGATGTCGTGGTAGGGGGCACTCATCCGCAACACCGAAATGCCCATCGGCCGGAAGATGCGCGCGAAACCGTTGTGGCTGATGCCGTCGGCGTTCCACTGCGGTAGTACGATCAGTGCCCGCTTGCCGCGCGTCGGAAACCAGCGGGCATTGAAAACATCGTTCTCGGCAAACCGCGAAGGATGCGGCGAGGTGAAACGAAGATAGGTTCCCGTCTCATCCGGGTCCTTGGGAGCCTCTCCCGAGCCCGTGAAGAACACTTGCACGCGCCGCTGCTCCAGTCGAAAATCGGTCGGCGTTTTGTAAGAAAAAAATTCGTCGCTGTGTTCGACGATATGCTTGTTCAAACGCGTGAAATAGTCGAACTGCTCCTCGAAGGTTTCGCCCACCGTGAAGCGGTCAGCGCCGGGAAAATCGCGCGTCCATTCCGGGCCCCATTCGAAGGGACGGACGATGCGGTTGGTATCGCGCGAAGTCATGCGCTCTTCCCACGAGTGCATCCAGCGCTTATAAAGCCGTTTCATGCTAGTTACAGAGTACAGGATGAGACGCGTAAGGACTGAGTGCGACACAGCGAGCGGCGCTCATTTGCAGGGAACGGAGTTGCGAAGACATTGAGACTTGGCGCGGTCAAACTCCGACATACCGTCGCGGCACCCGCTTCGAGATGCCGCACATCACTTCGTAAGGGATCGATTCGTAGTGTCGCGCGAGTTCTTCGACCTCGATGCTCTTGCCGCCATCGCTTCCCATAAGAATGACTTCGTCTCCGACCGCTACACCCGGAATACGCGAAACATCCACGATCGTCAGATCCATGGAGACATTCCCCGCGATCGGCGCGTATTCGCCACGCACCAGAACGCGGCCGCGGTTCGACAGTGCGCGCAAGTAGCCATCGCCATAGCCGACGGGAATTGTCGCCAGCAGCGAAGGCTTGCGCGTGGTGAAGGTTGATCCGTATCCCACGCCTTGCCCCGCGGGAACGCGACGAATATCTACCACCCGCGTCTTCCAGGAGAGCACAGGCTTGAGTGCAAGCTGCAGATGCACATCGGGCAACGAATGATTGGTGTGGCTGAGCGATAAGCAATGTCCGTAGAGCAGCAGTCCTGGACGCACCATGTCATACCAAGTGGACGGCCGCGAGGCTACTGCAGCGCTGTTCGCAAGATGCCGGTATTTCGGCTTCACACCTTCATCCGAAAGATAGGTCAGCGCCTGTTCGAAACACGCGATCTGCGCTTGCGCATCGAAGGCATCGACAACCTCTGAAGACGCGAGATGACTCCAGACAGCCTCGATCTCGAGATGCTTTGCCCTGGCAAACTTCGGCAGCAGCGACGGCAGTTCATTCCAGCGCACGCCCAGCCGGGACATACCGGTATCGACCTTGAGATGGACCGGAACCTTGCTCTTGCCCAAGCGTTTCGCTGCCGCATCGAGCCACTGCAGGTGCCCTTCAGTCCAGACCGCAGGCGTGAGGTCGTGTTCGAGGACCGCCTCTTCTTCTCCCTGCCAGAATCCGCTGAGCAGCAGAATGCGTCCTTTGATTCCGCCCTTGCGCAAGATTAAAGCCTCGGACGGATTGGTGACGCCGAACCACTGCGCGCCCTCAGCCTCAAGCGCCAGCGCACATTCCAGCGCGCCATGCCCGTAGGCATCGCATTTCACCACCGCACAGATCGAAGCCTTCGGCGCGACATGCGACGCGAGCGTGCGGTAGTTGTGCCGCAGTGCGGAGAGATCGATCTCCGCCCAAGTGGGACGCGTATTGGCGGCAGTCCGATCGGAAGGCGTGCGAGACACAGGAGGATTATAGCGAGAACAGCGCCTAGCCCTTAATCCACGAACTGCGGTCGAGGTCCATGAACTTGGTGAACTCTTTCTGGAAGGCCAACTGAACGGTATCCGTCGGGCCGTTACGCTGCTTGCCGATGATCAGCTTCGCGATGCCTTCAAGATCGACGTTCTCGCGGTCGTAGTACTCCGGACGATAGAGGAACATCACCACATCGGCATCCTGCTCGATCGATCCTGACTCTCGGAGGTCGCTTAACTTAGGCTCGTTGTCTTTGCCGCCGCGCTGCTCGGGAGCACGGCTCAACTGCGAGAGCGCAACTACGGGCACGCGCAACTCCTTGGCAACGGCCTTCAATCCACGTGAGATCGCGGATACTTCCTGGGTCCGGTTCTCGAAGCGCTTACCACCAATCGGCGTCCCCGACATGAGTTGCAGGTAATCGACGACGATGAGGTCGAGTTGTCCTTGCCGCATCTGGGCGAGTCGCCGAGCCTTAGCACGCATTTCGCTAACCGAGATGCCCGGCGTGTCGTCGATGTAGAGCGGCGCACGCAGTAAGCGCTCAAGGCCGGCCTGCAGTTTTCCGATGTCTTCGCGACCCAGAAATCCGGTGCGCATGTTGTGCGAGTTCACCTGCGACTGCGAGCAAAGCATGCGCAACAGAAGCGCTTCCCGCGACATTTCAAGCGAGAAGATGCCGACCACTTTGCCGTCCTGCACCGCAGCGTTCTCGGCAATGTTCATGGCAAAGGCGGTTTTCCCCATCGATGGACGAGCCGCGATGATGATCAGATCCGAAGGCTGGAAGCCGCTGGTGAGCGCATCGAGATCGCTGAAGTGCGTCTCCATGCCGGTGATGCGCTGACCGCGTTTTAGTAGCGCATCGACCGAACCGAAGGAGTCTTTGACGATTGAGGCAACATCTTTGAAGTCGTTGCCCACGCGCCCTTGCGAAATCGCGAAGACTTCCGCCTCGGCACGATCGAGGATATCTTCCACCGTATCGGCCTGATCGATGGCCTGCGACATGGTGTTGTTGCAGGCGTGAATTAAAGCCCGCAGCATCGCTTTGTCGCGAACGATCTTGACGTACTGCTCGATACTGGGCCGGCGCGGCACACCATCGGTGAGCGAGGCAATGTACGCTACGCCGCCCGACGCTTCCAGGTCTTTGCGACGGCCAAGTTCGTCGGTCAGGGTGATGATATCGATGGCTCGCGAGGTCTCGCGCAGATCGATCATCGCGCTGAAAATGCGGCGGTGGCCGTCCAAGTAGAAGTCTTCGGACTTCAGCCCGGTGGTCTGGTCATAGACAGCGTTGTCGAGAAGCACAGCGCCGAGAATCGACTTCTCAGCTTCGATGGCGGCGGGAAGACCGCGGTCCAGACTGTGATTTACGGTTGCCATCGTTTAGAAAAGCCTACTACAAATTGAGGTGAAATAGAGCGGCGGGACCGAAGTCCCGCCGCTCGGGAAAAATGGTGCGAATGCGGCTCGATGGCCAGCCACCGATCGAGCCGCCCCGTAGGATTCTTTCTGCCCGGCTTCCCGGTCTTGCGGTTCAACGACTTCTCGTTCACGAGCAGCCCGCTCATGATCCGGCAGCCACGTGGGAATGCCGGCAAGGAAAAATCGCGCGGCAGCGCAGGACGGAAATTCGCAGCGATGAGCTGCAACTCACCGCAGGTTGGCGAGCGGAACATCCTTTCGGACACTCGGCCCAGCGACAACCTTTCCCGCAACTCGCACGAACGAAGGAAACGAGTCCGACCATTCGCACCAGTTGCTGGAGCCTGCGCTCCCGCCACGCTCCCTCGAAACGAAGCCCGTCGTTGGACACGTGAGCGGATGTTTCCCGCGGCAGAGTTTGCCTGCCGTAAGCTAGATGTCGCGCCTGCTGCGCGACATCCGCATCTGCTTCACCTTCGTTCCGTGGATCGCGAAACTGCACGCTACAGAAAGAACCCTTGCGTGGAGAATGAGAATGCTATGGACGGAAGTTTGACTCAATGACCGAATCGCTGCTGTCTGTTGGGAAGCTGTGCGAATCAGGTCAAAGTTGTGGAAAGGTGTGGATAACGAGGAAGAAATCGACCCAAGCAAAAGGCGCTCCACTTGAGCGCCTCTTGGCTAGAACAATCCGTACTTCTTCTTCTTTTTGAGCTTCGACTTTGCGTGCTCATTGGTGGCGGTGGTGTACACCGGCTTGGTCTCGTTGGGGCTGGCGGCGGTATCGACATACCCCGGTTTGATGTCGATGAACGCATCTTCGCGCAGCTTGGTCAGGTACGCGCGCAAGGCCGGTTCCAACTTCTCCATGTAAAGCGCTTCCTGGATGTGGTTCTCCACCTGAGACATTGGCGGTACGCCAGCTTCCTGGTGCTCGGCTACTTTGATCACAACGAACCCTTGCTTGGTGCGGATCGGATCGGAATACTCGCCCGCCTTGAGGGGAAAGACCTTGTCTTCCAGTTCCTTCGCGAGTACGCCACGCTTGAAGTATCCGAGATCACCGCCATTGTCCTTGGTGGGGCCAGAAGATTCGGCCTTCGCAAGGTCTTCGAACTTCTTCCCCGCCTTCAATTGCGCTTCGATGCCGTTGGCCTTCGCCAGAGCCTCGATGGCATTCGGATCCTTCTCGCTGTCAACCGGAATCAGGATCTCGCTTAAACGCACCTGCTCGGGCCGCTCCATCTCGTCCTTGTGGGCATCGTAAAACTTCTTCTCGTCTTCCTTCCCGATGCTGATGTGGCTACCGACTTCCTGGCTGATCACGTGTTGCGTGATGATTTGGTTCTTCATGTTCTGTTTGAAGTCTTCGAAGGAGATGCCCTGCCCCTGGGCAGCCTTTTCCAGGGATTCCATGTCAGGCAGGTTCATCTGCTTGCGCATGTCGTCGAGGCGCTTGACGACTTCGGTGTCGGCAGAGATGCCGAGGTCCTGCCCCTTATCGACCAGGAGCTGCTGGTCGATAAGGTCGCGCAGTACGTCTTTCTGGCGCTGGACGAACTTCAGGTCGGCGGTGGCGGCATCCTGCTGCTTCAGGCCGTCGAGCACCTGCTCGCTCTCGCGACGGAGGTCGGCGCGGGTGATGATCTGGTTGTTGACGCGCGCGATGATCTCTTCTACGACCGTGTCGTCGCCCGCAAACACGGGCGAGGTAAGGGCTAAAAGTAAGAGGGACGGAAGAAGGATCTTTTTCATGAACTCCTGCACCACAGAACCTGGAACGCTGTCTCGGGCTGTTTGAATGCTACCTATTTTAACGCGCAGAAGCTCGGAATGTAAGCGTACCAAGCCGGAAAAAGCCGCGACTGGAGGACAGCGGAGCAGCACGGACGGGCAAAGTCGCTGCTATCATCGTCGGTTGCCCTGCGTGGCTGGAAGCACACAGGGCTGGTGGATCATCCCATGAAGAAGATACTTCTTGCCGCAATAATGGTTGGAATTTCCATGACAGTATTTGCACAAACCCAACCCCCGAAGGCGGCCGCACACATTCCTGATGCCGCGGAACTGAAGGCGATGGCGGCGCGCTTCGCTCCTACCGAACTCAAGGTGGATACCTCTAAGTTGTCGGCGGGCGACCAGAAGGCGCTGGTGAAACTGGTGCAGGCTTCACGACTGTTGAATGACATCTTCATGACGCAATACTGGAGCGGGGATCATGCGCTCTGGAAGCAACTGCAGGTGGACCATTCGGAACTGGGGCGCGAACGGGCCAGCTACTTCTGGCTGAACAAAGGACCTTGGTCGGCGCTCGACGGCTTGACGACGTTCCTGCCCGACGTTCCGGCGCAAAAGCTCCCGGGCGCGAACTTCTATCCGGAAGACATGACCCGCGAGGAGTTCGAAAGCTGGGCCAAGACACTGCCGGAGGAGGATCAGCAGGCGGCAAAGGGATTCTTCACCATCATTGTGCGAGGTGCCGATAAGAAGCTGAAGGTTGTGCCGTACAACGAGGCATATAACGCCGACCTGCAGAAGTGCGCGACGCTGCTGAAAGAAGCTGCCAAGTTGACGGACAATGCGTCGTTGAGGAAGTTCCTCAGCTCGCGGGCAGATGCCTTCCTCTCGAACGACTATTACCAGAGCGACATGGACTGGATGGACCTCGATGCTCCCATCGATCCGACGATTGGGCCTTACGAGACCTACAACGACGAGATCTTCGGGTACAAGGCCGCTTACGAGGCTTACATCAACTTGCGCGACGATGCCGAGACGCAAAAGCTCGGGGCATTTGCCAAGCACCTGCAGGAGATTGAGAACAATCTGCCCATCGACCCGAAGTATCGCAATCCGAAGCTAGGAGCGGCAGCGCCGATACGGGTGGTAAACGAGATCTTCGACGCGGGGGATGGCGATCACGGGGTGCAGACCGCAGCTTACAACCTGCCGAATGACGACCGCGTGGTGGCGCAAAAGGGCGCCAAGCGGGTGATGCTGAAGAACGTGCAGGATGCCAAGTTCCAGAGCGTGCTGATCCCGATCTCGAAGCAGGTGCTGGCGGCGGACGAACAGCAGTACCTGGATTTCGACCTGTTCTTTACGCACATCCTGACGCATGAACTCTGTCATGGACTTGGTCCGCACGAGATCGAGGTCGATGGGCGCAAGACCAATCCGCGGGTGGAGATCAAGGAGTTGTACAGCGCGCTCGAAGAGGGAAAAGCCGATGTGACCGGACTGTTCGCGTTGCAGTATATGTTCGATCACGCGAAGGACATGGGGCTCGATAGCGTGTTGAAGATCGATGCGAACTTAGAGAAGAAGCTGTACACCACGTATCTCGCGTCGGCGTTTCGCACCTTGCGGTTTGGGACGCATGAAGCGCATGGCAAAGGCATGGCGGTTCAGGTCAGCTACCTGATGCAGCGCGGGGCATTCGTTGCGCGGCCGGACGGAACCTTTGCGGTGGACTACACGAAGATCAAGGACGCAGTGCGCGACCTCGATCACGACATGCTGACGCTGGAAGCACAGGGCGATTACGTGGGCACCAAGAAGTTCCTCGACCAGTACGGAACGGTTCCTGCCGAGTTGCAGAAGGCGATCGACAAGATGGGGAACATTCCGGTCGACATTGCGCCGCGTTTCGGGACCGCGGATGCGCTTGCCAAAGGCAAGGAATGAAGCTCGTCTTCTGCGGAACGCCGCGGTTTGCGGTGGCGTCGTTGCAGCACATCGTTCGTGCCGGACATGACGTGCGACTGGTGGTGACGCAACCGGATCGTCCGAAGGGACGCGGAATGGGGCTCGCGTTCTCGCCGGTGAAAGACGCGGCGCTGGAGCTTGGGTTGCCGATCACGCAACCGGAGAAGATCAAGAACAACGAGGAGTTCCGCCGCCAGCTTACGGAGATTGCTCCGGAGGCAATCATCGTCGTTGGTTATGGACGGATTATTCCGCAATGGATGATCGACTTACCGCCGCTGGGCAACATCAACGTGCACGCTTCCCTGCTGCCGCAGTATCGCGGGGCAGCGCCGATCCAGTGGGCGATTGCTTCCGGCGATCGCGTGACGGGCGTTACCACGATGAAGATCGATGCGGGACTCGATACCGGCGACATGCTGTTGCAGGCGGAGATGCCGATTGAAGCGGACGATACGGCCGAGACGCTTGCGCCGCGGCTGGCCGAGTTAGGCGCGGAACTGCTGGTGGAGACGCTGGCGCGCGCGGAGGCGGGCCTGACCTTGCCGGTGGCGCAGAACCATGCCGAACATACGTTGGCGCCGATCCTGAAGAAGGACGACGGACAGATCGACTTCCATCGATCTGCTACGGAGATTGTGAACCGACTGCGCGGGTTCACGCCTTGGCCTGGAGCGTTCACCCAGTTTCGTGGCAAAGGGTTCGTGGTGCATTCGGCGCGCGCGGTGGATGCGAAGCTTGCACCTGGCGAATTGCGGGCTGAGGGCGATCGGCTTCTAGCTGGTGCGGGCAATGCGACGGCGCTTGAGTTGGTGGAGATTCAACTTGAAGGCAAGAAGCGGATGAGCGCTCGGGATTTCGTGAATGGGTATCGGCCGAAGGCTGGCGAGACGCTCGGACTGGACAAGTAAATGGCCGTCTCTCTTTCACGCGCGGCCGCGTTTGATGTTCTGCTGCGGGTGGAGCGCGATGCTTCGTATGCGAGCGAACTGCTGCACTCCAAAAAAATCGATGAGCTCTCGGCAGCCGATCGCGGACTGACGCACGAGATCGTGATGGGCGTGCTGCGGTGGCAGTCGGCGCTGGACGCGGCGATCGCAGCACAGGCTTCGCAACCGCTGCGCAAGCTGGATCGCGAGGTGCTGATCGCGTTGCGAATCGGCGCTTACCAATTGCGCTTTCTCAACCGCGTTCCGGCGAATGCGGCGGTGAATGAGAGCGTGGAGCTGGTGAAGCGGGCGCGGAAACGGTCGGCAGTGCCGTTCGCGAATGCGATCTTACGCAAGCTTGCAAAAGATCCGAAGGCGACCACAGCGACGTCCCTCGCAGAACAATTCGCGCATCCAGAATGGATCGTGTCACGCTGGATTTCCACTTATGGTGCCCAGGCGGCGGCGGCGATCTGCGCTTACGATCAACAGATTCCGGAGACTTCGATCCGGCTGCCATTTGACCCCGCCCGGCGTAAGGCGGTCGAGGTGGAGCTGCAACGTTCGGGCGTGACCCTGGCACCGGGGCACTTGCTGCACGTGGCGCGGCGTGTTACGGGCGGCGATGTACGGCATACGGCGGCCTTCGCACGGGGCGAGGTGTGGATCCAGGACGAGGCCTCGCAACTGGTCGCGCTGCTCGCCGGCAGAGGCGAGCGGATTCTGGATTGTTGCGCTGCGCCGGGAGGTAAGACCTCGGTGTTGGCGGAACGGAATCCATCGGCAAAGATCGTAGCGCTGGAGCTGTACGAGCAGCGGGCTAAATTGCTACGCGAGCGGGTGCGGGCTGCGAACGTTGCGGTGCAGACCAGCGACGTTACGACCTTTACCGGCGATCCGTTTGACTGCGTGCTGGCCGACGTTCCCTGCTCCGGGACGGGGACGCTGGCTAGGAATCCAGAGATCAAGTGGCGGCTGAAGCCGGAAGACCTGCTCGATCTGCAGGGGCGGCAGGTGGCGATCCTGAAGGCCGCGATCCAGCAACTTGCTCCAGGCGGAAGGCTGGTCTATTCGACTTGTTCGCTGGAGCCAGAAGAGGGCGAACAGGTGGTGGAACAGGCGTCTAGTGGAGTAAATGTGCTGGATATTACGTCAGAATTGAGCAACATTAGAGCGGAGATCGCCATTTCGGACGCCAAATCCCTTATCCGTGGGCCTTATCTGCGCACTCTGCCGGGAGTACAGCCGTGCGATGGGTTCTTCGCCGCGGTGTTGACCAGAGCATAAAGCGGAGTACCCCCTCCCCCCTCCCCATCGATCTATTGTTTTCATGCGTTTAGCGGGGTGATCCGCGTAAAATATTCAATCCAGAGGGGTTAGATATCAAAATATTGAAAACATTGGGGTTAGTCTGAGAGAAACGCAAGGTGCTTCGGCTGCGAATCCGCATCGGTCTGCGGATTCTCCGTTCAGCATGACAAGTCCCAGAAAGCAAACTTGGTGATAGGGATTCTTCGACTGCGCACGCTGCGCGTGCTTCGCTCAGAATGACAGGGCTCGTCTCCCAACCTCGTGTTGCTGCTTTCTTCCCCTATTTTCAGAATATCAATCGAGAGGGGGTAAACCGGACACTTTTCGGGGATTTATAAGAACAATTATATACTTGACTTAGGAGCAAGTCCCGCATATAGTCCTTTCATTGGGGTTAGGTTATGAATCTTTTAAAGGTCGTCCAGACATTCGCCACCGAAGAACAGGCGCTCGACTATCTGGTAAAAGCCCGCTGGCCGGAGGGGGTTCAATGCTTGGCTTGCGGGCACGCCAAGGTCTACCGGATTGATACCAAGGGAAAGACCGGGAAGGTCTGCCGACTGTTTGAATGCGCCGATTGTGGACTACATTTCAGCGCCACTACAGGAACCCTGTTCCACGATTCCCACCTGCCTCTTACCAAGTGGTTCGCTGCGATGGCGCTCATGTGCGAGTCCAAGAAAGGGATCTCGGCTAATCAGGTAGCGCGGCACATCGGAACCACATACAAGACGGCGTGGCATCTCTGTCACCGAATCCGTAGCGCGATGCAGGAAGCGAACCCTGACCCTTTGGGAAGCAAGGGGCAAGTAGTAGAGATTGACGAGACGTTCGTAGGCGGCAAGAAACTCCGCAAGGGTGTCAAGGCTGGTAAGGACGCCAAGATTACGGTCTTAGGAATTGCCGAACGAAGCGGGCGTATCCATCTTCAGAGAATCAGCAACGTACAGGCTGCTACCATCCGACCCGTTCTAGCCGCTCACCTCAGCCCGAATGCAAGCAAGGTAATCACAGATTCCTTGCCTTCGTGCACGGTCATACTGCCCAAGGAAACGCACGAAGAGGTTAGCCACAAAGACGAACTCAGGGAGTCCGGTCAGGTGTCCTCTAAGACGATTGAGGGGGCGTTCTCACTATTTAAGCGGGGCGTGGTAGGCAGCTATCACAAACTCAGCAAAGACCACCTTGACAGTTATCTGGCCGAGTTCTGCTGGCGGTACAACCGTAGAAAGCAGCAAGCGGAGATGTTCGACGCCGTAGCCGCCGAGTTGGTAAGCAAGAAGCCCCTACCTTACAAAAAGCTCACGCGGGAGATTTTCTAAAATCTTTCAATTCAGTCCCCAGTTAGTCCAGAAGCCTATGATGGCTACGGCCCGCTACGTTGACGCGTAGACGGGCGCGTATGACCTCTGGAGAGAAAACTGGAGGACACCTCGAAGTTGAAAGAAAAATACAATGACTGTTACAAAGCACCGCTCTCTATTAGAGCGCATTGCCTCAGTTCTGACTTCCGTTTACAAGATTATCAATGTCGGTTTTGACTTGTATGCTCTAGTCCACGGACGCTAAGAACTAAGTGGCATAAACACCCCTGCGCGGCTGACCCCGTGCGGGGATTATTTTTGGCGGGCGTTCTATTTCTTCTTCGGTTTGGGACGTTTTACATTTACTTGTGACTTCGGGAGCGGAGGCGTCACGAGCATCCGTTTCAGGAGATTGTCAAACTTCGCCTTGTTAACCCTGATTTCTTCGGTCATAGTGGTTCGTTGTTTTGCCTGTCCTTAGGAGTATGGTATTCCGTTGACAATGCCCTTGTCGGTTTCAAATCATCAACGTAGTGCCTTGTTACGTGGGTACAGTGAGGACAACCAAGTTCCCCATCTGATAAGTAGGAGCTTCTTTGGAGGTTTTCCGTGAGTGATTTAAACAAGTATTTGAACAAGGGCGTAATGGCGTCTGTTGCTGGGGCTCCCCAACCAATAGAAGCAACCTTAACAGCAATTGATGAACTTGGAATTTGGATAACGGCAGAGCGTCTTGTTGCTAATATCCTTCAAGTCCAACCACGAATTCCTATTGATCCAGCTATTCTGTTTGTTCCTTATCAGAGTTTGAATTGGCTAATGGCTGCCGATCAGCACCAGTCGTAAGAATACGGATAAGCCCAGCAACGCTTTCCTCGTCAAAGCCGAGGTTTTTGAGGAATTTTGGGACTT
>PLWX01000058.1 GCA_003151155.1 Acidobacteriaceae bacterium
CCGCCATGGACCAGCGCGGTTCCCTAAAGAAGGCGCTGGGTGCGAATGCTACCGACCGTCAACTGGAAGAGTTCAAGGAGATCGTGACCGAGGTGCTCACCCAGCACGCGAGCGCGATCCTGCTCGATCCGGAATTTGGACTGCCGGCGGCGAAGAAGCGTTCCCCGAAGTCGGGGCTGCTGCTGGCTTACGAAAAGACGGGTTACGACAAGCAGACGCCGGGTCGCCTGCCTGACCTGCTCGATCTTTGGTCGGTACGCCGCATTAAAGAAGCGGGGGGCGATTGCGTGAAGATCCTGCTGTACTACGCACCGGCCGATCCGAAGCACATTAACCAGCACAAGCAGGCATGGACGGAGCGCATCGGCGACGAGTGCCACGCCAACGACATTCCTTTCTTCCTGGAGTTGATCGGTTACGAAGAAGGTCTCGATGAAAAGGGTGTGGAGTTCGCAAAGAAAAAGCCCGAGATCGTAAAGGAATACATGCGCGAGTTCACCAACGACCGCTACGGCGTGGACGTTCTCAAGCTCGAAGTGCCGATCAACATGCAGTTCGTGGAAGGCACGAAGTCGTTCAAGGGACAGAAGGCGTACACGATCGAGGAAGCGAAGAAGCACTTCCAGGAGTCAGCGAAGGCGACCACCAAGCCGTTCATTTACCTGTCGGCGGGCGTGAGCAATGCGGAGTTCATCGAGACGCTGGAACTGGTGGCGGCGAGCGGCGTGAAGTACAACGGCGTGCTTTGCGGACGCGCGACCTGGAAGGACGGCATCTCGATCTATGCGACGCAAGGGCCGGAAGCGTTCCACAAGTGGATCAGCTCGGAGGGTGTGAAGAACATCCAGAACGTGAATAAGGCGCTGGAGTCGGCGAGTTCGTGGTTCCCGATCTATGGTGTTGAGGAAGTGGGAGCAGCTCGGTAAAACGTTGAACCACAGAAGACCCAGAGGAACACGAAGGTCGTTAGAAATTACGACTTTGCTCAGCGAATCTCTGTGGTCAAAAACGAAAGGCGGCGAGTGAATCGCCGCCTTTGTTATTCGAGCGAGCAGATTAACCTTTGGTCCTGGTGGCGGAGGTGGCGGCTTTTGCCGAAGCGGCGTTCGAAGTTGCCGATCGAGCGACGATGGTCGTCGATAGCTCGCTGGTGGTTCGCGAGGTGGCGGTCGTCGACAAGGCGCGACTGCTGCTGGTCAGCGAAATCGAAAGTGTCATTCCGCCCTCCTGCCGAATTTGCGGACGGGGTGCCGCAAACGGGATTTACGTTCATCGCGGGAACCTCGTATCACGATCTCTCCGCGAACTGTGCTTATCTTCCATGTGCCGATCGGTTCCCACAAGTTACCGAGGGCACGGTTAGTACTTTGCTATTCTGATGCTGAGTATCGGGAACGACAATCCATGGATATGCAAAACCAGTCGTCGCGTATCGCTTTAGTAACCGGGGCGTCGAGCGGCATAGGGTTGGAATTGGCACGGCGTTTCGCGATGGAGCACTACGACCTGGTGCTGGTGGCGCGAAATCGTGCGCGCTTGATGGACATCGGCGCCGACTTGCAAAAGACTTATGGCGTAAATGTGCGCATCTCTCCAAAAGATCTGTCGCACTCCAAGGCCCCGCAGGAATTGTTCGAGGAATTGATGGAAGCAGGGGTGAAGATCCATACCCTCGTCAATAACGCGGGCTTCGGCGGCTATGGCGAGTTCGCGACCTCGGACCTGCAACACGAATTAGAAATGATGCAGCTGAACATGGTGTCGCTGACGCACNNTTCAGCGAGGCTTTGGCGGAAGAACTCGCGCCACGCGAGGTCAAGGTAAGCGTTCTATGTCCGGGTCCGGTGCCCAGTGGATTCCAGGATCGCGCCAACCTGCACGGCTCTCCGATGCTGAAGTCTCCTGCAGTGCTCGATGCGGCCACAGTCGCGAAGATCGGATACGAAGGGCTGCAGGCAGGCAAGCGGGTGGTGATTGCAGGTAAATTGAATGCCTTTGGCGTGCAGATGCTGCGCCTCTCTCCACGCAACCTGGTCACTAAGATGGTGAAGAATATCCAGGAAAAAAAGAAATAGAAGACCCGAAAAGACGGAGCCCCCTCCGGTAAGTGGGGCACGGTAGTGCCACCGCCGTTTGCCTACTGAGCCGACTCTTAATACGCTCGTTCCCGATGTGAGAAGGGGCTTCGGACCAAGCCCGGGGTTTCACGAGGAAGATCGCAGTAGATATAAGATGTTATGGCATGGCGCCCCGAGAGAGCAGCGCACGAATGGCAGAAAGCCGGTATCAGCCTGGACAGGTCGTACCCTGCTCCGGCGTTTACCGCATCAGCCACAAAGGCCATCGCGACGACCACGATGGGATTCTGCTTCAAGGGCAGTTGTTTCCGCCTTGTATAGTGTGCGGAAGCCAGGTTGAGTTTCAGTTGATCCAAGCTTCGAATCCGATCGAGAAACAAACGGACTTCGAAGGTGAATGAGTACACATTCCGGCTAAGTGCATCGGAGTTGGTGGATGGATACGACTTTTCGAATGGCCCAAAGCCCTGAGCGAAGGTTTAAGAAACTTTCTCACAGGAAATTGCAGATTCATCACAGCTGTGCTTCGCGCGGCGGAGGGGGTCGGCACCGCAACACCTCATTGCCGCTCTACAAGCCGGGGGACGCAGTTCCGGAATCAGGGATCTACGAGGTTATCCACGATGCCGATCACCGCCAGGCGCACGACGCCGTGATGATCGTCGGCAATACCTTTCCGACCTGCGAGACCTGCGAAGCTCGAGTACGCTTTCGCATTGTGCGGACGGCTCCGTATATCTTCCAGGACCAGGATTTCGAAGAGCTGCCTTGATCGGTGAAAGTGAAGACATTGAAGGGAGGTCNNTCCTCTGTTCCTGGGGCTGATGTCACCGGCAAATGGAATGCGGTTCTCACCGACAACGGGCAGACGAGCCCTTCCTACACCTTGGGTATGGCGTTCACAAAAAACACTACGACCATCAATGGCACCGAGATCACGTACACGGGCGGCACCCAGTTCAACACCGGGTGCGTGAACTACGGGAATTGGACGGCGACGGGAAACACCAACGGCGGATCGGTAATCACGTTGGTCGTTACGGACCCTTCGACGAGTTCCAGTTTCACGATTAGCGGCTCGGCGGATTCGACGGTTACCCAGATCAACGGAACGTACACCGCGCATTTCCAGCCGAATGGAACGCAGCCCGCGTGTGCGGACTCCAACGGCAGCGTGGTGTTCACCCGACAGTAGATGTCCCAGCACAATGTTGCAAAGCGGCAGGAAGCCGGCAAAGGCCTCCTGCCCTTTCTCCTTAGTGAGGATTCGAACTGTTATCGGGCGTGCTGCTGGTGCTGCCGCTGGAGGTGCTGTTCGGGTTCGATGTGTCGGAGCTGTTGCCCGACGTATCAGAGCTGTTGCTCTTGTTCTTCTTGTGCTTCTTTTTCTTGGTCGTCGTATCCGCTGAGGATGCGCTGGTGTCCGAGCTAGAGCCACTCGTGCCGCTCATGTCACCAGAGCTACCACTGTTGGTGGAAGACGGGCTGCTGCTGCCCTGCGGGCTCGATCCGGTGCCCGGCGAGCTGGTGCCTGATTGCTGCGCGACAGCGATGCCGATCGAGAAGAGAGCAGCCGTCGAAATTGCAAGAAGCTTCTTGGACATTCGTATCTCCTGTTGTGGAAGAAGTGGCTTTCATGGGATGAGGCTTCTGCCGATTGAGATCGCCGAACCCCCATGCCTACTCTGGAATTCCCTGTAAAGAGTTTTGCGAGGAGAGTGGAAGGTTAGTTTTGGCGGAGCGTCGGCTATACTCGCCTGCGTGCTTCTACCAGCAATTGCACTTTGATGACAGGGCGGCGGGCTAGAAAATGACTACGCGCGACGAAACGAAGGTTGTACTCGTAACCGCAGCGAGCAAGGGCATCGGAGCGGGGATCGCCCGGGAATTCGCGAGCCGCGGCTACCAGGTTGCCCTGCTGGCCCGGACGGACACGGTAGAGACAGTCGCTAAGGAGTTAGGCGGTATCGCGATCACCGGGTCAGTGACGGAGTTGGCGAGCCTGGAGAGGCTGGTGTCCGGGGCCATGCAGCGCTGGGGTCGGATCGACGTGGTGATTAACAACACCGGACATCCGGCCAAGGGCGACCTCTTGCAACTTAGCGAAGAAGCCTGGCGCGATGGGTATTCACTCATCCTCGAGAGCGTGATGCGGATGGCGCGGCTGGTCACTCCCATCATGGAACGGCAACGCGCAGGAGCCTTCGTTACGATATCGAGTTATGCGGCGACACGGCCGGATCTTCCCCGCCCCGTTTCCAGTGTGCTGCGCGCGGCTCTCGGAGCCTGGACCAAACTTCACGCGGAATATTGCGCGCCTAAAGGCATTCGCGTGAACGCGGTGATGCCCGGCTTTGTGGATAGTTATGAAGCTCCGCCCGAAGTCATCGCGACAATCCCAATGCAACGGATCGGAAAGGTAGCCGAATTGGCGAAAGTTGTCGCATGGCTTGCTTCGGAGGACGCGTCCTACATCACCGGGCAGAATCTGCTCGTCGACGGCGGAATGGTCCGGTCTCTGTAAATGACAGCTCCACTCATTGACTTTCAAGAGATCACGGTGATGCGCGACGAGACGGTTGCGCTCGATCGACTCAGCTTGAGCATCGCTGCAGGCGAAAACGTGGCGATCATCGGGCCTAACGGTTGTGGCAAATCGACGCTGCTCAAGACCATCACGCGCGAACTTTATCCGCTCTACCACGAGGGATCGAGCGCTCAAATTCTCGGGCGCGCGCAATGGGACGTCGCTGAACTTCGCGAACACCTGGGTGTGGTGTCCAACGATCTCTTCGCCCGGAGCGAGCGAAACCCTACAGGATTGGAAGTTGTCGTCTCGGGCTTTTTCAGTAGTTTTGGTTTATGGCCTCATCATGAGCCTACGCCAGAGATGTTCGAACGCTCGCGCGGAGCGCTGCGACAAATGGGCGTGGAACATCTCGCGGATCGCCACTATGGAGAAACTTCTTCCGGCGAACGCAAGCGGGTGTTAATCAGCCGCGCCCTGGTGCACGATCCTCAGACCTTGATTCTCGATGAGCCGAGCGACAGCCTCGACCTTGCCATGCTCAAAGACTTGCAATCACGATTGCGCACCTTGGCGCAGGCGGGGACGGGCGTCGTGCTGGTGACCCATCATCTGCACGAGATCATCCCCGAAGTTTCGCGGGTGGTGCTATTGAAGAGAGGCAGGGTGTTTCGCGACGGCGCGAAGCGCGAAATCCTCAACCGCGAAAACCTTTCCGAACTCTACGAGATCGACGTGGAACCGATTGAGCGGGACGGTTTCTATCAGTACTGGTAGCGCGAATTAGCGGCGCACATCAGAATTGCCCGCAAAACATTCATGCACTAACGAAGACCCAAAACGTTGTTTCACATCGGACGGGATATTGCCCTCCTTGATTTCTTTAAACTTGAAATCAATTTTCCCGTCGTCGTGGGCGGTCGCTAACAGGTATCCGTAGACGTTGGTCTTCGCTTCTTCGGCTTTGTGGGCATCTTCGGGAAGTTTGTAACGATGCGCTCCAGCAGTACCGACGATCCATCCCGGTAAGACGCCACCGTGCGATTTCCAGTAATCGCTGTCAAAGATGCCGCGCATATAGAAATGCGAATGGCTGGCGAGCACGTAAACATTTTTCCGCGACTGATTGCGGAAGTCGATGAGATCGGTGTAGACACGCGTTCCGCTGGCTTCGCCGGCCCTCCAGTTATTCATGCTATGTCCCGCGGCGAGACTGTTGGGTAACGCCGCATGCATGCCCACGACGACGGCTTTCACCGAGGCGTCCTGCTTATCGGACGCAAGAACTTTTTCAAACCAGGTCACCTGGCCAGGGTCGAACTCCACTTCCGAAGCGTTATCGAGGTAGATGAAATCGACGCCCTGCTGCCGCCAGTGGTAGTAAGTCTTAACGGTGCTGTCCGCGGAATCCTGTTCGCGCTGGCTGTGCAGCGCAGGAGCATCGAGCCACTTGGAAAATGTTTCCACGAACTCGGCGCGCGTTTTCGGAGGTATGGTCTCATGGTTGCCGATTCCGGCATACACCGGCATCTCGCCAAATATCTCAAGCTGGTTAGAGATCGCGTCCTGCCATGCAGTCCGTTGATACTCCCCAAGCGATGCGGGGCGCGCACCGTTAGCCCGATTTGCGATGTCTTCATCGACGGCAAAGATGGTGCGGAAATCGCCCAGGTGCCAGTAGAATTGCGCATCGTCTTTCTTCGCGCCTTCGGCGATCGCCGGCATCACGATGTCGCCGCAATTCCGGGAATCGCCCGACACGACGAAATTGAAGGTCGACGACTTCTGCGCCGCCAGCGGCAGCGTTCCCAATAGCAGCGTAAGCGAACCGAATAACCGGACTGAGCGTTTTCTCAAGCGAACCCCCACGGTATTCAACGATATTCTAGAGCACCCTTGCAGTGAATCCATTCCAACACTTTGCAAAACCATCGCAGCCAACGTAGAACTGTGGTATGTCTCGCTCCACGGCTCCTGTCCAACATGCCGTTCTCGTGCGCAAAGCGGTGGAATGGCTGCGTCGCAACTACCGCTGCGGCATCATTCTCTCCGAACAATATTGTGCGACAGGCGAGGTGCCCGATGCCATCGGATGGAAGGGCCAGAGCCGTTCGGTGGTGGTGGAATGCAAGATGAGCCGCGCCGATTTTCTTGCCGACGCACGAAAGGAATTCCGCCTGCATCCTGAGCTTGGCCTGGGATCCGAGCGTCTCTATATGGCTCCCGCCGGAGTCATCTCACCTAACGAATTGCCCCCATCCTGGGGCCTTCTGGAATACAGCCGCAAAGTGGTGCGCCTCGTGGTGAAGCCGCCCCGACGTGATCTGCGAACTCCTGCTGGGATGATGAAAGAGATGAACCTGTTGCTCGCCAGCCTGCGGCGAGTGGAGGTCCGGATCGAGCCGCAAAGCATTACCGACTTCCTAAAGTGGAAGAATCGCATGGTGGAATACAACGGAGGCTCCCTGCCGGAAGGCCTCTTAAGCGAAGCAGCCGAAGGAAATCCGCACCTGACTCTGGAAGTGACCGATGCAGTCACGGAATGCTAGTTCGGAGGGGGCAGCAGGCGGTTACGTTGGGTCATCACCTTCTGCGTGAACAAGTGTCCCGGCGGTTGTCCAACGAGGCTTAGTGTCCGCCAGCAATCTGAGACTAAAGTGCCTATTTACAAATACCTAGAACTAGCACTTAAAGTTCTTTATCGCTTAGTTTTCCCAGGTAGAGAGGCCTGATGGAAACGGAATCTCACCGTCCGGGTTGGGCAAAGAATGCTCGACAAACGAAACAGATGCGCTAGACTCGAATCACCTCGAAGTAGTCCTGTCCGCTCCCTCCCGAATTCTGGAGGCAAGAGTGCGTAAAGCAAAAGGTTTCTCACTGATCGAATTGATGATCGTGGTTGCGATCATCCTGATTGTCGCGGCGATCGCGTTACCGAATCTCATCCGGTCGAAGCTGGCGGCTAATGAAGCCTCGGCGACCAGCTCGATGCGAAGCATCAACACGGCAGAAATTGCATACAACGTGACTTACCCGAACGTCGGATACTCAGCGACGCTTTCGGTACTCGGTCCGGGCTCCGGATCGAATTGCGTAACGGCGGGATCGGCCACTTCTACGGGCGCCTGCTTGATCGATAACGTGCTGCAAAGCGGTACGAAGTCGGGATATGTATTCAGCCTCACGGGATCAGCCTTAGTGCCGGCGACGACCTACACCTCGACCGGCGACCCCCAAGTTGCTGGAACGAGTGGCCAGCGCCACTTCTATTCCGATGCGACCGGCGTAATCCGCGCCAATCAAACGAATGCCGCAACCAGCGCGGATAGCCCAATTCAATAACAAGTTGCTCGCCCGAATGACATGCGGCAGCCTCGGCTGCCGTTTTGTCATTTTCAGAAGACATGCTTTACCCTGAATAGAACATAGGGTGAGGAAGAAAGCATGCCGGCCATTAATCGCGTCTTGGAAGCCAACCTCCACAACTCAATCAACTATGATCCGAAGGATGTTTCACCGCGCCCTCGGATGCAGCTTGCGGTTTTGACCTGCATGGACACGCGAATCTCGCTGCCTGCGCTAGGCCTGAAAGTGGGAGACGCCCACATGATTCGTAACGCCGGCGGGATCGCCACCGACGATGCGATTCGTTCGCTGGTGGTGTCGCACTACCTGCTGGGAACGAACGAGATCATGGTCATTAACCACACCGACTGCGGGCTGATGAAAGCCTCCGAGAGCGAACTGCACCACAAGATCGAACAAGAGGCCGGCAAAGCGCCGAACGCGGCGGTGCACTTCCACGCCTTTCAAGACGTGGATGCCAACGTCCGCCAGCAACTGCGACGATTAAAGTCACACAACTGGCTGGAGGATCGAGTCAAGATCCGCGGTTTTGTCTTTGAAGTCGAAACCGGCCGACTGCGGGAAGTGCACGGCTAACTGGCCCCAGTTCTTACGGGATCTTGGCAGATTTTGACAGCCACCCTCGGGGACTGCCTGATCGAGATTCGTCTCCTTTTCGTAACGTGGATTAGCGTCGGCGAGGGAGCCCCTTTGCCGAGGCCTCGGATGCAATTGGTTCGCGGAACGGTTCCACAGAAATGCGCTCGTAACACACTTCCAGCACGGTCAGGTATTCCGTGCCGCTCGGCGCTTGGAGAACTACGCTGTCGCCCGCTGCCGACTTCATCAATGCGCGCCCCAGAGGTGACACCCAACTGATGTGGTTGCGGTTGAGATCGATCTCGTCGGTGCCCACGATGCTCACCATTCGCTCCGTTCCCGCGGCATTTGCATAGCGCACCGTCGCTCCGAAGTAAGCCCTCGTCTCCGGCTGCCGCGCTCTCGGAGCTTCGGGATCCACCACTTCCGCGGCTTCGATTCGCTTGGTGAGAAAGCGAATGCGCCCATCGATCTGCCGTAGTCGCCGCTTGCCGTACTGGTAGTCGGCGTTTTCACTGCGATCGCCGTTGCCGGCAGCCCACGCCACCACCTCCGTCACGGCCGGGCGCTCCCTGGTGAGCAGAAACCGGTGCTCATCTTTGAGGCGCTGCAGCCCGCTCGGCGTTATGTAGTTCTTGCCACGCGTCGCCGGCTCGTCGGCTTGTGGTTTTCTCGTAGACCCTTTCCGCATCTCGTAGTCCTTCCAGCGGCAATCCAGTGGGTGCCCACAATGAACGCGGATGAACGCCGAGACAAACACTGCAGATGATCCGCGTTCATGGGAGTTCATCTGCGGTCCCAAGTGAGTTCCCGGGGATCTTCTCCGCAATAGAGTCATTGGATCAGACTTTTCGGTCGCCGAATCTCTCCACATTGCGAGCTTTGAGCCGCGCCGCCTCCTCGTCCCGGTTCTTGGGAGGCGAATTCGTTTCAAGGGAATTCAGAAGATCCGCCGAGACACTAGAGATTGCGTTGATCGCGGAAATGAACGCTTCTTCGTTAGCTTTCGATGGCTTATTGAAGCCACTGATCTTTCGGACGAACTGGAGCGACGCAGCTCGAATCTCATCTGGTGTGACGGGTGGATCAAAGTTAAAAAGCATCTTGATGTTTCGACACATCGCCCTGTGACCTCCGTCCGAGCCTGAGAGTAGATTACTGCTGATCTTTCCGCGACTCAAGGGCGGCAAAGCAAGCCGAAATCGAGACTTAGCTCGAGACTTCCAATGATTATTGGGGATAACAGGGTTACGAATCGCTACTCTCCCAGGCCGTGATTGTGAGCGATAAGGCGATTTACCAACACTAATTCGCTATGCCGCGGCAATCTAGCGCGTTACGCCGTCCCCAAAGCTCGTTCGTGTAAAACTGAACGCTGTACCAATTGGGTTCCAACCTTGATACCTGAGCGACTTCGCACGGTAGGCCGCTGAACTTGCCGGGTCGCTGGTTCCTCGCCGCTGCCGAAAGCGAATCGCTTGGGTCGAACACGAGATACACTGTCGTATCCTCTCCGGCCCACCCCCAACCATCCCATTCGATGTGCTTAAAATCTCCCGCTGTGGATCCCGACTGTGCGAGAACTTCTGTCTTGAAATGGTGCGAATACAAAAGCCATTTTGCCTTGATGCGGACGGCGTATGAGTTCCACAGAAACATCACGGCGACAACGAACAACGCGCCTGTTGCGACATACAGCAGCAGCGTTTTTGTCCACCGATTCATCGTGGGTAATTGCATCTCCACATCTGCACTCTACGCGGCAAACGACAACCGCAAGATCACTGTCCGAAACAGCCCTTACCACATTATCTGATGATTTTGAATATTCCTTGTTCAATTGGGCCAAAGAAGAAGCTTTAGTGCTACCAGCAGAAAGGCAATGCCAACGAACAAGAACATCGTGCGGCCCTGCCAGGTTGGTGCGCGTTTTCCAGCATGGTCGCCGAACAGACTCGTCGCGTAGTAAAACTTATCAATCGTCAGGCCCAACACGATCATCACGATTCCGACGATCGCACCAACAATGGCGTCCACCAAATTCTCTCCGCTGTGATTGTTGACTCAGAAAACCCTGTCATTGTAGATCCCGTCCTCACCTGTCGTGAACAGCCGTGGCTGTTGAAAAACTNNAACAGCTACAGCCTTTACCACTCACTATCCTGCCACACCGGGATTACTTGTGGTCGCGATTTTCCCCAGCTACGTCTAGGCGATGCGCTCAAGTGAGCGTTTCAAAGCCCAACTAAAGTCCCCTTCAACGCCGGAAGATGCCGCTTGCTGACGTAAACCTTCGAGGAACTGCTCGACGGTGCGGTCCCGGGGCTCCTGCACGAAGTTGAAGAGCTGATGCTGCATCTCGTTAAAGGCGATCAAGTGCGGAATGCAGTCCACGCCTTGTTGTGCAGCCGGATAACCGGATCTTGCGGCAACGGTCATCGCTCAGCCCAGAGCGTGTAACCATTCCAAGCGTTGTTGATCGTTAAGCTCACGGATCGTTGTGACAACTTGGTTCCAGATCATNNGTAAAACTGAACGCTGTACCAATTGTGACAACTTGGTTCCAGATCATATGGACTAAATTCTGAGGCGAGTGACGCGAACGCCAGCCTGGTTATTAGTGGTATGGCGATTTATCGCCAGCTATTTAATCCACGAGCGGTTATCAGATGCAACCCGAATGGACATTTCGTTGGCCTCGATGCTCCCAGCCAAACCGTAACACTGGTCAAGCGTTAGCCGGACACCAGAATCAGTTTTCTCGATTTCAAGCCCGAAAATGACGTTCTGATGGTTGAAACCATTCAGACTGAGTCCCGATACAGCCTCGAAAGTGAATTCGACGACAGCGTGTTTTGACGTCACGAAGTAGCCCCTGTCGTCCACCTCTTTCGTGATCTCCCAAGTGTGAACTTGCAGTGACGATGTCCCCACACGATTCAAGTGCAAGCTGAGAACTTCCGCATCATGGAAGCTGGGCCAATATCCGAACCAATCGTGCAGCTCCGTTGCGCCTCGAATTGCTGCGATTTCAGCGGGAATAGACATGATCTTTTATCGTACCGGACTACCAGTTTCGTGGGACTGTTCTTGGGGGATTGGTTTACTTGCTGACAGCAGCCCTTACCACTAGCTATTAGGCTGCGGCGCTTTCCCGTCGCCGAGAAAACGTCACGCCATTACGAAGAATTGTATAGCTCACCGTCAACGGCACACAGCTTACGCTGACCGACAGCGAACGTGGCATACCAATAAAAAAGGGCCGATAGTATCCGGCCCGGTGGAGTTGTTGTCGGGGTTCAACGATAACTCTTTATCCCCCGAGTGGTTCGTTACGTCTCCATCTTCGGTTTCTCAGGAACGGGTTGGATTGCGGGATTTCCCTGTCTTACCAACTGCATGCTTGGCTCGGAGCGAAGTGCCTGCACCAACGCGCGAGTGACTTGATCGTCCATAGCGGAGACGTCGTCCAGCGGTACGGGGTAGCGGATTACCAGTTCCAAGCCGCTCTCCACGAAACGAATGCGACTTTGCGGCGCTGGAGCCCGGACCGGGATGGTAAGGGTCTGCTGCATGCTGAAGTGCTGGCGTTTGATCTCGTCGCGATAGTCGGCAAAGACGCCATTCACGGCTTCCATCAAGAGCTGCTCCGCGCGGTGGTAATCCATTTCCGGAGCGAGAGTCAGAGTGACACGATGCCAACTGAAGTTGGTGCCGGGAATCTGTTTGAAAAAGTTGGCGGTCGGTTGAAACAGGACGGCATTCGAGAAGACAACGACCCGGCCGGTCGGTTGCTCGTCGCCGCTGCTGCCGTCGAGTTCCATGAGGTGCATGCGCACCAGGCCGATATCAATGACGTCGCCGGTGACGCCGGAGATGCAAACCCTGTCGCCAACGCGAATTCCCCACTTGCCGATCAGCAGGAAGTAGGCGACCACTGACAAAATCAC
>PLWX01000115.1 GCA_003151155.1 Acidobacteriaceae bacterium
CTCGCACATGTTTCGAATGCTGCCGCTTACCTGTTCGCGGAGTTCGATCGCATGCACGTGCTGGAAATGGAACTCTTCGCGGACAATTCCAGCTTCGAGAAGCGGGCGAGGGTCGCTCCGGATCCGACGACAAAGGCGTCGTTTGAACGCGAGCTGGCGCAGTCGGACCAAATCGCGGGAGTGCGGCTGACAAACTCGCCGCAAGACACTGAGGCTTTGTTTGCGCAAATTCTCGCGAATGGATTGCGTGGAGATTATGCGGCATTGGTCGAGAAGCGAAACCTGGCTAGCCTGAACTTCATGAAGGCTTCCCGCGGTAAGGCCGAACAGTTGATCAGCCTCGATCCCGGATGTTATGACGCTTATCTGGCGGTGGGAGTGGAAAATTACCTATTGGGGATCAATCCTGCACCGGTGCGCTGGGTGCTAAGAATGACAGGAGCGCAAACCGACAAGAACGACGGCATCCAGAAGCTGCATCTGACGGCGGAAAAAGGAAACTACCTTGCTCCGTTTGCGCGTCTCTTACTGGCTGTGGCAGCGGTTCGCGATAAGGACCCACAGACCGCGCGAAATCTGCTCTCCGGTCTTGCCCATGACTTCCCGCAGAACCATCTTTATGCTGCGCAGTTGGCACGCATCCACTAATCAGCGCGAGATTTTTTCGTTTCCTGAAATGCTCATCTGCACATCCTTGTTAACCCGTAAGATAAACGTGCTCGGATCTCTCATTCCCCACTTTACGAATGGAATATCAAACTGCGTTTGTATCTTGACATGATCGCCGTCCACCTGGGCGGGGACGACAAGCGTAATCTCGTGATCCGCACCGTGAAGCCGGAAGGTTCCCTGCACCTGGACCTGGGAGCCGCCTTGCATGGCTAGCTGTCCGATCACCTTCTTCGGGGTGAAAACCGCTTCAGGATATTTGTCGGTTTCGAGAATCTCTTTGTTCATTTTGTGGTCGCGGGTGTTGTTACCGCTCTGACCGCTGGTGGCGTCCACAATCAGCGCTCCCCCGGCGACGCCGCTGGTGGGGTCAAAATGAATATTGCCGCTTTTGAGACGGAACGATCCATGAACGGTGTGCAGAACATCGGCTAGGGTGAATTCCACTTTCGTTGTCGACGGATCAAAATCGATGCGAACTTCGCCGAGGGCTTGTGCGGAGATAGATGGTGCGGTGCCTAAACAAAGGGCAAGAGTGAGCCACACGGATTGCGTTTTCTTACTGTTCTTCATGCACCGTTCCATTTTTTAGTTCAGGCCGTGAGCATCGACCAGCCAAACGATAACGCACGTTCAATTCCGAAATCGCGGACCCGTGATTCGCCTACATGCACACTCAACATTTGCGCGAAGAGATCTGGTTGCGACGAGAGCGCACGTAAGGCTCGGTGGCGCAGCCACGGCCGCTCGCCGAGCATCAGCATCAACTTTGCCATGCGACGGGGATTTTTACCGATTTCGCGATGAGCTTCGTCATAAGGCTGCAGAGAGCCAGAGCGCATAGCATTGACCAGCGAAAGCGCCTGTTGAAAGCCGAGCGACATACCTTCGCCCGTGATCGCATCGACGGAGCCTGACGCCTCGCCGACAAGCGCGACGTTGCCCTCGAATACGCTGTCGAGCCTGCGGGTCATGGTAATCGCGCCCTGCGGGCGAGTGCTCTCCAGCGCTCCCGCCAGGCGCGAAGCCAACTCCGGAAATGCGGAAGGTATTTCATTGAGTCGAAAGTGCGGGTCGGCGGTGATCAGCGCGACGCACACTTCGTTCTGCGCCACCGGCGTAACATACACCTGCCCTTGATCACTCCAGTACACCTCGACACAGTCCGTCCATGGCCGGACCGCATAGTGCTGGCGAAATCCAAAACGACGCTGTTCTGAGTGGCTGCGGCCAATACCAATCTTCTGCCGCACGATCGAGGCCTGACCATCGGCACCGACAATCCATTGGCAGGAAACTGGAAGACCGTCGATGGTTACTTGATTGGAAGCGATCTCCGACACATGCGCACCCCATCGCATCTCCACACCGACCTCGGTTGCTTTCTGCGTGAGGAGGTCGTGCAACACGGTCCTTCGCACGCCGTAACCGACACCCTTAGGGAAGACGGCATCGACCGATGTCGTACCTTCGACAAAGCGGATACCGCGAAACGGATACGCTTTTTCAGCAGGCACGGTAACTCCGAGCGCCGCCAATGCCGCGAGACCGTCGGGCATGATGCCTTCGCCGCATGCCTTATCAATGGGTGGAATCGCATGGTCGGCGAGAAGAACCTTGAAACCCGCCGTCCGCGCGGCGATTGCGGTCGCTAAACCCGCAGGGCCCGCACCGATTACGACTATATCCGTATGCTTTTGGTTCACCGGGTCACTCACCACAACAGCAGCACAAGTTCCGCGCAGAACCCGGGCCCCATTGCTGCCAATATGCTAAGCGTTCCAGGTTCGGGGCGCTGATGATGGAAGATCTGTTCGAGAACGACGAGCACCGACGCGGACGACATATTGCCGGTCTCGCTCAAGCACTTCCACGACGGATCGAGTGCGCCATCCGGCAGTTCCAACGCCTGCTCGGTCGCCTCTAAGACCTTGGGACCACCGGTGTGCATGATCCAACTTCCGATATCCGAGCGCTTAAGGTCATACTCGCCAAGGAAAGCGTCGACATCGTTGCGCAAATTCTCGTGCACCATGCGCGGCACATCCGGAGAAAGAACGATGCGAAATCCCTTCTCGGAAACGTTCCAGCCCATCACGTCCTGGGTGTCGGGATAAAACACGGAGCGCGTTGCCAGAACGCGAGGTCCATGCTGCGCGTTGTTTCTGCCAGAAACAACAACGGCAGCAGCGCCATCGCCAAATAAGCCGGAAGAAATCAGGTTCGCGACCGACATATCGTCGCGTTGCCAGGTGAGCGAACAAAGCTCGACTGAGAGCAAAGCTGCGTTGTGATCGGGGTAGGCTTTTACGTAATCCGCGGCACGCGCGATACCAGCGGCTCCAGCTACACACCCAAGGCCGAAGATCGGAACGCGTTTTATCTGCGGAGAAAGCTTCATGCGGTTTACTAGCCGCGCGTCGATGGAGGGGCTGCTGATGCCGGTGACTGAAACGAAGAACAGAGCGTCCAACTCGGCGGCGGATATGCCAGCCCGATGCAATGCGCGGCATAGTGCCTTCTCGCCAAGTTCTTCGGCGACACGAATCCACGCATCGTTCGCTTGACCCCATGTGGTCATGTGCTCGTATTCAGGGATGGTAAGCGCGAGGTTGCGGTGCGCAACGCCGACGCGCGAGTGCAGACGCTCAAGCACCTGGGGCTTCTCGAGTTTGCCTGACCAATTCCTACCTAAAGCCGCATAGATTTCTTGCTGGCTATAACGGTTTGGCGGAAATGCGGTCGCCACCCCAGTGATTCTCATCGTCGCTGAAGTCTCCTGTACTACTTGATTAGATGGGTATTGCTAGCTTCGAGAACGGGTCTAAAACGAGCCTCGAGCGCTTATGACGATTCGTTCATAAAACCCGCATAGAATGCCTCTATAAATCAGACGTTTGAACAACTATTTCGATTCAGACACATTGTGAGTTGACAATTGTTTTACTCAAATGAATCCAAAGGGCAACAAAAAGGCGACACCGAAGTGTCGCCTTGCATGACGTAAATTGCAGGGAAGGAGAAGTTCTTACCTTGCGACCGCCTCTTTTTGTGCCTTTTCTGACTTTTGCTTGATCTTCACGGGATTTAAGAAAGTCATCATGTCGCGAAGTTCTGCGCCCACGTTTTCGAGTTGCGATTCCTGCTCGCTCACGCGCTTGCCTTCAAACCAAGGACGTCCGTTCTTGTTCTCCGCGATCCAGTTCTTTGCGAAGGTCCCGTCCTGAATTTCGTTCAGTAGTTTGCGCATCGCCTTCTTGGTTTCGTCCGTAATGATGCGGGCACCGGCGATGTAATCGCCGTATTCCGCCGTGTCGCTGACCGAGTAGCGCATGTAGTTCAGGCCACCGCGATACATGAGATCGACAATCAGCTTCAACTCATGCAGACATTCGAAGTAGGCGAGCTCTGGCTGGTATCCGGCCTCCACCAGCGTGTCGAAGCCAGCCTTGACGAGCGCAGCCGTTCCGCCGCATAGGACTGCCTGCTCGCCGAAGAGATCGGTTTCCGTCTCTTCCGTGAAGGTGGTTTCGAGAACTCCGGCGCGCGTACAACCGATGCCGGCCGCATACGAGAGAGCCAACTCTTTCGCTTTCTTGCTGGCATCCTGATGCACGGCGTAAAGGCCTGGGGTTCCGCCGCCTTCGGTAAATACTTCGCGCACGCGGTGTCCTGGGGCTTTCGGTGCAACCATCGAAACATCTACGCCCGGAGGTGGATTGATGGTGCCGTAACGAATATTGAATCCGTGCGCAAACATTAGCGTCTTACCCGGCTTCAAATGCGGAGCGATCTCTTTCTCGTAGATGCCAGGCTGCTCGGTGTCAGGAGCAAGCACCATGATCACATCGGCCCATTGCGCTATCTCGGGCACACTGCCGACCTGAAGGCCGGACTGTTCGGCCTTCGCTTTTGAGGAACTGCCCTCGCGAAGCCCAACGCGTACGTTTACACCGCTATCCACAAGGTTCAAGGCATGGGCATGGCCTTGGGAACCATAGCCGATGATGCCAACCTTCTTGCCGCGAATGATCGAGAGATCTGCCGACGAGTCGTGATAAACCTTTGCCATAAACCCTTCCTAAATCCTTTATAGATTGCCAAAGCTTAAACGGAGTACGAAACTCCGCTATCTTCGTAGACGTGGGCCGCGCTGCTCTCCTTAGACTCTGGAGCGGTGACGCCTCGACGCATGGCCACGATGCCGGTGCGCACCATTTCCATCAAACCGTATGGCTGTAGCACTTCGATCAAGCGATCGATTTTTTCTTCATTGCCGGTGATCTCCATGATAATGGAATCGAGGGCGAGATCGACGACCCGCGCACGGAACACATTCACCAGGTTCAGAATGTCAGTTCGCGTCTCCTGCGTGCAGGCAACCTTGATCATCGCGAGATCGCGGTTGATCGACGGATGATTCGTAATGTCTTCGACGAGCAGGACATTCACGAGCTTGTACAAATGTGCTTCCAAGCGCTTCGCGCCATCCTTGTCGGTATCAACGACTATGGTCATGCGAGAAACGTCAGGCTTTTCGGTGCGACCGACCGTCAATGAATCGATGTTGAAGGCGCGGCGCCGGAACAACGAGGCTACGCGCGTCAACACACCCGGCTTGTTTTCCACGTGCACTACGAAAACGTTCAGCATAGTTCCTTTCTCGCTCGATAACCGCAGGTGTTATGTATCGAGCGCGGTCTCGACGATCGGACTTGGCCGCCGAATCATGGCGTGAAGATCGGCGCCGGCGGGCACCATCGGGTAAACGGTGTCTTCCTGCTCCACCTGGAAATCAATCAGCACCGGACCTTGATGCGAGCGTGCCGAGCGTACTGCCGGAAGAACATCCGCACGGGAGTTCACGGCGCAACTCTTGATCCCGTAGGCACTGGCAAGCACGCTGAAATCAGGGCTGAGCAGGGGCGTAGCTTGATAATTCTTCTCATAGAAGAACTCCTGCCACTGGCGCACCATGCCGAGAAATCCGTTGTTGATGATCGCGATGTTAATGTCGAGACGCTCCTGGATAATGGTTGCCAGTTCGCACATTGTCATCTGGAAACCGCCATCGCCGACGATGACCCAAACCTCCGCGTCGGGTTGCGCCATCTTCGCTCCGATCGCAGCCGGTAACGCAAAACCCATCGTCCCGAGTCCCCCGGAGGTGATCAACGTGCGAGGTTCTTCGTGCTTGTAATACTGCGCCTCCCACATCTGGTGCTGACCTACGTCCGTGACCACGATCGCCTTACCATCGGTTTCACGCCAGATATCGTTGATGACGTGCGCGGCGTAGAGATGGCCGTTGTCCGGCAGGTTCTGAATGTCGCGCACCGCCGAATCACCCTTGAGACGGTCGATGTGCTCGAACCATTCCTTTCGATCGTTGGCTTCNNACATCGACCTTCACATTCTTATTGATCTCGGAAGGGTCGATCTCCACGTGAATTTTCTTGGCGTTGGGCGCGTAGGTCTTGAGGTTGCCGGTAACCCGATCGTCGAAACGCATGCCGAGAGCGATCAGTAAATCTGCGTCTTGAATAGCCTGATTCACCCACGCTTCACCGTGCATACCCATCATGCCAAGATTCAACGGATGCGATGCTGGGAAAGCACCAAGACCGAGAAGCGTGAGAGCCACAGGAATTCCAGCTTTTTCCGCCAACTCACGGACTTCGCGCATCGCGCCGGAAATCATGATGCCGTGACCGGCGAGAATGACCGGACGCTTCGCATTCTTGATCAATTCCAATGCGTCCTGATAGATCTTCGCTTCGGGCGAAAGATCGGGTCGATATCCGGGAAGCTGCGGCGCTGCACTCTCCCAGTCGAACTCACACGTTGATTGCTGCGCGTCCTTGGTGATGTCGATCAGAACGGGGCCGGGACGTCCGGATTTTGCGATGTAGAACGCTTCACGGATGGTTTGCGCGATCTCGGAAGCGTGGGTGACCAGGTAATTATGTTTCGTGATCGGCAGGGTGACGCCCGTGATATCGGTCTCCTGGAACGCATCGGTACCGATCAACTTGCTGCCCACTTGTCCGGTGAGACAGACGATGGGAGACGAGTCGAGCATCGCTGTGGCGATGCCGGTAACCATGTTAGTCGCGCCCGGTCCAGAAGTCGCAACCGCTACGCCGACGCCACCACCCGCACGGGCATAGCCGTCCGCCATGTGGGTGGCGCCTTGTTCATGGCGTACCAGGATGTGGTGAATCGACGAGTGCTTCAGCG
>PLWX01000226.1 GCA_003151155.1 Acidobacteriaceae bacterium
GGCCGTAGTGGTAGCGCTTCAGAGGAATGTCTTCTCCGCCGCGGCGATGACGCAACTCGATGAATGGACCGAACTGCTGCGACCAGTTGCGCGGCACGCCACCGCCGATGGTGAAGATGCCAAGCCGAACCTGTTTCAGCAGGTTCTCGGCGAAGTATTCGAGATCGAGGAACGGATTGAACTCAATCAGCTGACGCCCCTCTTTCTTGCGCTTGCGATTGTGTAACGCCACGTCGAGGCCGAGTTCGGAGTCGGTAAATGCCGGCACGAAGACGGGAACATTCTTCTCGAACGCCGACTTCAGGATGCCGCGGCCTTCCACGTGTTCGTGCAGGTAGTGTCCGATATCGCGGTTGAGTTTGTAGGAGCACATCGTCTCCTTGGCGTCCCACTTGTCGAGTATCTGAGCAACAATACTCTCGACGAAGTTCAGGTTCGTCTCCGGCTCAAGCGTGTCGTACACGCGGTTATAGCCGGCTTCGTATAACTCAACGTCATCCATCTTAGGGTCGTATTGGAAGTGCGCCTTGCCCGCAGCCTCGACCAGTCCGTGCGCCATGAGCGCGCCGGTGGAGACGATCGTCTTCACGATGCCTGCATCGACAAGATCAGCCACGATCAATCCTTGCTTGGCAACGGTCATCGCGCCGGCAAGCGTCATGACGACGAAGCACTCCTTGTCGCGCGCCATGGCTTCGAGTACGTCAGCCGCTTCGCCGAGTTGGCGACCGGTGAAGGCAGTTTTGGCCATCGCACGTACCAGGTCGTCGACGGTGGTGATCTTCGAAAGGTCGAGCGGCTCCAGCGGAACAAGCTTGTCGGAAATCGGATCGTGCAGTTCGCGCTCGATACCAGCGCCTTCATCGTGATGTTCGTGCTTCACGCAGTTCACCTCGTGGATTTCTTGCTCGCAGCTGTCAGGTAGGAATGCGAGGGAATATGGAACCCTTGAAGTTAATTTTTTCGTTCGAGAACGTCAACCGCCGAACACCCAACACGGAGTAGGGCTTGTCTGGGATTTTATTGAGAATTCATATTCTTGTTCGGCTCCGCAACAAAACAGGTTTTGCGTTGCCGTGTTTTCCCGCTTTTTATTTTGCTTTCTCGGTGTCTCAGTGCCTCCGTGGCAGGTTTGGCTTTTGTTATGCTAGTGAATTGCGCGGAGGAATGTAGTGCCTGCCGAGAAGTTCACCATCGGTTTGATCCAGATGTCGTGCGGCCCCGAGCCCGAAGACAATATGGCCAAGGCCCTCGATCGCGTTCGCGAGGCAGCCCACCGCGGGGCTACCGTCATCTGCCTGCCCGAGCTTTTTCAGACCCAATACTTTTGCCAGCGGGAAGATACGGCGCTCTTTGACCTTGCCGAACCGATTCCTGGTCCGGCGACTAAGCGAATTGGCGAGGTTGCGCGTGAGCTCGGCGTGGTGGTCGTGGCTTCCCTGTTCGAGCGTCGTGCTCCGGGGATTTACCACAACACGGCAGCGATCCTCGACGAAGCGGGAACGCTCAAGGGCATCTACCGCAAGATGCACATTCCCGACGATCCCCTTTATTACGAGAAGTACTACTTCACTCCGGGCGATCTCGGTTACAAAGTCTTCGACACCAAGTTCGGAACGGTTGGAACGCTTGTGTGTTGGGACCAGTGGTATCCAGAAGGCGCTCGACTCACCGCCATCCAGGGGGCGCAGGTGTTGTTCTACCCGACGGCCATCGGCTGGCACCCAGCGGAGAAGGCGGAGTTCGGCGTGGCGCAACATGATGCGTGGAAGACGATCCAACGCTCGCACGCTATCGCGAACGGCGTATATGTCGGGGTGGTGAATCGCGTCGGTCACGAGACAGGAAACATTCGCGGCAACCAGGTCGAAGGCGCTGGACTGGAGTTCTGGGGCGGGTCGTTTATCGCCGATCCCTTCGGCCAGGTGATCGCCGAGGCCTCGCACGACAAGGAAGAGATCCTGCTTGCTGACATCGACGTGAAGCGTATGGAAGATGTCCGTCGCAACTGGCCGTTCCTGCGCGACCGTCGCATCGACAGCTACGGCAAGATCACACATCGCTTCGACGACTGATCCATGGCGAATCGAATGGCAAATCACCAAGTCAAACCGCGTCCTGGATCTCCCGCCGCTCTGGGCTATCGCATGCCGGCGGAGTGGGAACCGCACGCGGCAACGTGGATCGCTTGGCCGCACAATAAGACCGACTGGCCGGGTAAGTTCGAACCCATTCCCTGGGTGATGGCCGAGATCGTTCGCCACCTCGCGCACGACGAACGCGTGAACATCCTCGTGAACAACGAGGCAGCAGAGGAGCGGGCGTTGAAGTTCCTGCGGCGTGCTCATGTGCTGCCGGAGAACGAGAGCGAATCGCAGCGAGTTGCGTCGCACATCCAGTTCCATCTCTACTCGACCAACCGTATCTGGACTCGAGACTACGGTCCGATCTTCGTGAAGGGCGGCAAGCAGAAGCGAGCGGCGTTGGATTGGCGGTTTAACGCTTGGGCGAAGTATTCCGACTGGCGACGCGATGATGCAATTCCGCAGCAGATCCTCTCTGAGCTCGCCGTACAGAATTGGCAGCCGACATTCGAGGTGAAGGGCAACGCGCAACGCGTGGTCCTCGAGGGCGGCAGCATCGACGTGAACGGTGCGGGCACGATCCTGACGACCGAAGAATGCCTTCTCAGCGATGTCCAGGCGCGCAATCCAGAGCTTTCGCGCGCCGACCTCGAACAAGTCTTCGCCGACTATCTCGGCGCGACCAAAACTCTTTGGCTGAACCGTGGCATTGCCGGCGACGATACGCATGGCCACGTCGACGATCTTGCACGCTTCGTGAATCCAACTACGGTCGTCGTTGCCTGCGAGAACCATCGCTCCGACGAGAACTACGAACCCTTGATCGAGAACTACAAACGGCTTCAGCATATGACCGACCAGGCTGGTCATACGCTGCGGGTCGTCAGGTTGCCGATGCCGGACCCGATCTGGTTCGAAGGCCGACGGCTTCCGGCGAGCTACGCGAACTTCTACATCGCGAATAAACGGGTGCTCGTCCCGGTCTTCAACTGCGCGAATGACCTGCAAGCTCTGAATACGCTGGCGCAACTCTTCCCTTCACGCCGCATCATCCCGATTTATTGCGGCGACTTCATCTGGGGATTGGGCGCGATTCACTGCATGACGCAACAACAGCCTGCCTGATCTGCTATTCCCATGTTTACTGATTGAATAGTGGTACCCCTCCCCCTGCCTCGTGCAGTTTCAGCAGCTTAGGCGCTGGAGAACTCGCAAAATCTTCCATCGAGGGAACTTACAGGCAAAATCTTGAGCGTGAGAGACTTAGGTCCTTCTTTTCGCCCGCCAGCACTGAGGGTAAGAATTCGGCTTAATGACACATTCGTAAATAGTCATGAAGAAGTTCGAGGAGAATCTCACGCGAATACGATAG
>PLWX01000259.1 GCA_003151155.1 Acidobacteriaceae bacterium
ATGGTGCGAACGTCGCCGAGAAATTCGCGGCGCACGAACTTGAAATCATAACGAGCGCGATTCAGGCCTACCGTGTCGACCAGGACCATGGAATCGAAACCCGACGACATATAACCATAGCGCGGACCGGCGCCCAACTTACCGAGGCTCAATTTACGCCCGGTTGCCGTTGCTGTGCGCGAGATGAAACCCTTGTGCCCGCTATCCTCCGAGCTCATGTCGTCCTTGCCCGCGAAATTCAAAACATCGACCGTCTTGTTCGCCAGCGAGAGTCGGCTCAAGTGATACCAATCATTCTTGGGCACCTCTCCCATCACCGGATCGGGAACCATCTCCTGCAGGTACGTCTCCACTAACGGCGTGTACTGCCGCATGGTGGTTACGTATGCGGCCTCGCGCGCAGCGACCTTGTCCACCACCTGCTCCAAGGCCGACGATGCCTGCGTCGCCGATTGCTGCGGTGCCGCCGCGTCCGCCTGCGCGAACCCCGCACTCGAGATCATGCTCGCCGCTAGTAGTAACAAAGCTTTGTTGATGCCTCGCATCTCTATCTCCTCAAAAATTCACTAGGTCAATTGGAAAACGATTCGCAGTTTGGCCTGGTAGTCCACTGGTTGACCGCCGCGCTTGGCCGGCACGAACTGGATCTTCTGTGCGGCTTGGATTGCCGCTTCGTCCAGTCCATAACCAAGACCACGAGTCACTCCCAGTACTTTGCATTGCCCGTTCGCCATGAACACGACGTCAAGCTGAACTTCGCCTTCAATGTGGCGCTTCCGTCCTTCGTCGGTGTATGCCGGCTTAGGTTTCGAAAGAATGGTGAAAGGCATAAATCCGGAATCTTCAACCGTCGACTTTTTCGTAGCCGTAGGTTCTGCCGGAGGCGGAGCGGCAAATGCCGTCTGCACTACCTTTCCGTTTCCACGGCCACCGCCGCCTTGAATTGCGGTGCCGTTCCCGAACCCAGAACTCACTACGTTCCCCTTCGCACCCTTGCCGCCGCCCGTGCCGTTGCCTTGGCCCGCGCCTTCCGGCTGGTCGAAGGAGCCCAATTTTGCGATCGCTACCTTACCCGTCTGATTCCCGCTGACCGGCACGCCGTTCGGATCGCCAAATCCGCCCGTCTGTACTTGGCTGGCGTTCTTATTCGCCAGCGTCGGAGTAGCGGAACTGCCGGTGCTGCCAAAATTGTCGATATGGATCGGTTTGGCCGGTTTTGGTCCCGGAGGCAGATCGACGCGCGCGGCTTCGAACTTCGGGGCTGGCGCTTCAATCTTCGCTTCCACGACCGGCGCAGGACGCGGAATTCTCGCCGGCATCGGCGGCGGGGTAATCCTCGCCTGCTGCGGTACCGGAATTTCCGCAGCTTTGATCTTGATCCTTGGAGGAGCTGTTTTCACCTTCGCCGCAGGCGATGCCTTCGCCTGTTCTACCGGTGCGGTGAGCTCGATTGTCGAATAACGCTTTTTGTCCAGGATCCCCGGCGCAGCGAAACTCAGATTTAACAGGATCGCTACTCCTATCGCCTGGATTACGAAGCTGGTGCCAAACGGACCTGTGCGGCTGGTTTTCGTCTCTAATTGGCTGAATGGTAAACGTTGCGACATTTCTGCCATCGCGATTTTCCCTCAAAAAACTACAGTGTTGCGCTAAGATGAGCGCGATCGGTTCCTGGGGAGAGATTCTGCTGGGACATTTCCTGTCTCAATACTCTGAATTGAAACAGGAAATGCGTAAAGTTACCGAAGGCGTAGTTACTTCTACCTTGGCAACTTAACCAACTGAAATCTAACCCCCGTTGTCATCGTGCCGAACTCATGCCGGCTTTATGGATTGCGGAATTTCTGCGTAAGTCGCTGGAAGCTTAGAACAATTCTGACAGAAGTTCGGATGGGTGCGGGTTAAATTAAATTTCAGCTTCCCCACCATCGTGAGTCTCTCCTGAAAGAGAGAAGCTGATTCGCCCGCTCTTGTTTCAATCCGAACAGTGCATAAGGAATAGACCCGCGTCAGTCCCGAAAGTTTCGTATCAATGCTGTAAATCCTCAGACATTTAACCGCTTAAACACACTTTCCGGCACTGCTCGAAGGACTGCCATGATCCACCTCCAGAACCCTGGCAGGTAGACCACATCGCGTCGGCGATCGATCGCCCGGGCGATCCCGCTCGCGATTTTCTCGGGCGTTGCAAACAAGATTCCTCCCGGCAAATGCGCTGTCATCGGCGTCGCCACGAAACCCGGCTTGATGGTGATCACGTTCACTCCCAACCGGTCTACCCGGTTGCGAACTCCTTGCAGAAAAACCGAGAGCGCCGCTTTCGAAGTGCCATAGACGTAGTTCGTCTTGCGCCCGCGATCGCCCGCTACCGAAGAAATCGCTGCGATTGTCCCGCTTTTGCGCGACGCAAAGTAATTTGCCAGCCAAGTCACTAGCGACACCGCACTCAGAAAATTCGTACGCATCACTTGTTCTGCAACCCGGTAATCCTGTTCCGCGGCCGCTTGATCCCCTAAAACGCCATAAGCTATCAATGCGACGTCGATCCCCTGCAGCTTTTCGTGAGCATCCTGCAAAAACGCGGGGTGGTACTCCGTTTTATCCAGGTCCACCACGCAAGTGTGAACCGCTGCTGCCCCTCTCACTTGCACGTCTGCTGCCACCAGCGACAATTTCTCTTCGCTCCGCGCCACCAGATAAAGGTGTGCCCCCCGTTTTGCGTACAGACGCATCGTCGCCATCGCAATCGACGACGTCGCTCCCAGCACGATCATCTTCACTGGTTCAGGATTTTTGCTCACAGCATCACCCTTCGCCAGAAGCTTGAGGAAAACCTGCGATCGATATACGAAGAAAATTCCTGCCAACGCGGATAGAAATTACGGAACTGTTCTCCCGTCATCCGCGCGTCTTTCGCCGGATACAGCCTGCCGCCCGCTTCTGCCGTCATCGCTCCCAGGCGATCCACCAACTCGAACGTGCGTCCTTCGCGGATCGGGAAATCCAGGGCCAAAGTGATTCCCGGTTTCGGGAACGACATCATCCCTGGCGATCGCACATCTCCGCACACCTTCAGCACCGCCAGGAAAGACGCCAGCCCCGACCGTGCAATCGCGTTTAAGATTTCGCGAATGGCGTCCACCTGCGGGACCACGCATTGGAATTGCAGCAACCCTTCTTTGCCGTACATGCGATTCCAACGCAGGATCGCATCCAGCGGATAGAAGAAGGGTTCGTAGTCCACCAGTTTTGACACTTGCTTGCTGGTTTGCTTGTGGAAGTACAGTGCGTTGAAAAGACCCACCGTGGCCCGATTCAACGCAATGCCCGGCAGGTCCATCGGAAAGTTGATCGTCCTCGCGCGCCGCGGTTCACGCGGCTCATTGATCGCCGAGTGATCCCCACACATGAAAATTCCTCGCGCCGCGTTTTTGCCTCTCGCCACGCAATCGATCCAACTCACGGTGTACTCGTAATTGCGATTCTGCTCCGAGAGCGCGAGAAACTCATCCAGTCCATGAAACTTCGTCGCCTGGTATTGCACCTTGCGCGAGACGATCGGTTTCAGTTGGATCTCTGCCCAGTGGATCAGTCCCGTCAATCCCAGTCCCGAAATCGTCGCCTCAAACCAATCACTGTTTTGTCCCGCGGAGCAGAAGCGCCGGCTGCCGTCGGAGCGCAGCAGTTCAAACATCCGCACGTGTCGCCCGAACGTTCCCGCCACGTGATGGTTCTTGCCGTGAACATCGTTCGCAATCGCTCCGCCGACCGTCACGAACTTCGTGCCTGGAGTTACCGGCAGGAACCAGCCTCGCGGTACCGCAAACTCCAGGATTTCTCCCAGGGTTACACCCGTCTCACAGCGCAACCGCCCGGTCTGCGGATCAAAGGTCAACAGGCGATCCAGCGGACGCGTCAACAGCACAGTGTTGTCATGGTTCAAACAGACGTCGCCGTAGCTGCGCCCCATTCCTACCGGAAGCAGGGAAGTCCCATCGCCATATGAACCAGGAAAATCGGAAGGCCAATAGAGCGGCTTCGACTGCTGTTCGCCGCGTGGATATCGTCCCCAGGATTGGAAGTTTGTCATGCGGTCAGAGCGCGCCTCGCATCACGATCAAAGCGATCAGCGCAAACAACGGACTCCATCGGTCGGTCAACGCGAACACTACCGGATCTTCATCGAGTTCTCCGCGATGCGCCAGCAGCCATATCCGGCTGATCCAGTAAATTAGCAGCGGCGCCATCAACCAAAGCCAGTGCGGATGGCTATAGAGCTTCGCGGTCTCCGGAGTATTAATGTAGAGCGAGAAGACCACCACCGCCGCATAACCGCTTGCGGTGCCAAAGCTGCGCAACTGCTCGATGTCATCGACCTGGTAGCCGCGCCCATTTTTCGGGGTGGTGCCGCTCTGGCGAAGATTGTGGAGTTCGCTGTAGCGCTTCACAACTGCCAGGCTTAAAAAGAAGAAAAGCGAAAACGTTTGGAACCACGGCGAGAGTGGAACATTCGTCGCCGCTGCTCCCGCGATCAGCCGGATCGTGTACAGGCCTGCCAGCGTCAGCACATCCACCAGCGCAATTTTCTTCAGCACGAATGAATACGCCAGGGTTGTGACGAAATACAAACCCAGGCAAAGTACAAACCGCGGCGGTTCCAGGCGCGTCAACCCTGCTGCTATTGCCAATAGCACCACCATCAGCGCAGCGCCGGCCTTGCCCGATAACTCACCCGCCGCGAACGGACGGTTCCGCTTGCGCGCATGCCGGCGGTCCGCCTCCACGTCGAGCAGGTCGTTCAGGATGTATGTCGCCGAAGCCGTGCAGCTGAAACACAAAAACGCAATTCCTGCCGCCAGCAATTTCTCTTTGCTGAAGAGGATATGTGCCAGCAGCATCGGCACAAAGATCAGAACATTCTTCGGCCACTGTGAGATCCGCATCGCACGGATCAGCGCTTTGAACTTCGATCCGCGGTCTTCGAACACCTGCGCGACCGAAACACCTTGCCTCTGCAGCGAAGCCGCCAGTCCCGCGCTTGGGTTTGCCAGCATCGCCACTTCCGCATTTTTCAGAAGCACTTTGTCCGGCGACGCGTTCCCGATGTACGCGAATTCTTGCTCCGGAAAATGATTCTGAATCGCCTCAAGCTTGGCTTGCCCTGCGAGATTCTTGCCTCCACCCGTCGCAATGACGCCGGAGAACAGGCCTAAATATTTTGCGATTGAATCTGCGAGCCGCTCTTCGCTTGCCGTGGCGAGATAAATTCGCCGTCCCGCTGCGTATTCCGCGCGAATATATTCGAGCAACGGCTGATTGTAGGGAAGCGTTTCCGCCGACAACAAAATCCTTTTGCCGATCTCTTCTTTGAAACCCGCCTTGCCGCGCAGTAGCCACGCCGGGAGCTTGAACGCCGCCAGGGGATTTTGCCGAACCAGGGCAAAGATGGAATCCACCAGCGTGTCCGACTTCACCAGCGTACCGTCCAGGTCCACGCACAGGGGCGTGCTCGGTTTTGCGGCCGTGGCGGTCATCGATGTAGACATCTTCAAAACCTTGGGATCCACCCGGATAAGTCCCCGTTGTTCCGGCGTTTTGGCGAAATGCGTGAGTGTACTTCAGAGTAACATCCACGCGTCTTTTGCCTAAAGGGGTGTTTACCTCAATTTCGCCGCTCCCGCCAGATACTAGGAGGGCTACCGCTTGCCGGCGCGGAGTAAAAAAGTCGAAGGCAAGCGACTAACGCGAGAGCTGCGCGATCGACGCCACAAATTTGTCGCGACACTGCTCGGCGTCCGCCAGCAAGTGCGCATACTCCGGATTGTCGCGCAAACTTTCCAATGCCGGATCTTTCTGCAGGGCCGTCGCGGCGCAGTAGCCATCTTTAATCGAGCCTTTGATCAAGTGCAACGCTGCCGCTTTGCGATCGCAGTTGGTCATCACGGTTGCGGCCCAAAAGCGATTTTCCGGATCGGGGTCAGCCAGCGCCTCCGCTAGAGCGTCATTGATCTGCTTCTCCGCATCCGCAGGGCGGGTGAAGCAGGCCCGTACCAAGGTCGGATTCGCTGATCTTGCGAAGACTTGTTTTGCGCTCTCTCGCGCCTCCTCCACTTTGCCCTGCCGGATATAAACCATTGGCACGTTCACCAGCACCCACTCCGAACCGGCATCGGAGCGCAAGTAATCAAATGCGCGCGCCGGGTTCCCGAGATATTCAAACACTATCGCGCACGAGCGAATCTGATAGTCCCCCGGGTCGAGCGACAAAGCAATGTCGCATTCCCGTGCAGATTCCTCGATCTGCCCGCCATAACGCAACACATAACTCAGGGCGAAGTGCGCCATCACGTTTCCCGGTTGCCGCTCCACCAGGCTCTTGGCTTCCTTGTACGCATTCACCAGGTCCCCAATTTCCACCCGGTCGGTGATCAACCGCGCGCCGGCCAACGCGAAATTCGGATCCAGCGCCACTGCTTTCGTAAGTGCGCTCATCGAGCGCTGGAACATCGAAGGACCGCCATCCGAGTAGCGCGCGTCATAGTAATAGCGCTCGCCTAGCGCCGCCCACGCAGGCGCGTAGGAAGCGTCTAACCCGACAGCCCGCTCCAGCATGGGAATCGCTTCTTTGTTTGGCGCCCTATCGCGACTCAGGGCGAGACTTCGCAGATACAGGTCGTACGCTTCTTCATTTTTCGGGCGCGTCCCGCTCTCGGATCCTTCGGTCCCGGCCCCTAGCGCAGGCGCCAGTCCTTGCCGGACCTTTGCCGTGATCTGCCCGCGCATCGCGATCATGTCCAGCGCCCCGAGGTTCAACGTGTCGCGCCAGATCGTCCGGTTGTTTGCGACATCCACTGCCTCCAGAGTGATCTGCAGTTGGTCGCCCTCTTTTAGATAATGTCCGGTCACGATATTCGTTACGTGCATCTCGCGCCCTGCCCGCTCCAGGTCCAGCGTCGACGAAATATATTTGCTGGTGGTAGCGAACGGGCGAATGGATAACGACCGCACATAACTCAACGACGTCGCGATTTCATCCGGCAACGCCAGTCGAAGGAAATCCACGTTGTTGTCGGCGCTCATATTTTGAAAGGGAAGCACCGCCACCGCGGTCGTCTTCGCAGACCCCGACGGCGCGCTGGACGAATGTGAGTTCAGCCAGAAAATGAAACCCACCATGCCCACCACGAACAAAGCCACCACCCCGGCAATCACTCCGTAGGCCGGCTTTGAAGGAACCGCAGTTCCTGTTGCGCTTGCGTGAGCGGCGCGAATCGTTGGGGTGGACTTCTCCGTCTCTTGCTCCGCCAGCGTCGTCGCCGTCCGCCCGCTCTCGGTGTCCCGCTTCAGCCGTTGCAGATCGCTTCGCATCTCCGACGCGTGCTGGTAACGCAACGAACGGTCTTTTTCCAACGCTTTCATGATGATGTCTTCCAGCTTTGGAGGCACATCCGGATTGAGCCGTACGATGGGGGTCGGTGCCGCATCGAGAATCGATTTGAAGACCAAAGCCGAGGTCTCACCGCGGAACGGCAGCGCTCCCGTCGCCATCTCGTAAAGCACCGCGCCGAACGAAAAAAGATCCGTCCGCGCGTCGAGTTCCTTGCCCCGTACTTGTTCCGGCGACATGTAAGCAATCGTCCCCACCATCGATCCCGGAACCGTGAGTCGTTCTTCCTGCGGAACTGCCGATAAGGTATTCGCCGATGCTGCCTGTATCGACGAGATCGCCCCCGGCGTCACGATCGCTAGTCCGAAATCAAGAATCTTGGCGTGACCGCGATCGGTAACAAACAGGTTGGCAGGCTTGATGTCGCGGTGAATGATTCCACCCGCGTGCGCCGCATCCAGCGCGTCGGCAATTTCAATCGCCAGCGACAACAACGTCTCAACTTCCATCGGCCGCCCGTTGACGATGTGCCGGATGGTCGAGCCGTTGAGAAACTCCATCGCAATGAAGCGCTGTCCTGCATCCTCGCCGATCTCATAGATGGTGCAGATATTCGGATGATTCAGCGCCGAGGCCGCCCGTGCCTCCCGCCGGAAGCGTTCCAGCGCCGTCGGATCGCTCTCCACCGCTTCCGGAAGAAACTTCAGCGCCACAAATCGGCCGAGGGAAATGTCCTCGGCCTTATAGACCACACCCATACCGCCGCCCCCGATCTTCTCGAGCACGCGATAGTGCGAAATGTTCTGGCCGGGCATGAAGTCCCGCTATGGTAGGCGGGATGCCCCCGCCCGTCAACGATCCCCGGGGACAGACGATCTAGCCACTCCGCGCGCCGCTGTTGTAATCTCATCCCGACTTTCAAGGACGGTGACATGTCGCGCTTCGCTCTTTTCTTAATCTTCTTTGCTGCCAGTTCGTTCGCGCAGAACTCCGAAGCCACCAAGGTCAAAGAAAACGATCCGCCCGCCGACGTTCCCGCGGCTGCCGTGCGCAGCACCTTCTTAATGATGGGCAATCGTGCCGGACAGCAAGCGGTGTGGAAGAGTGATGACGGCGTGACCCACGTGCTCTTCGAATTCAACGATCGCGGCCGCGGCCCCCGCACCGTCACCGACTATCGCATCAACTCCGACGGCGTTGTTGCTTCTGCCACAACCCGTGGGCATGACTATCTGAAAGCTTCGTCCGACGAGGCTTTCTCGCGCAATGCCGACGGTTCCGCGACGTGGAAGAATCGCTCCGAGAACGGGCATACGAAAGACAATCGGCCATCCTTCTACACCGGCATGTTCAGCCCACCCGAAGAGACTGCGATGCTGGTTCGCACCGCGCTTGCCAACGGCGGTTCCATCGCTCTCCTCCCCGATGGCGAAGCCCATGTCAGGCGCATCGCCGAACGCTCGCTCGACGAAAACGGCAAACACGCCAAGTTAATTGAGTACTCCATCACCGGCCTCGATTTTTCGCCCAACTACCTGTGGCTCGATGAAGCCGGCAATTTCTTCGCCGGTGGTGAAACCTGGGCGATGTTGATCCGCGAAGGCTTCGAACCCGGCGCGCAGGTTCTCCTCGATGCCCAGAAGCAGGCCCAGGATGAACGCAACCACGACCTCGCTCACAAGCTCATGCATCACCCTAAGGGCGGTGCACTCATCCGCAATGTCACGGTGTTCGATTCGATCAACGCCAAGCTGCTCCCCGAGCAGGATGTCCTCATCTCCGGCAACAAAATCGTCTCCGTAAAACCATCTTCGAAATCCGTCCTCACTGCGGATTCGACGGAGGTCATCGACGGTACCGGCAAGACCCTCATCCCCGGTCTCTGGGACATGCACGCTCACGTCTCCGGCAACGATGGCCTGCTGAATCTCGCTGCCGGCGTCACCACCGTTCGCGACATGGCCAACGACATCGACGACCTCACCGCCCGCCGTCGCCGTATTGAGGGTGAAATGGAAGTCGGCACCCGCATCATCGCCTGCGGTTTCATTGATGGTCCCGGTCCTTACCAGGGTCCTACCAAGATCCTCGCTTCCACCGAGAAGCAAGCCCGCGACTTCGTCGACATGTACGCCAAGCTCGGCTATCCGCAGATCAAGATCTACAGCTCCGTGAAGCCCGAACTCGTGCCCGCGATCATTGACGAAGCCCGCAAACATCACCAGCGTGTCAGCGGACACATCCCCGCCGGCATGACTGCCTCTCAGGCCGTCGAAGAGGGCTACAACGAAATCCAGCACGCCAACTTCCTCATGCTGAATTTCATGCCCGACGTGAAGAACACCGAAACCACCGCCCGCTTTACCGAGGTCGCCAAGCGTGGTGCTGATCTCGATGTGAACGGCCAGCCGATGCGCGATTTCATCACCCTGCTCAAGCAGAAACAAGTCGATCTCGACGTAACCCTGAACGTCTTCGAAGAAATGTTCACCGCCCGCTCCGGATCACCCTCCCCAACCTTTGCGCCAGTAGCCCACCGTCTCCCGCCGCAAGTTCTGCGCAGCTCCCTCAGCGTCGGTATGCCCATCCCCGACGGCATGGACCAGCGCTACAAAGATTCCTACGCCAACATGGAGCGCATGGTGAAGGTCCTCTATGACGCCGGCATCCCCATCGAATCGGGTACCGATGCCATTGCCGGCTTCGCCCTCGACCGTGAACTCGAACTCCACCAGCACCTCGGCATCCGCCCAGCCCGCATCCTTCAGGACGCGACCCTCGGCGCCGCCCGCATCATGAGCAAAGACACTGAACTGGGATCCATCACTCCCGGCAAACTGGCCGATGTTGTCCTCATCGAGGGCGACCCCACCCAGGACATCAGTGCCGTCCGCAAGACCAGGCTGGTGATCAAAGATGGCGTCCTCTATCGCCCTGACGAGATCGACCAGGAACTCGGCATCAAACCTTGACGGAATGCGCACGCGCCACCGAGTGAGAGCACCGGGAGAATCAGATCGGTAAACGAGCGTCATCCACCAGCGACCAAGCTCCCGGTCCACCCACCTCGCTACCCCTCAAACCCCCGCTCCGCCCGCCTCTCCGCCGATACCTTCTTGCCATCTCCAATTCGGGAATTCTGGAATCGAAATTTCCGCATGAAAGTATCAAAAATTCCAACGCACAAGGCTGGAACTCTGCTCCCGAAATCGAGTAGAATAAACCTAACTGGAACGAACCCCAAAGTACCTCATTAGGCGTTCTAAATTAAACATTTCTAAAGGAGTTATAGAGGCATGGCAAGAACGAAGAGCACCACTGCAACTGGCGAAAAGAAGACGACCACCCGCGCTAAGAAAACCGCCGTTCCCAGCAACGGCCACACGAACGGAAATGGTATAGAACTGGTAAACATCGAAGAGCGCATTCGCGTCCGCGCTTACGAGCTTTATGAAACCCGCGGCCGCCAGCATGGCGCCCATGAAAATGACTGGTACGCTGCCGAAGCTGAGCTTCGCAGCCACACCGCATAAAATCCGGCAATTCTCGATCAGAGCTGATTTAAAACGATTCATCCCGCGCTTTCGCTTCCGCGAAGAGTCGCCGGTGGGATAGTATGGTGGCGCTGGAGTTCTGCGCGCCATCCTTATTCGATGATGGGCCGGAAACTAGAGAATTTCGGCCCGAAGCGCGCCTCTGCGGCCTCGGAATCTCTTCACCGCTTCCGGAGTGCGCGTTTGAGTCAAGTCCTTCTTGTTGACGACAACCCCGTTCAACTGCAGATCCGCGAGACGATCCTTCGCAATGCCGGTTTCGCCGTAGCCATCGCCATCTCTGCCGAAGGTGCCTTGGTCTTACTACGCACCGCCGGCCATCACTTTGGCCTCGTGATTACCGACCACATCATGCCCGGAGCGAGCGGTGCCGATTTCGTCCGCCGCCTCCGCGCCAGCGGCGATCACATCCCCGTCATCGTGCTCAGCGGCCTGCCGGACGCCGAGATGGAATACGAAGGGTTGAACGTCGCCTTCCGCCTCAAGCCCCTTCCACCCTCCGAACTCATCGAACTCGTCCGCGAGTGGATGAAGGGCCAGAACGCCGCTTAGAGTGTCATCGCTGCCCCGGCCATCGGCGCCGGTACATACGGCCCGATCCAAATACTTTCCTGCACTCGTTCTAATAATTCCAGAGGCGTAAACGGCTTCGGCAGCAGGTTCAGCCGGCTCAACCCCATCTCGCGCGCCAGCGGTTCCTGCGCGCCGTAAGGCGTGATCCACAGCACTGGGATCCCCGCGATTCCTGCCGAATACTGCAACAGATGCCGCATCTGGCGCGTCAGCCCGTCGATTCCGCAATCCACGATCAGGCACCCCACCTTGGGCTTCCGCATCAACTCCAAGCCCACTTCAATCTCTTTCGTTGACAGTACCTCGCAGTCTGGATTCCCCAGCACCGCACGCACCGTCAGCTCCGACTTCCGGTCCTCCGCAATCAACACGACGCGTTGCATCACAACCTCCGGCAGTACTCGCATCTGTGCTCCTTCCTTGCGAACGGCTTGCCAATGGGTCTAAGAAATACATCGCACCACAAAAATCCTGACCCACCGCTGTACCAATTTGACCCGCTTTTGCTGTTTCCCCGGAATTCCGCCTTCGTGGATACCTATCCCACCATTTGCGCCCCGCTTTCCTCCACCAAACATTGCTGCTGAAGCCGGTTATGCGCGACAATAGGCGAAACCCTGGTGTTCTCAACAGCTAAGTTGTTGCGGGATTGGCTAAGTTGTTGCGGGATTGGACGCACTGAATCCATGCCACAGATCGGTAGTTTCTCGTTATTGCTGGCGCTGGCGCTCGCCGTCTATTCGTTTCTGATCGGTGCCCTCGCGCTTTATCGCAAAGATGAGCTGCTCTCGGAAACCGCTCGCCGCGCCGGGATTGCCTGCTGGGTAGCCGTCGTCGCGGCTGCTGCCGCCCTCGTCGTCGCCGCTCTCGGCAACGACTTCTCGCTGGCGTACATCATGCACCACAGCAACCGCGCCCTCCCCACGCCTTATAAGTTCGCCGCTCTCTGGTCCGGACAGGAAGGCTCTCTACTCTTCTGGGCGCTGTTGCTCTCTACCTACGGTTTCGTTCTGCGCGTGCGTCACAAGGTCGATGTCCAACTGACCGCCTACGCCTCCGTCGTCATCGCTGCCGTTCAGGTCTTCTTTTTAATGCTCGTGAATTTTGCGGCGCATCCCTTCGCCATCGTCACCGGCACCATTCCTGCCGACGGCAACGGCCTCAACCCGCTCCTGCAATATCCCGAGATGGTCATCCATCCGCCGATGCTTTATCTCGGCTACGTCGGCGTCACCGTGCCCTTCGCCTTCGCTCTCTCAGCGTTGATCATGAAATATCCCGGCGAGAAGTGGATCCAGATCACCCGCCGCTGGACGATGGTCACCTGGCTCTTCCTCACCTGTGGCATTTTCCTCGGCATGCACTGGGCCTATTCGGTCCTCGGCTGGGGCGGTTACTGGGGATGGGATCCGGTCGAAAACGCCTCGCTCCTTCCATGGCTCACCGGTACCGCCTTCCTGCATTCCGTCATGATGCAGGAGAAGCGCGGCATGATGAAGATGTGGAACATGTGGCTCATCTTCACCACTTTCTTCCTCGCCATCTTCGGAACCTTCCTCACCCGCAGCGGTGTCGTCAGTTCTGTCCACGCCTTCGCGCAGTCCGGCATCGGCATCTGGTTTGTCTGGTTCCTCGCGCTCACCGCCGCTACCTGCATCGCGTTCTTCGTGATGAACTACAAGCACCTCAAGACGGAGAACCATCTTGAGTCGCTGGTCTCCCGGGAATCCAGTTTCCTCTTCAACAACCTTTTATTACTGGTCTCCTGCTTCGCCGTTCTCTGGGGCACATTATTCCCGGTCATCTCCGAAGCCGTCACTGGATCGAAGGTCACCGTCGGCGCGCCCTTCTTCAATCGCGTCAATGTTCCGATCGGCATGTTCCTGCTGCTGCTCACCGGTATTGGACCATTGCTCGCGTGGCGCAAGTCTTCGCTTGACGCGCTGCGACGCAATTTCTTGATTCCCACCGTCATCACCTTCGTCACCATCCTGGTGCTCATTGCGATGGGCATGCGGCCCTGGCAGGAAGAAGTTTCCGGCCTCTACTCGTTGATGGGCGTCGCCCTTTCGGTCTTCGTCATCGCCACCGTCGCCTCCGAGTTCTATCGCGGCGGACGCGTCATCTCCAGCAAGCAGCACACCAACGTCTTCGCCGGCATGGTGCAACTCACCCGCCGCAACACCCGCCGTTACGGTGGCTACATCGTGCACCTCGGCGTGGTGATCATCGTCATCGGCTTCTGCGGCTCGGCCTTCAACCAGGACAAAGAGCAGGAACTCGCCAATGGTCAATCCATGTCCATCGGCTCCTACACCCTGACCAGCCGTCTCTCCACCCAGGACGACAACCCCAACTACGAGAGCGAAGCCGCTGTCGTTGACATCTACAAAAACGGCCGTCAGATTGACACCCTCTATCCCGAGCGCCGCGTCTATCACGCTACCAATCAGCCTGCGACCATGGTCGCCAATCGTTCCACCCTGCGTGAAGATCTCTACGTCGTTTACGCCGGATCGTCGGAAACCGGTCACCCGATTCTTAAGGTCCACCTCAACCCGCTTGTCATCTGGATTTGGATTGGCGTCTGGTTCATCATCGCCGGAACCGGGATCGCACTCGTCCCCAACATGCAAACCGTCCGCGTGATGGCGCCCGTCCGCGTTACCGAAGCTCTACCCGGTGGACGCACCGCCGGAGCAGGGGACTGATATGAGCTTTCTTTCCAAACCGTGGTTCCGAACCGTGGGTACTTGTGATGTGGGTGCCCCACCCTTCTCCGAAGGAGAGGGTGGGTCGCGACGCCGCTCGCACTACCGTTCACGCCGTGCCTTGCAACTTCTCGTCCTCGCCCTGGCCATCCCGTTTCTCGCCGGCGCCAGCAACGACGAAGCCCGCTTCAACGACATCGGCCACAAGATGATGTGCTCCTGCGGATGCTCGCAGATCCTCCTCGAATGCAATCACGTCGGCTGCACCCAGTCCGACAAGATGCGCAACCAACTTGCCGCTGCCGTGCAGCGCGGTGACAATGACGACCTGATCCTCTCCACCTTCGTCGGCACCTACGGCCCCGCCATCCTCGCCGCCCCCATCCGCGGCGGCTTCGATCGCGTAGCCTGGATCATGCCCTTTCTCGTTTTCGTCCTCGCCACCGGCGTTGCGGTGTGGATCATACGAATCTGGAAATCGCGCCCTTCCGTTGTCGCCGCCGCCAGCGCGCCAGCCGTTACCCCAGAACTCGATCGCTTCCGCGATCAGGCTCGCAAGGAGACCGAACTGTGATTCCACAACTCGCATTCTTCGAGACCAATGGCGACGGCACCGTCTTCATCCTTTTCGGATGCTTCCTCTTCGCGCTCTCGCTCTTCATCTACGTCTTCTATCAGCCCGGCGCGGTGCTCCGCTCCCCGGTCAAGACTCGTCTCTCGTATCTCGAGGAGCGCAAGGAAGCGGTATACGAAAACCTCCGCGACCTCAGCTTCGAGCACAATGCCGGAAAGTTGAGCGATGAAGATTACGAACAACAGCGCCAAGGTCTGGAAAGCGAAGCCGCTGTCATCCTTGCCGAAATGGACAGCATCCAACGCGCGCCGAACATCGCTTCGAGATCAAAGCCGAAAAAAGCCTGAGCCTCCACGTGGTAGCACAGCGTGATGCTCGACATTTTGTATTGGCTTCAAGAATCCAGTCCGCGTAGCGACGGATTGTACGAATCGCGTTGAGAACCCAGTCCGCGCAGCGGACGGAACGAAATAGCCCACCACGTGAGTGGTGGGGAAGGAAAAGGACGTCGATTGAGTCCCTTCAGGGACGACATTAGGCACACAAAATAGCTGTCAAGTCACAAATTCCCGCGTTTTTCGTATAACCCGCGGGTCTTAAACGAGATAAAAGTCTCAGGAAAGTGTCCGGTTTACCCGTCTCCGCTTGGTATTCTAAGGATAGAGAGAATGAAATCCAGACACGCACCTCAGCTAACTGTATTGTTTTCTATATTTTGATATCTAACTCCCATGGATTGAATATTTTAGCGGAATCTTCCCGCTAACCTATTCATTCCAAAGGATCGACCGGGAGGGGGAGGGGGAGGGGTACCCCACCCCCAAGTTCAGAAAGAAGGCTACGTTGCGTTTGAAACTCATTCTCACCACGGTTCTCGCCGTTACCGCGTTCGTTGCGTCGGCCCCTGCCGGCACCGTCACCGGCCAGGTCCTCAACGGCACCAGCAGCAAGCCGGCCGCGGGCGACGAAGTTGTTGTCTTGGCGCTCTCGCAGGGCATGACCGAGATCGGCCGCACCAAGACCGACGCCTCCGGCAACTTCAAAATCGATATCCCCGACGACGGCACGCCGCACATGGTTCGCGTGAATCACGAAGGCGTCAATTACTTCCCTAAGGGCGGGCCGCTCATGCCCGGCACTACGTCGGCAACCATCCAGGTCTACGATGCCGCTAAAAAACTTCCGGTAAGCACCACCGTCGACGTCATGCGCGTGCAGGCCGATGCCTCGACCCTGCAGGCCACCGAACTCTTTGCTGTCCAGAACGCCTCCCAGCCAGCGCGCACTCTCTTCGATCCCGACAAGACCTACGAATTCACCTTGCCCGAAGGGGCGGTCATCGACTCTGCCGCCGCCCGCACGCAAGATGGTCAGCCGGTGAACTCTGCCGCGCTTCCGCAAAAAGAGAAGAACCACTACGCCTTCATTTTCCCGCTCCGCCCCGGCGAGACGCAGTTCCAGATCGCGTACCACATGCCCTACAAAGGTGAGGTCAGCTTCGCTCCCAAGCCTCTCAGCACCATGCAGCACTTCGTTGTGATGTTTCCCAAGTCGATGAAGTTCGAAGCCAAGCGCGCTTCCGCCTTCTCACCGATGAACGATGAGACCGGCGCTGGCATTCAAGTGGCAAGCGACGTAAAGCCCGGCGACGACCTCACCTTCCGCCTTAGTGGCACCGGCGCCATCGCCGAGGCCGGCCAGGGCGGCCAAGGCGGTCCTCCTGATCAAGGCGGAGCCCAGATGGGTGGCGGCCAGGCCGCAGCTCAACCCGGACGCCCCGGTGGCGGCCTCGGTCCCCCGATAGAAGCTCCCGATCCGCTGGAGCGTTATCGCTGGGTGATTCTCGGTGTGATCGTTGTCGCCATGCTTGGAGCAGCGTTCATCGTGAGCCGTCGCTCTTCGCCCCCCGTCGTCGTTGATGCAGAGGAGGAAGACATCTCGGCCCCACTCCGGGTTCCAGCGAACGTCGCGGGCAGTGCTCCGCTCTCGGCGAAAGCGTCATCGGGAAATGGCGATCGCTCGTCGTTGCTGATGGAGGCGATGAAAGAAGAGCTCTTCCAGTTGGAACTCGATCGCCAACAGGGCAAGCTTACCGATGCCGAGTACCAGAAAGCAAAAGCCGCTCTCGACGAAACCATCCGCCGAGCGGTCGCGCGTAACAAATCGCAATCTTCTGCGTAACGCCTCGCCGTTTATTGATCCAAGCACGGCCGTACTTCGAATTCTGAGTGCGGCCACGTTTTTCAGGACTTGTCATCCTGAATGCGCGCTATTGCGACTCCTTTCAGGACTTGTCTGAATGCGTGCGTTCACGACTCTCTCTAGGAATTGTCATCCTGAGAAAGGACGCGCCAACCGGCGCGCGTCCGCAGCGAAGGACCTTGCGTTTTGCGGTCGCGTCCGATGAGGTAAGAATGCATCGATGCAGAAAGGCCGAAGGCCGGCTAGGTTTTTATGCACGACGTGATAGCGTCGTGTCCGCCGTCCTGAACGAGCCAAGCCCGGAGGGCGGCGCGGATTTGCGGCGAGGCGGCTAGCCTCGCCAGTCCGAAATCACGCTACGCCCCACGATCTAAGCGTGCGATCTTCGAACGCCGTCAATCCTGCGACCGCCGCAATCGCGATCCCTTGCGCGCGAAACAATTTCGCTTCTGGCTCATTCGCGAAATTGAGTGCGATCGGCATTGCGCCGACCACGCTCGCCAATCCACCATCCACGCGTTCGTGCGTAGAGAAGCTGATAACCGGCTTCAATCCGCCCGGATAATCCGTCAACGCCGCGGTTGCGATCCCGGCCACGCCGCAGGCAAGCGAAGCCACCGCCGCCTTACGATTGCGCCGCCATAAAATCGCGCCCGCGATAAAGAACGATCCCGCGATCGCATAGTCGATCACCGCGTGCACTCGCGGCGTGATCATCTTCGGCATCTGTCCCGATATGGCCTTGACTCCTGTTTCCACCAGCCCCATGTTGTAAAGCCTCCGCTGGTTTGGAGATGCAACGAACCTGGCGGCAGTTGGTGCGGTGCCCGTAAATGCAGCAGCCACAGGCGTTTCAGGCACTCGCATCCTTTGTACAAATTTTTCGTCTATATATTAGGACTCAGGTTCCCCAAATCGTATGACCAACGTATTCAAGACCACGTTCCTCCTCGCTCTGATCACTGCTCTGTTCCTGGTTGTCGGTGAAGTGCTCGGCGGACAGCGTGGCATGATCTTCGCCTTCGCCTTTGCCGTTGTGATGAATTTCACGTCGTATTTCTTCTCCGACAAGATCGCGCTCAGCATGTCGCGCGCGCAGCCTGTAACTCGTGAGCAGTTGCCGCGCCTCTACGCCATCGTTGAGCGCCTCACCGGCAAGGCGAACCTGCCGATGCCGAAGCTTTACGTCACGCCCGACGAATCCCCCAACGCCTTCGCCACCGGACGCAATCCGCAGCACGCCTCGGTTGCCGTGACTCACGGCATTCTGAATCTGCTCACCGACGAAGAGATGGAAGGCGTAATCGCCCACGAACTCGGACATGTCCGCAATCGAGACATCCTCATCAGTTCCGTTGCTGCCACTCTCGCCGGCGCGATCACCATGCTCGCCCGCATGGCCTACTGGGGAGAACTCTTCGGAGGCTTCGGCGGTGGTGGCGATCGTGATCGTCGCGGCGGCCCGATCAGCGCCCTTGCGATGCTGATCCTCGCCCCGGTTGCCGCCATGATGATTCAGTTGGCGATCTCGCGCTCCCGCGAATACGGAGCCGACGAAAGCGGCGCACATCTCACCGGCAATCCCTATGCGCTCGCCTCGGCATTAGCGAAACTTGATGCCTATTCCAAGCGCATCCCGATGCAGGCGTCGCCTTCCACGGCGCACTTGTGGATTGTGCAGCCCCGCCTGAACTGGGCAAGCCTGTTCAGCACCCATCCGCCAACCGCCAAGCGCATCGAAAAGCTGACCGGCCAACCCGCGGAAATGTACATTCACCCGTAAAGGTGTTGCATGGTGTTTGGACGGGGCGCTGCTCCGTGAGGAGGAGCGTGAGTTGGAGCGGCGCTTCTGTGAGTTGGAGCGGCGCTTCAGCGCCGCGGTAGCAGCTTCCGAAAGTGGGCTTCAGCCCCTGAGGTAATTCACCTTCCACCTGACCCTTCGTGCCGCTGACCATTTCATCGAACGTGTAAAATCAATGTGTTCATGTCCACTCCGACCACCTCGACAGCGGCGAACAAGGCCACGCAACTCGAACGAACCCTGCGGACGATCATCCGCGGCAAAGATGAGATCGTGCGCATGGCGCTGGTCGCCATCTTTGCCCGTGGACACTTGCTGATCGAAGGCGTTCCTGGAGTAGGGAAGACCACCCTCGGCCATGCCGTCGCCCGTGCCATGGACGTCGCCTTCCAGCGTGTCCAATTCACCAGCGACATGCTGCCCAGCGATGTGCTCGGCATCTCCATCTACTCCGCCGCCGAGCAGAAGTTTGAGTTCAAGCGTGGCCCGATCTTCACCAACATCCTGCTGGCCGATGAGATCAACCGCACCACGCCGAAGACACAGTCGGCGCTGCTCGAGGCCATGAACGAGAACCAGGTTACGGTCGATGGCCATTCGTACCAGTTGCCGCAACCGTTCCTCGTGATCGCCACCCAGAATCCGGTGGAGCACCACGGAACCTACCCCCTGCCGGAGTCGCAGATGGATCGCTTCCTGATCCGCGCCCGCATGGGCTATCCGGATGCCACCGCCGAGCGTGAGGTCCTCCGCTCCGAAGCCGGAGCGGCGCGATTGGAAGACGTACGCAGTGTTCTGACCGGCGAGGACGTGCTGGCGATGCAGGAAGAAGTGAAAGCCGTACAGGTCGATGAGTCGCTGGTGGATTACGCGCTACGCATCGTGCAGCGCAGTCGCGAGTCGCAACACCTGTCCCTGGGGGTATCGCCGCGCGGTTCGCTGATGCTCTACCGGGGTGCCCAGGCTATGGCCTATCTCGATGGCCGTACCTTCTGTACGCCCGAAGATTTTAAGAGCCTGGCAGTCCCGGTGTTTGGCCATCGCGTCGTCGTGAACGGCCGCTATGCTTCGACGCTCCGCAAGTCGGAGCAGTCGGATGAAGTGCTGCGTGACATCGTGGAAAGCGTGGCTGTTCCGACATAACGCGCTACACTGGTTACTGTGAACTTCCTGAAATTTCTTATGCTGCTCGCGCTGGTCCTCTGGATCGGCGGCATCGTCTATTTCGCTGCGGTGGTTGCGCCGACGGTTTTTGCGGTGCTGCCCACTCACGATCTCGCCGGCAAAGTTGTGACGCGCACCTTGGCGCATCTGCACTTGATCGGAATTGTCTGCGGCGTTGTGTTTCTGATCTGCTCCATGGTGATTTCTTACGTCACGAAAGGTTCCGCCCAGATATTCGCTCCGCGGCACATTGCTATTGTCGCGATGATTGCCCTGACGTTCATCGCGCAGGATGTTGTTGGAGCGAAAATGAATCACATCAAAGATCAGATCGGTGTGATCGACAATGTATCGGTCAGCGATCCACAGCGCGTGGAATTCAATCGCCTGCACGTGTGGAGTACTCGATTGGAAGGCTGCATCCTTCTTTTAGGCGTGGGCGTGCTCTACGGCGTCGCGCGTCGTTTATCCTAGAGAGTTCGGTATCGCGACGCTGTCGCCTTATAACTGCCGACCCGAGAATTTATAACCATGAAGAGTGGAATTGTAGGCCTGCCCCAGGTAGGCAAAACTTCGCTGTTCGTCATGCTCACCAAGGCTGACGTCTCCAACCGCTCCTCCAACCCGCGCGAGGCAAACCTCGGCATTGCGATCGTTCCAGATGATCGCCTCGATAAACTGGCGACCCTTTTCGATCCGAAGAAATTGATCCACGCTCGCGTGGAATACGCCGATGTTGCCGCCATCAGCCAGGAGGCGTTGAAGGAGACCGCCTTCGCCGCCAACCTTCGTAACGTCGATGCTTTGGCCCACGTCATTCGCGCCTTTGATGATCCTTCGATCCCACATGTCGGCCCGGTCGATCCGCTTCGCGATATCAAGAACTTGGATTTCGATCTGCTGGTCAACGATCTTGGTCAAGTTGAGAAGCGTCTTGAGCGCGTGGAAAAAGATCTCAAGAAAATGAAGACCTCGGATCTCGAGAAGGAATTCGAACTCCTGAAACGGGCCAAGGTGCACCTTGAAACCGAGCGACCACTCCGCGAGATGGAGATGACCGCCGACGATAAGAAACGTTTCCGCGGTTTCATGTTCCTCAGCGAGAAACCCATTTTGTATGTCCTCAACATTGGAGAGAGCACTACGTTGGGAGACGATCTCGAAAAGGCCGTCGAGAAGTACAACCTTACCGAAGTTGTCACTCGACCGAACACCGGCGCGGTCGCCGTATGTGCCAAAGTCGAGGCCGAACTTGCCCAGATGCCTGATGAAGATGCGGCCGAATTTCTTGGCAGCTATGGCTTGAGAGAAAGTGGACTTGTCCGCCTGATTCGCAAGACCTACGAGCTACTCGGACTGATGTCCTTTTTCACCGTCGGCGAAGACGAATGCCGGGCCTGGACCGTAGAGCAGAATAGCCGGGCGCAAGATGCCGCCGGCGCCATCCACACCGATCTCCACAAGCACTTCATTCGCGCCGAAGTGATTCACTGGGATACGCTCCTCGCAGCCGGCAGCGAAGCCGTGGCACGCTCGCAAGGTACGCTCCGCCTCGAAGGCAAGGAGTACATCGTGAAAGATGGCGATGTGATGCACATTCGCCACAGCGGATAGTACTTCTTCGCATCCAGCCGCAACTCTCCTTTGCCTTTGGCCAGCATCAAAAAATGGAGAGGTGAGTTATGGTGAAGATCACGTGCGACAACTGCGGAGAAGAACGGCCTGAGCGTTCAGCGGCCGGCAAGGAGTGGATTCTCGGTTACGACATTGAAATGGAATCCCCGAACGCGATCCAGCGTTCCCTGCGATTTCTGGACCGATGGGATAACCGGCGGGTGCTGGAATTCGGAGCGATTCACCTCTGCTGCGAGCAGTGCAAGTCGGAATACAAGACCGCCGCGCCCGCCGCGTAATCAAAACCTCTAGATGCCGTGAAAGAAGTGATCGAGCAGGAACAGCGCCGCCACGCCGATGAAGACGACCAAGGCCATGCCGACGCCGGGTTCGTGATTGACCTCTGGCATGAGGTCCGTGGCGGCAACGTAGATCGTGACGCCTGCCGAGAGCGCTAGCCCGTAGCTCACGGAACGCTGCAGGGCTGCCATCGCCATCACCCCGGCAAACGTTGCCGCTCCGAGGATCGCGGAAGCGCCCCAGGAGCGCAGCTTATCGAGCCCGCTTGCGAGCATGACCGAGGTCACGGTGAAGCCTTCGGGGATCTTGTGCAGGAACACAGCGAAGAAGATGATCCAGCCTAGCCATTTCGACACCAGGAATCCCGAGGCGATAGCGACGCCGTCAAAGAAAGAATGAATGATCAACCCGAAGAGCACGGAAAACCGTTTGTGCGAGTGGACGAACTCCTCGTTATGCGTCTCTTCTCCGTAGTGGAAGTGCGGTGAAAGGGTGTGCTCGAAGAAGTGGATGATCAGGTAACCGAGCAAAATGATGTATCCGGCGCTGGAGCCACGTTCGTGAATGCTCTCGGGCACCATCTCGACGATCGCCGTGGCGAGCATGAACCCCGCGCCGAGTGCGATGAAGTAACGCAGGTAGCGGCGCTCCCAGTGTTTCTGAACGATCACGGCACCGCCAAACGCGTTGGCGCCTGCAGCGGTCAGTCCCAGCAAGATACTAAGCACCACTGGATTCATGATTTTCGAGCATACCAGAGCGGGACAGGGAACCGTGACTTGCTGGTTACTGGCGCGAGGATTGGCGTCCGCTACAATAAGAAGGATCTGTGGGCGCGTAGCTCAATTGGATAGAGCATTGGATTTCTAATCCAACGGTTGCAGGTTCGATCCCTGCCGCGCCTACCATTGCCGTACGCTTCGCCTCGAACTGTCGGTTTCGATTCCAACCTACGATTTCAAATCGTTTTTCAGCTAATCTTCACCTCCGGCAGCGCATGCTCTCCTCGCCTGGCGATGGCAAGCGAGCGCACGCACATGATTTTGTGTATCAGTCGGGACGACGGGAAACTCACTGCACTCGGGGAAATTCTTCGAACTGGAGGGCACGAGGTATTCCTCTGCGTTGATCCAGCAGATGCGTTGCGCATACTCGCATACGCATCGATTGCCATGGTCGTGATTGACGAGGCGCTGGCGTCGAGCGACGGGCGCGCGGTGCAACAAAAAGCGCGCAGCTTCTTCCCGAGAATTCCGGTGATCTACCGCACCGATGCTACCGAGCCCACGCCAGCCATCGCCGAACTCGATCCTGATGTGATCATTTCCCGCGCTGACGGAGACCAAGAATTGCTGAAGGTAATCGCAATTCTCAAGCGTGCTTGAAGAAGACCCGCCTTTTCACCACTTTCCTGCCATTCCTGACACCCGGGTAACCTGTACTTCGGATAGGCGTAGAACCCCTTCTGCATCTTGCGTTGACGAATGTTCCGCATTACGCTTGGGGCGTAAGCAGGGGAGATATCTTCTCTACCGAGGATTCGTATGGCAGCCCCGAGTACTGGCGCCACACCACGCCGCGAGCCGAGACGCAATGTCGCGCTCAACGTGCGTGTGTTCGGACTGGATCGGAATGGCCAGCCGATGAATTGCGAATGCTCGACGATCGACATCAGCGCGCACGGGGTGCGCTTGGTTGGAGCGCAGCACTGGGGTGCGGGCGATGTGGTCGGAATTCGGCACGGAACCGAGAAGGGACGATTCCGCATTGTGTGGATTGACAAGCCCGGCGCGCAGGGTAAATCGCAAGCCGGTCTTCAAGCGGTAGAGGTAAGCCGTCACTTCTGGGGAGAAAATATCCCACAATTTTCGGCTGGGTCCAACACCACCGTAATCGGTGCGCGAATCGCGGGAACCACCGATACCAATCCGGGATTTGGGCGATTGAATGCCTCCAGCACTTCGATGCCGTTTGCAGATACCCGCCGCTTTGTTCGGCTGAAATGCAACGGCGGAGCGAAGCTCATCATCGGCGGCAACAATCACCACTGGGGTACGGTGATCGATATTAGTGGCGGAGGTTGTTACGTAGAATGTCCGACCACCTACCCGGTGGGGCAGTTGCTCTATGTCAAACTCGGAATCGACGATTTCAAGTTCGAATCGGATGCGGTAGTTCGTGTGTCTCACCCCGGTATGGGGATGGGTCTGGAGTTCATGCGCACCGCAATGATGCAGCGGCGCACCCTGGAAGATTTCTGCGGGGAACTGGCGCGCGACCCTAATCGCTTGCGCTGATTAAGCACCTGCAAAAGAAGGCCCTCGGCGTAAACCGAGGGTTTGTTGTTTCTGCAGTCAGGCTACGAAACCTTCGTCATCGTGAAGTTGCCGTTGCCTGAGCATCCGACGCCACCGTTAAGCGTCCATGTGCCGTTAATGGTGCTGTTCTGGAAGGTGCCGTTGAGAGTAAGCGTGTTGGTCGGGGTTGTGCCGCTGGAAGTGATTGCCAACTGAATGCCGGCGGAGGTCACGCCGCTTGTATTTCCGTTGATGGTGATCGTACCAGTCTCAGTCCCGCCATTCGCGAAGCAAGCGCTATTACTGGTGAACGTGATCGATTCGCCGGAAATGGACCCGTTGCTGTTTTGTGTGAGCGTGGTGGTGAAGCTCAAGATCTGTTGATTGTTGCTATCCGTCAGCGATGCCGACCAGTTTCCATTTACGTTCAAGTTGTTGTTATTCGAATTGCTGCCGCAAGCGGCGAACAACGCAAGAGCCGCGAGCATGATTCCGCTGAAAACGTACTTCATGGCCCACCCTGGGGAAGAGATTGGCTGCCGTGATCGCGGGCGTATTCGTGTGCCCGACTGAAAATTCACTACAAACCCAAACCCGGGCCTGACTCAAGAGTTTTGCCAAATCGCACCCTAGTCCCAAGGAATTACAGACGAGTCGTGAGCGCGCAGAAAAAAAGCCGTGACTTGCGCCACGGCTCTGCGACTTGCTTTTCTAGAACTGGTTCCAGAGATACTGGTTATAAACGTCGTGATGGTACTGCACTTCCGGCGCTTTCACAAAGGTTCCCAGTAAGCGCGGGCAACGATCGGCAGAAGCCTGTTTAAGGTCCGCATATCGTCCCTTCACATCAGCTCCCAGCAGCTTTGTCGTCCAATCCCCCAGACGGAAATGTTCCAGAGCGGTGTAAATGTTATCTGGCAAATATCGCTCTGCTTGTCGCAGGTTCTTTATCTTTGCGATTTCGCCGCGCAGTCCGGTCTTGAAAACCGAATACATCACCATGTACGGGTTGGCATCGGGTCCAACCGAGCGAACCTCTACCCGCATGCTCTTCTCATTGCCGATCGGGATGCGAATCATCGAACCGCGATCGACAGCCGATGCTTTGATCTGATTCGGCGCTTCAAAGTGTGGGTCGAGACGGCGATAGGCGTTCACACTCGCATTCAGCAGCAGACAGAGATCGTTGCCGTGAGTCAGAATGCGATCGACGAACGACCATCCGAAGCTGCTGAGTTTCTCCTCGCCCTTCGGATCCCAGAAAATATTTTTGCCGTCTTTGCTGATAGAAACATTGGTGTGCATCCCGCTGCCATTCACGCCGACCACGGGCTTGGGCAGGAATGACGCTGACATACCCATCTTGGTTGCTACCTGGCGACAGATCAGCTTATAGAGTTGAATCTGATCCGCAGCGGCGACTACTTCGCCGTAACCGTAATTGATTTCAAACTGCGACGGGGCAACCTCAGGATGGTCCTTTTCGTTCTGGAAGCCCATCGCGCGCTGCACTTCCGCAGTGGTGTCGATGAAGGTGCGAAGAGGATCGCCTGGAAGCGAGTGGTAGTAACCGCCGGTGTTAACGTATTCGAACCGATGGGTCTCGTGATAGCGTCGCTCTGCATCCGCACCTTGGAAGAGAAAACCTTCGATCTCATTTGCGGCGTTGAGCGTGTAGCCCTCTTTCTTATTCAAGTCCTCGGCAAAAGTCTTTAGCAGACCGCGGACGTCCGCCTCATAATGCTTTCCTTCTTTGCTGATGACCTCACCGAACACCAGCACCTTGCCGGGCCCGAAGATGTCGGCCGGTCCCCAATAGAACGAACTCCAGTCGATGTAGAGGCGAAGGTCGCTCTCGCGTTGCGCCGTGAAACCACGAATCGATGATCCGTCGAACGTGAGGTTATCGAAGCTCTTGAGGAGAAACTTCTTGTCGTAGTCGAGCATGTGCAGGCGGCCTTCGAGATCGCTGAACAGCACGGTCACGGCCTTGATGCGCTTCTCGTCGGCGAGGTACTTGAGCCGCTCTTCCTGGATCTTGTGTGCGGCCACGCGCTTCATGCGCTGATCTTTAGCTTTGAGATTGAGTTCTTCGAGTTCGTCGTAGCCCAGCGATAGAAAATTACGCAGTTCGGTCATGCTTCTCCTCAGAATGGAATCAAGATAGCTGGTGAATTGTTCTGCGGTACGTTGTAGAGTAGCGCGCTGGCCGAGGACCGAGCCAATCAAATTCAGTAATGAGCCCTATCAGCGGAATTTATCGGTGAATGTGCATCGGGCGCGGTGCAACGTTGCACCGCGCGAAATATTTTTTGGCCCGTATCTCCATGAAGGGCTTAGCCGGTCTCGTCCCCCTCCCAGAGAAATTTGCCTGGCGGTAACAAAAGTGCTCATGCTCGGGTTGACATCGGAAATCGGCCAAGGCAGAATGTCCCACACTCTTCAACTCCGGACGGAACCCCACCCCGGAGTTTCAGAGGATAATCCCGCCGCTTACAACCCAGGGCTCATGAAAGGCAAGGAGAAATGAAGATTCCGCTTCGCTTCCTGCCATGCCTGCTGCTTGCGACCGCAACGGTCGCCAGTATGCCGGCACAAAGTACGTCCACCCTCGCAGCCGCCAACAGCACGCCTTCATTCATAAAGCTCTCAACCGATCTCGGGGCAGCCGACGCCAGCCAGGAAATCGACGTCACGCTCGCATTAGCTTCCCGGGATTCTGCTGCGCTCGATAAGTTTGTGAACGACGTCCGGACCCCCGGAACTGGTCCTTACCATCAGTTCTTGACTCCCGCTGAATTCGTGCAGCAGTTCGGCGCTACCAGCGAAAGCTTGAAAGCAGTATCGGAGTTTGCCGGTAAGCGCGGTTTGAAGGTTTCGAGCATTGCCTCGAATCATCTCTCCGCGACACTTCGCGGTTCGGTTGCTTCCGTACAGAAAGCATTTGGGGTACAGATCCATAATTTCAGCAGGAATGGACAGTTAGTCCGTAGCAATACCAGCAACTTAGTGCTCGACAGTTCGCTCGCGACTAGCGTGACTGCTGCCAGCGCGTCGGATTACTTCTTCAACCCCGACCACGTACAAGCGCTCGATCCGAGCGGAAAGCCTCTTAAGCCGGTTCCACTCTCGGCCTCTCCCCAAGGGATTTTCTTTGCAAACGGCTGTTTCCGTTCGCCCGAGACGATCACTAAGTCGAAGGGAGGGGTCACTGCCACCTACGTTGGGAACCGCTATGGGTCCGACATCAACAGTGGGCCTCCAAACCTTCCGTCCTGCGGCTACGACGTTGCTGATGTCTGGGGCGGATATAACCTGAAGCCGATGTACAGCGCCGGTCTCGACGGCACAGGTGAGTCCATCGTTATTGTGGACGCCTACGGCTCAACCAGCATCAAGAATGACGCCAACCTGTTCTCCCAGATCAACGGTCTTCCAGCGCTGACATCCACGAATTTCAAAGTCATCGGCAAGTTGACCAACGGCAATGCGAGTTGGGCGGGTGAGACCACACTCGACGTGGAGTGGGCACATGCGATCGCGCCCAATGCAAAGATCGTTCTCGAAGTGGCGCCCACCAATAGTTTCGCCGACCTCTATAACGCAGAGCTCGACGCGATCTCCCACCATCGCGGGGTGGTGGTCTCGAATAGTTGGAGCGGCTTCGAATCAGGGACCAGTGCTGGATTGCGTGGGGCCTTCGATGCAATTCTCAAGGAAGCCATCGCAATCGGCATGGATGTGAACTTCTCTACCGGCGATTTTGGCGACAACGTGATTCTGCTCGGATATGCCGACGTCGGTTACCCGGCTAGCTCGCCATATGCCACGTCCATCGGTGGTACCAGCTTGGCTCTAACGCAAAGCCACACGATGAAGTTCCAGACGGGGTGGGGGAATAACATCACCAAGCTGATCGATGGAGCAACGGGCGATCCGATGGATCCTCCAGAGGAAGAGGGATTCATCTTCGGTGCTACCGGCGGCAACAGCAATGTCTACAACAAGCCGTCTTGGCAGGTGGGGACAAACCAACCACGTCGAGCGACCCCGGACATTTCGTGGCTGGCTGATCCTTACACTGGCGTTGAGATCGTGCAGACCATCAGCGGCACGACTTATGTTGAGGTCATCGGCGGCACCAGCCTTGCATGCCCGATGTTCTCGGCGATCTGGGCAATTACGAACCAGAAAGCCAATACTACGGTCGGACTTGGTGATGCAGCTTCGATGCTGTACAACTTGCCATCCGGAGCGGTGCTGGATGTAGTTCCGTTCTCGACTGCGGATAATGTGCATGGTGTGATCAAGGACTCCTTCGGCACCTATGCAGTGAACGCGACCGAACTCGCGACTCCGCTTGACTACACGCGCTACTTCTACAGCGCGTTGTATCAAGGTGCGAGTTCACACAGTTGGTATGCACTCACTTTTGGAACCGACTCCACGCTTTATACCAAGCAAGGCTGGGATAACGTGACTGGCGTCGGAACTCCGAACGGTCTGAAGTTCGTGACCGATATCGCCAACAAAAAATAGTTAAGGCTTTTGTTAACTGAAACGCCGCTTGGACTGCATTCAAGTGGCGTTTCTTTTTGTATGCAAAATTATTTCTGAACGACCGCGCTCTTCGGTTCGAAGGTCGGCACCTGCTCGACGATGTGGATGCCGAAGCCTTCCAGGCCCGCCACCCGGCGGGGGCGGTTGGTGATGAGGCGGATCTGGGTGAGGCCGAGATCGGAGAGGATCTGTGCGCCGATGCCAACTTCGCGCTGCGTCTTGCGCTGATGCTCGGGCAGGGTGGGCAGCCGCAGGTCGTGATGGAACTGGATGGTCAGCTTGTCGCCGAGCTTCTCGACGGAGTAGCCCTTGGAGGTCTGGTGGAGGTAGATGAGGGCGCCACGGCCTTCGCGGGCGATCATCTGCATGGCGCGGTCGATGGTCTGGTTGCAATCGCACTGCGTGGCGCCGAAGACGTCGCCGACGAGGCAATGTGCCTGCATCCGCACCAATACAGGCTCGGGGGCGTGCTCGACATCTCCCTTGATGAGCGCGACGTGCGATTCGCCGGTGATCTCGGATTCGTAGGCGATCATGCGGAATTCGCCGTAACGGGTGGGAACCAGGGCCTCGGCGAGACGCTTGATATAACGCTCATGCGCCATGCGGTAGCGGATGAGTTCGGCGACGGTCAGCATCTTCATGTCGTGCTGCTTGCAGAACTCGGTGAGCTCAGGCACACGGGCCATGGTGCCATCGTCGTTCATGATCTCGCAGATCACTCCGGCGGGAACTAATCCGGCGAGTCGCGCCAGGTCGACTGAAGCTTCGGTCTGTCCGGCACGGACGAGAACGCCGCCTTTGCGGGCGCGAAGAGGGAAGGTGTGTCCGGGGCGAGCGAGATCGTTCGGCCGGGTTCCGGGTGCGATCGCAACTTGAATGGTGCGGGAGCGATCGTAGGCCGAGATTCCGGTGGAGACGCCGTCGCGCGCGTCGATGGATTCGGTGAAGGCGGTGCCGAAGTTGGACGTGTTTTCCATCGACATCGGTCCGAGGCGGAGTGCATCGAGACGCTCTTCGGTCATTGCCAAACAGATCAAGCCGCGGCCGAATTTCGCCATGAAGTTAATGGCTTCAGGAGTGATGTATTCGGCGGCCATGGTGAGGTCGCCTTCGTTCTCGCGATCTTCGTCATCGACGACGACGATCATGCGGCCAGCGCGGATTTCGGCGAGAGCAGTTTCCACATCACAAAACGGCGATTGCGGCGTCATCATATGCGTTCCGAGCTCGATTTTAGCAGCAAGACTTGGATGGCTCGGCAGGCGCGGGAAGACGCAGAATTTGGGTACCCCCTCCCCACTTGAAATCTCAAAATCTTGATTCGATGGGAGTTGCTGAAACGACGTTCGCAAATTCTTCTATCGAAAGGAGTTGCGGGTAAAATCTTCAAAACGCAAGAGTTAGCGGTGCGATGAAGCCGATCTATCAAAGAGCAAAGTAGCCGAGAGGAATACCCCACATGCGCACAATAAAGGGATCGTGTCACGAAATCTGTGAGGGGCGGCACGGGCGGTGGTGTTGATGGTCACGTTGAGCTGTGAGGATGGATGCCAGCGTGGGACCATCCTCCGAATGGAAGTCTCAAGCGCTGAGAAACTTGTACCCAGGGTTGCACCCTGGGCTTTAGAAGCGAGACGGGCTTCGCGCTTGGATGTTGCGGAGGTTGGACTTGGTAATTCCGGGACAGACGAAGTAAACCCCATTTCGAAACCTCGCGCACAAGAGGTCGATCTTCGTGGGACGGGGATGGATTGCCGATCGTTGATAGCTTGACGTGTGGCCAGATGCCTAACGTGGTTGCTGCGGGTATTCCACATCATGTGACCCAACGGGGCAACGCTCGACAGTTTATCCTCTCGACTGCCGAGGAATGAAGCGCAGACGAACATCCCCAACGTGACACCGAGAATTGGGAATTATTTCGTGTGTCGCTGAATTGCTAGTTGAACCGTCGGCCGGCGACTCTCCTCGGGCGGAGCCCTTGTCGAGATGGTCGAGGGTGGGGGCTTGTACCCAGGGTTGCACCCTGGGCTTTAGAAGCGAGACGGGCTTCGCGCTTGGATGTTGCGGTGGGACTTGGTAATTCGGGGACAGACGAAATGATCCCCGCTTCGGAACCCCGCGCGCAAGTCGTGTAGCTGGAGGTATAGACCCACCCTAACTCGCCAAAGGAGGCGAGCTAGAGTGGGGCACCCGGCATCGCCTCGTCATTTAAGCCAAGCCTCCTCAGGAGCCTTTGGAAGCGAGGATCGGAGCGGAGATTATCGATGCGGACGTCAGCCTTGATCTGCCACGGTAAGTCCCACGAACGCTCTCGGTAGGCCTTATCGAGAAACTCGAAAGCCTTGTCTTTGTTGCCGAGACCGGCATAGATTGTGGCAATCATGTACGGTGCCGCGGGTGTTTTTTTCGGGCGTTGCAGCAACGTGCCCAGCATCTTCTCTGCTTCGCTTCGTCGGCCGAGCACTGCATAAATGTGCGCCAGCGAAGCGAATGGATCCATGTCGCCTTCCGACAACTGCGTCGCTTTCTGATATTCGGCAATCGCCTCCTGCGGCTTGCCGGTAGCTTCGTAGCCGGCGCCTAGAAAGTAATGACCGAGCCAATCATCCGGGCTCGCCGCGACATCCTTCTGGCTGGCCTTCACAACCTCGGGATAATCGCGCAGCTGGTAATAGTCACTTGCCTCTAACACATCGAAGCTGGAACTGGGTTCCAGCTCGCGACTTCGAGTGAGTTCGTCGAGGGCTTCGGCGCGTCGGCCGGTAAAGCTGAGATAACTCGAATAGTCGGCATGTGCGCAGCCAAAACTCGGCGCCATTGCGATTGCCTTTTCGAACTCGTGTTGTGCCGATACCCAATCGTCGCGATGCCAGCTGAGCATGGCGAGGGTATCGTGAGCTTCGCCCACGTTAGGATCTAACTCGAGAGCTTTTTGGATCGCCTGTTCCGCGGCCTTGGATGCCACTTGCGGAGCGAGTTGACGGAACGAGCCAAGGACCAGGTAGGAATTCGCTAAGTCAACGTGAGCAAGCGCAAAGCCCGGATCTTTTCGTATGGACTCGTCAAAGTAGGCCTTCGCCGTATTCATGCCGATTGGGGTCGAAGAGTTCGCGATCAGAAAGTAGTGTCCGCGAAGATAGTCTTCGTAGGCCTCCGGCTGCACCGACGGAGCAGAGCGCAGCCGGGCCTGCTGTTGCGGCGTCAGTTCGACACTCACCTGTTGAGCGATCGCCTGTGCAACCTCACCCTGCAGCCGCAGGACATCATTGATATCCCGTTCATAGGTTTCAGCCCAAAGGTGTTGATCGGTGGAAGCACGGATTAACTGGGCAGTGATGCGCACCCGGCTGCCGTAGCGGGTCACAGAACCTTCGACGATACCGTCGGCGTTAAGTTCCCGCGCAATCTCCGGCAGGCTCTTGCGTGCGCCTTTGTAGCGCATCACGGAGGTCCGCGAGATCACGCGGAGAGAGTTGATCTTGGCAAGGTCGGTAATGAGTTCATCGGTCATACCATCGACAAAGTAATCCTGCGATGCGTCGCCGGAGAGGTTATCGAGGGGCAAGACAGCGATCGAACGCAAAGGGGGAGCGGACGGTGGATTCGCGTTCCGGCTGAGCCAGAAACCCAGACCGACTATGAGGATCGTCAAGACGCCGAACAGCAGAGAAAGGCGCGAGCTGGGGGTTCGGTGGAGGAACGCCATACCGGGAATCTGGTCGAAGGGCGCGTTCGGCGGGTTGACGAGATGAGGCCCAGAGAAATCAGCGATTGGGAGGGCGGTGTTCCTGCCCTCGGCCGACACCGGTGCGATGAAGCGGTAACCCCTTCCGGTGATGGTTTGGATGAAGCGTGGATTTTCGGGATCGTCTTTGAGGACTTGGCGGATTTTGCGAACGGCGCCGTTGAGGCTGTTGTCAGCGTCGAGGAAGACGTCGGCACCCCAAACTCTGTTGATCAATTGTTCGCGGCTTACGAGGCTGCCGCATTGATCTACCAGGAAGATCAGGACGTCCATAGGGATGCGCTCGAGCTTGAGCACACGACCGGCTCGGCGCAATTGGTAGGCACCTACGTCGAGCTCTATATCTTCCCCGATCTTGATGATTTCCCTGGCACGGATTGGCTCAGTCGCCACGCAGCCCCCCAAGTGGCGAAGATCTTACACCAAATATCGGCGGCAGGGCACGCGGTCGCTCGCAGCTCCATCCGACATGAAAAGATAAGAGGTTCGACAGGTGTTCGCTATTGAGCTGAAAGGCGTTGCGCGTCAGTATGACCTCTCCTGACTAACAGGAAGGAGAAGGAAAAATGAGAAAGACCGTCGCTAAACTTGCGATTCTCGCCAGCTGCATGCTGTCCATCGCCGCGACCGAAGCGGTTGGGCAAGAACACGAAGGGCCCCGTATCTCACAAGTGGTAGCCCTGGACGAATGCGATCCCACGACTTTCAACGCCGCACTGGGTCCCGACTTCTGCAAAAACGTAACATTGGGATACTTCACCGTACTGAGCGATTTGTTTGCGAAGGCCGCCGCCGGGACGCCTGACCCAGGTTGGGACTTCGAACCTGACGTGGTGCACATGAAGCAGGGGACGATACTGTCCGTCGTGGATCAGGGTGGTGAGCCCCATACCTTCACCGAAGTGAAGGAGTTCGGCGGAGGCTTCATACCCCCACTGAATGCACCCGGTGAAACGGTAGTACCCGAATGCTCAAATGGGTTCGCTAACGTGGCGGTCGCTAGAACCCGGATTCTCCAAGGAAGCCAACTACAGATCACTAACCTGTCGAAAGGGGAACACTACTTCCAGTGCTGCATCCATCCTTGGATGCGGGTGAAAGTGGTGGTGAAATAACGAAACCGAGGCAAGAGCTAAATCGGATCGCGAAGTGCGAGAGCCCCGTCCTCCTGGGCGGGGTTGTCTCCACCGTAGTGAACGAGGTCTACAAGGTCGACTATATCCGCACATTCTGCACCGGCGAGCCGAACGCTGGGCGAAGCGGAGTTCGTCGACGCAGCGGTGCCTGACGCCTCAGAAAACGCGGACGTCCTGCCAAACCGGCGCGATTCGGAGCAGAGGAAACTCGAATTCGTACACTGAGAATTGGGAATTATCTCGTCTGTCCCCGAACACTGAAATACTGAAGGGCACTACAGCAACAGCAGGAACCGTGGTGTGCGCCTTCGGCGCGACTTTTGTAGACCCGCTCTAGCTCGCCAACGGAGGCGAGCTAGAGCGGGGTACCCGGCCAAGTTGCGGCGGCCTTGGGTTAGTTGATATTGGCGCATGTAGATGGGGCAGGAACGTCGACTCGTCGATTCGCTTTCGCCGGATCGTACGGGACGAGCTGGACGGCGATGGTGGCGGCGGCAACGGAGCCCTCGTTGCGAATGAGGTGTACCTCTCCACCGCCGGCGTCGACGAATGTGTCGCCGGTGTTGTGTACGTGGGGAACGCAGTTCTTGTGGTATTCGGTAAGAGTTCCGGCGGTGACCGTGATGAGGCTGGGACCTGGATGTGTATGCCAGCCGGTGCTGGCGATTCCCTGGTTACCATCGAAATTGACGGCTTGCCAGGTGTTGTTTACGACGTAAAGGTCCGAGTGACCCTTGGTCATCTGAAAGTCGAACCAACCCTCGTCGTTGTTGCCGGCAGGCAGCGCATGTTCTCTGGCCCGATCGAAGACGAGGAAGGGGCTGAAAGTGGCTCCTTTGAGAAGGTAGGTGGTGGTGAAGCCGGGATTTGCCGGAGTGGCGCGAACGACCTGCGCGCAGTAGAGGGTGGCCGCAGTGATGGCAGCGACAGAGAGGGCGAGAACGACTGATTTTCTCCGCATACAGACTCCTTGAACCCCGTTTGGGGGTACGAGGACTGACAATGGGGCGGATGAGAGATCTGGTCAAACGGTGTTGCGCGGAGTTTCCCAGTTTCAATCGTTTGCAGTGTCTTGCCGTGTTTTGCCGTGCTTCGGAAGCTGGGGTAGAATGCGTCTCCTCGAACCCCTTTGCAAGAAGAACAAGGAGATCGCGATGGGAGAACCACTCCCGAGCCCGCCGAAAGGCCCGAACTCAGCCGAGAATCGGCTGGATTCCTGGAAAGAGATCGCGACTTATCTCCACCGTAACATAACGACCGTGCAGCGCTGGGAAAAACGGGAAGACATGCCAGTGCATCGCCATCTGCACGACCGCAGGGGCTCGGTGTATGCATTTCCGGTGGAACTCGACGCCTGGATTCGCGGTCGAAAGCTTCCGCTGATCGAGGAGAGCGCGAGTGTCGACTCCAAGGCGGGTTCACAGGGTCCGAACTCCCGATGGAAATGGAAGCTGCTGTGGGCGACCGCGGGAGTGGCGGTGCTCGCGGCGGTCATTTGGAGCTGGATGAGGCGGACGGAGTTCTTCTGGAAGGATCCGCTTGCCGGAGCACATTTCCAACCATTGACCGATTGGGATGGAATCGATCAAGCTGCCGCGGTGTCGCGTGATGGACACTTCGTGGCATTTCTCTCCAACCGCCACGACCACACAGACGTCTGGGTGACACAAGTCGGCTCCGGTCAATTCCACAATCTGACGAACGGGGCGGTCGCCGACTTGGTCAATCCATCGGTGCGCACGTTGGGCTTTTCGCCGGATGGGTCCCTGGTGACATTTTGGGAGCGGGGCCCTGAGACGGCGAAGGAAACCCGTATCAGCATCTGGGCGGTGCCAACGCTTGGAGGCCCTCCACGTCCGTACTTGGAAGGTGCGGCGGAGTACGACTGGTCGCGGGAGGGACGTTTGCTGGCGTATCACACGCCGGGTCCGGGAGACCCGCTGTTTGTAACCAAGGGCGAGGTGGATCGCAAGGCGAGGCCAATCTTCGCGGCTGCGACGGGGCTGCATTCGCATTTTCCCTTATGGTCCCCGGACGGAAAGTTCCTTTATGTCGTTCAAGGATCTCTGCCAGACAAACTGGACGTTTGGCGGATTCGCGCAACGGGAGGATCTCCGCAGCAGATTACCAGGCAGAACGCAAACGTGAGTCATCCGGTGTGGCTGGACCAACGCACGCTGTTGTACCTGGCCGGCAACCCCGATGGTTCGGGCCCCTCGCTGTATTCGATCGACGTGGAGAGCAGGGTTGCACATCGTTTGACGCCACAGTTGGAGCGTTACACGTCTCTTGCGGCGAGTGACGATGGCCGATTGGTGCTCTCCGTCGCGAATCCCAAGAAGACGTTGTGGCGGATGCGACTCGACAACGCTGGGGAAGGCACGCCTGAGGCTATCCCGCTGACGACCAGCAGCGGTTCTTCACCACGACTCGGCCCGGACTTCCTGATCTATGTTTCCTCTGCGGGCGGGAACATGAGCGTTTGGAAACTGGCGAATGGCGCTGCGACGGAGCTTTGGCGTGCACCGGAGGTACGCATGATTGGGGGGCCGTCGCTCTCCGCAGATGGCCGCCAAATTGTGATGTCGGTTGAGCAACGGGAACACGCTCGGTTATACGTCCTTTCGTCCGATGGGACTGATGTGAAGCTGTTGTCAGATTCGCTGGAACTGCAGGGCGATCCTACTTGGGCACCCGACATGCAGTCGATCACATCGGCGGCCTTGGATCACGGCGTTCCTCGCCTGTTCCGCATTCCGGTAAATGGGGGATCTGCTACGGTGCTGGTGAATGATTACGCGCTCAATCCCGCCTGGGCAGGAAATGAGTTGGTCCTTTTCTCCGGACCAGATGTCGGAACGAAGGTCTCGCTGAACGCGGCGAATGCGGATGGATCGCCGCATCCCCTTCCGGAGATTGCTCTGACGCGCGGTGCACGTCGAGTAGCATTCTTGGCGGCACAGCAATCGCTAGTTGTGCTTCGGGGAGAAATCCACCACAAGGACCTTTGGGTGGTGAATCTGCAGAGCGGCGCCGAACGGCAGTTGACGCACTTCCCACTTGATTTTGATGCAGTAGATTTCGATCTCTCTCCGAACGGGCGCGAGCTTTTGCTCGAACGTGTGCAGGACCGCTCGGACATTGTTCTTCTCGATCTTCAGCGACGCTGAGCGTTACGTTGCTTCAGCTAGCGTAGAAGGCAAGCAGTTCGGGGACAAACGAAATAATCGCTGTTTGCCTGCGCACTGGACGGCGACGGAATGGCAGCGCTATCGGGATGCGGGTGAATTGCTCCGCGCAAGGGCGCTGCCGCACCGGGGCAATAGGATTCTTCCGCGTCGTCAGGGGAATAGCCTCCCTCAGATTGTCAACGCCTCGAACGCGGCAACGGCCTTACTAATTCACGGTGAATGTCTTGCTGCTCGTGGCTATGCCGCCAGGAGTTGTGATCACAATTTTGCCGGTCTTCGCTCCGCTGGGAACGCGGAGGGTCACCTTCGTATCGGAGTTGACGGTAAAAGAGCCAACCTGCACCCCGCCAACGGTGATCTTCGTGGCCTGGATTAGTCCTGACCCGGTAACCGTTACCGTACTGCCGGACGGGCCTTTACTCGGCGTGAAGCTTGTGATTTTGGGCGTTACCTTGAATATCCTGCTACTCAAAAGTATGCCGGACGATGTGGTTACGGAAACGAATCCCGTTTCTCCTGACGGCACGATGGCCGTCAAGTAGGTGTCATTGAGCACCCTAAAGGACGCAGGCGTTCCATTGAACGTCACCCTGGTTGTACCGGAAAACCCGTACCTAGAATCCCCACTGAGTTGCCAACTGTAGGCGGAGTTCCGCCCCGAACCACAAACGCCCGGCTCGCGCATAGGCACGGCCGAGTGAGCCGAGAGTTGCCGGGCCTTCCCCCATCAGGCGCAGCGCCGTTTCCAGTTCAGGGATCGCTTTCTCAAGCTCATCGAGTTGCAAAAGAGTGATGCCTTTGAAGCGGTGAGACTCGGCGTGGTGGGGATCAAATTCCAATGCCTTATTGGCCTCGGCGAGAGCAAGATCGTATCGCCGTCCGAAATAGTGAGCCGTGGATATGAGGATGTGGGCGAGGGGAGACAACGGATCGAGTTCCAGTGCTTCTGTGGCAGCCGCAACCGATTCGTCGTAACGGCCGAGCGCCATGAAACAACAAGCCTGCCAGCGACGCCCGGCCGAACTCGACGGGCTCAGCTTGGTCGCACGGTGACAGTAGGTTTGAGCCGCGACGGGTTGCCAATCGTAGAGGTTATCGAATGGGAGAACCGCCAGCGAACGGATCCGACTCGAGGGGCTCAGGAAACGATAACCTCGGCGGGGAACGGTTTCGATGAATCGGGGGGATGCAGCACTTTCTCCAAGGGCACGGCGAATCTGCCGGATGCAGAAATTGAGGCCATGCTCGAAGTCAACGAACGTGTCCTCGCCCCAGAGTCGACCTCGAAGTTCTTCTCTCGTTACCAGGTCTCCAGCCCGCGTGACCAGATGGATGAGCAGAGTGAGAGCTTGTGGGCGAAGTCGGATGCGGTGATCGAACTTCCGCAATTCCATTGCGTGGACGTCGAGAGTAAAAGGACCAAACCGTACCCTCGACTCGGAATCTTCCATAGAAAATCCAGGGGCGATTATAACCATTCGTACTTGTTGGCGGTCATAACCTCTTTTGCTTGGGAAACCCCACAGACGGAACGCGCCCGCTCTGAATGAGAAATAGAGTAAGCGCAATCGCGGTGCGCGAGTGATTGTTTTTGGGGGGCGACCGCCAGACCGCGGGGTAGTGGCGGTTGGCTGTTGCGCTCCTTACTGAGACCTGAAGTCCCGCGGCGCGGAGCTGCCGTATGCGCCTTTGGCGCGTCTTTTGTCGGCCCACCCAAGCTCACCGATAGAGGCGGCTTCAGTGGGACACCCTTAGGATCAAGCTGCGTCGTAGCGCATTTGTTCGAGGTCGGAAATCATTCCGGGGCCAGTTGGATGCCATCCTAGGCGCTGCTGGGTTTGCGCGCTGGAAGCCGGCATGTCGAGTCCTGCGAACAGTCCGAGCCATCCGAAATGCGTGGCTGCCTCTTCTTTCGACATGGAGACCACCGGGACTCTCAAGCCGCGGCCAATGACTTCGGCGATGTCGCGGCAAAGCACTCCCTCTTCGCCGACGGCGTGATAGGTTGCGCCGGAGCCTTCTTTCTCCAGCACGAGCCGGTACAACGGGGCGGTATCGCTGAGGTGCACCGCGGGCCAACGATTCTGCCCGTCGCCGACGTAGGCCGAAACGCCCTTGTCACGCGCTACCGCAATCATGTAGGTGATGAGGCCTTGCTTGAATTGATCGTGGACCTGGGGAAGGTGGACGACTGATATGCGTACACCCTTCGCAGCCACCGATCCGGCCGCTTCTTCCGTTGCGACACGAGGAATCGCGTTGGGACCGGAGGCGTGCACATCCTCTTCAGTCGCGAGACGTCCGGGCGCGGAGCTCGCCATCCCGGTACCAGAGGTGACGACTAACGGGCGGTCGGAGCCGGCGAGCACGCTGCCGAGGGCCTCGATGGCGTGCCTGTCGGTCTCACAGATGGCTTTAAAATTCGAGAAGTCGTGAATGAAGGCGGTGTGAATCACGCCATCCGACATGGCGGCTCCACGACGCAGACTCTCGAGGTCTTCAAGGTCACCGCGGTGCACTTGTGCGCCGGCAGTGACGAGCGATTTGGCGCCCTGGTCCGAGCGAGAGAGGCCGAGCACCTGGTGCCCTGCGCCGATCAGTTCCCGGACGATGGCTGAACCTATAAAACCGGTAGCTCCTGTAACGAAAACGTGTATTTATTTTTCTCCTAAGCGTTGGTGAATTCGATCAATGATTGCGAAGCTGTTACTCGACTGTCGAGACGAGCGGAGACTTTGGCGGTGAGCGAGCGCAACTCGGAGGCGGAAGCGGGCAGGTGATCGAACTCGATCAAGTCGCGCAACCACTCTTCCGCTGAGAGTTCAGCCTGTTGTGGCCCGAACAGGCGGGTGACGGCTTGGAAGAAGGCGGACAACTCGCGCTCCGCCATTGCGCTGAAGTCGGCGCAGCGGGAATCGGATTTTGCGACGGATGTGTAGGGAGCGGGGGAATGCATATTCCTCACCTCTGGAACGCAGAAAGCGGGTGCCGGGATTGACAGACCGCCGGGTTCCTATTAAAACGGAGAGTGCCTCCGAATCAGTAGATAGGATAACCGGAGACAGTCTCCGGTTGAAAATTCTTTCGGCCAATGACGAAGAAATCTTCAAAAGCGACGCCACGGAAGCCGCGCACGGATGCGCTGCGAAACCGTGAACGCATCCTGGAAGTGGCGAAGGAGGCGTTTACGCGGCGTGGTGCGAACGCCAGCCTGGACGAGATTGCCAAAGAAGCAGGGGTGGGAGCAGGAACGCTGTATCGTCACTTTCCGACGCGGGATGCGTTGATTGAGGCGGTCTATCACACGGAGGTACAGAAGCTAGCCGCAGCTGAACGGAAGATTGCCGAGGCAATGCCACCGGTCGAGGCATTGCGCACATGGATGTTGTTGTTCGTGGATTACATCGCGGCTAAGCAGATCATCGCCCCGGTGCTGAACACTTTCGTGGGAGGCGCTTCGAAGCTGTATGAGGGTTCTCGCGCTCCGATCCACGGAGCGATCGAAGCGCTGGTGAAGCGTGCGATCAAGAGCGGCGATATACGCAAGGACCTTGTGCCCTTCGATCTCTTGCGGGCAGTGATCGGCGTGTCCAGTGTTGCGACCAGCCCGGACTGGCAGCAAAGCGCAAAGCGACTCGTCGACATCCTGATCACGGGGTCGCGGCCGGTGAAGTAGAGATATCCTGCGCTTACCCAAGGTTGCACCCTGGGCTTTAAGAGCGAGGCGGGCTTCGCGCTATGGGGTTGTGAGAGTTGGCAGTGTCGCGCGAGTTCAGCGGGTCGCGGGCGGGCATGGAGGAGCGTGCGCCACGTCGCGGGGTCGATCCCCGAATGCAACGCAACTTGGGATTCACCAAGGTGCCAGCTCGGGGCTCCTCAAAATCGGAAGAAACGGCGGGCTAGGGTGACGGCGGACTTGCAACGGAGGCGAATTAGCTTAAAATTCCGGATGCTCGTTCGGGGGCTGACCCATGATCACTTCTACCTTCAAACAGCCGAGCGCCCTCGTTCCCGTGGTGATGTCGTTTACGGCGCTCACCCTCGTGCTCTTTCGCCTTGCGACGTTCGGCATTGCGCGTGAAGCAGACGAAGGGGCAACCGCGCACCTGTTCCAGATCCTGATGGCGGGGCAGATCCCGTTCATCTTGTTCTTCGCGATCAAGTGGCTGAGGCGCACGCCGGCACAGGCAATCCAAGTGCTGGCCTTGCAGGGTGCCGCCGCGCTGGCCGCATTGGCACCCGTTTTTCTGCTACATCTCTAGACGAATTACTTCGCAGGCGCGAGGATGTCGTCGAGCAGAGCAGGCTTTCCTTCTATCCGCTCAAGCCTCGGATAACGCAGACCACCGTGGAAATCGAGATCGATGGTCTTGAATTCTCCGTTACGCTTAATCAGCAGGTGGATGGGGTCCTTGCTGTTTTCCGCCGCTGCGATAGCTGCCCGTAATGCCGAAATGCTGTAGGCCTTTCCGTTCTGCGCGATCAGCTTTGCATCGGGAGTCATGCCGGCATTGAAAGCGGGGCTGTCCCACCAGACATTGCCGAGAGTGCCGTCGGAGGCTGCCGTGAAGCCGAGCGAAGTGGAGAAATCCGTCATCTTGTCGTCGGGCTCGCCAGCTTCTTCGGATCGCGCGGCCTGCGCGTCTTCCACCGCTCGTAACCAGTCGGGGGGCGTGTCGCTGTAGGTGAGCCGGTAGCCGCCGCGCGAGAGACCGTCTTTCGGAGTTTCGGGCGCAAGCTCATCGACACGCTGGTGGAGGAAAGTCGCCCAGTCGTACGGCTGGGTTTGATTAAGAGCGGCGACGAGATCGTCGAAGGTGTAGGTGCGGGTGACGTAACTGCCGTTATCGATGCCGTAGAAAATCTTCGCGAAATCGTCGAGCGATTTTTTGCCGCCACTTATCTCGCGAATCCTGGTATCGGTATCGAGCCAGATCAGCAAGCCTTCCATGTAATAGTCTTCGGGGCGCTGCCAACTCACCCAACTCACCGGGGTGCGGGTAGAGATGGTCGGCTGATTCGTGGTGTCTTCCAGGGGACGCCATTTGCGGCCGGGGCTTATGTCGTAATCGGCGGCGATCATGGCGATGAGGTCGCGTTGCTGGGCGGCGGTGTTCATGCCGGAACGCGCGGTCAGCACAAAGCCGAAGTACTCGGTCATGCCTTCGTAAACCCAGAGCAGGCTGTCGCGCATGGGGACGTTGTAATTGGGCGTCCAGAGATCAGCGGGGCGACGGAATTTTCCATCCCAGGAGTGAGTGTATTCGTGGGCGAGGAGATCGCGTTCCGGGACACCGGCTGGCCAGTCGGTGAAGTAGTTGGCGCCTTCGCCATCTTCGCTGGACTGATGATGCTCAAGACCGTTGCCGCCGACACGATCGCTGACGGAGAAGAGGAAGTCGTAGTGCGAGTAGTGGTGTGAGCCGTAAAGCTTCTTCGCCTCCTCGACCAGGTTTTTGTGGACCGTCAATTCTTCGGGGGTGATGGCGAGGTCGGATTCCTTATCGCCGAAGACATCGAGAAAGACCTGGTTGGTAGCGTCGGTCGAGAGATCGACACGCGTGTAGTGAATGCCCGCGTAGACCGGAGAATCGACGAGGGTGTTGAGGGTGGTGTCTTTGAAATGGACTTCGTTGCTTTGCTGCGAGGCGACGTCGAGCGCGGTTGCGAACTTCCATCCTTCAGGAATTTTCAAGCTGGGTGAGAAATGGATCTGGCGTGAGTAGTGACCTGCGGGATAAAGCAGCGCGGTGTTCCACGCGAGCTCGGCAATCTCATTGGAGACGGCGACGCGGCCTTCTTTGCGCCGCACAGGTGAAAGATATTGGAAGTCGACGTCGATAGAAGTCACGCCAGCGGGAACGGTGACGTGGAAGGCGAACATGTCGACGGGATCGCGCAGCCAGGCGAGACGCTTGCCGGCGGCGGTGATGTTGAGGCCGCCGAGCTTCGAGATGGGGCCGGTGGGCGAGTGCTCGCCGGGAATCCACCGCGCATAGAGTAGGGTGATATTGCCGGCGCGCACGGGGACGGTTTCGTGAATGCTCGCAACGCGGTGGGGGTTGTCGGTGAGATCGACCAGCAAACTGATTGTGCCGGGATAGGGCGTGTCGGCGGGGGCGGTGATCGGCGGCGGATAAGGAATCGGTTGCGGTCCAGCATGGTCTTGCGAGTTCGCGGTTGTACTGAGTGCCAGGGCAAAAAGAGCTAGAGTGGCGAACGAAGTATTCAACATCCCTCCGAATTCTTGAGAGGGATATTCTAACCTGCGATTTGGGCATGCTTCGAGAGGCGTGTCGTATCGCTCAAAAGTGGACGAGGGCTGCCGAGAATTGAAAGGCAGCCCTCAGTTGCATCAGTAGAGCCGGAAGTTGACTTCAATATTGACGAGTACCGCAACCGGCTGACCGTCTTTGCGTGCGGGTTCGAACTTCCAGGTGCGGACGGTTTCGACGGCTTTCTCGTCGAGACCCATGCCGAGGGAACGCGAGACGCGGATGTCACGCGCACGGCCATCGGGGCCGATGATGACGGCAAGCATCACGACGCCCTGAACTTTTGATTTGCGCGCCTCGTCGGTATATTGCGGTTCGGGGTCGTAGATGGCGCGCGGCGCGCTGACCATGCCACCTACCCGGAATACCCCCCCGCCGAATCCTCCTCCAACCCCGGAGCCGACGCCGGCACCGATGCCGTCTCCGACTCCACCGCCCGAGCCGCTGCCGATTCCGCCACCAATCCCGCTGCCGTTCGAAGGAGGAGCGATGACGCCGCTGAGGGGGTCACCGGTGTTGCCGAGCTTCGAGAGCGTGATGGTGGGCGGTCCGACTACCGTGGGTTCAATCTGCAATTTGGGATCGTTGTTACGCACGATGATGGCGGGAGGCGTGATCTGTGCGCGAGCAAAGCGCGGAGCATCGCCTTTCGACGCATGGAGTTTGTCGTGATCGCCCCCACCACCGCCGCCGCCAGATTGCCTGGAGGATTCTGGGAGCAGGTAAGGACTGATGTCGGTCAGCAGAGCGGTGGATTGAAGTTTGACTTCGCTCTTGTGACGGACGAGCCAGAGACTGGAAGTGAAGAGCAGCGCGATCGCGGCAGCGTGCATGATGGCGGAGACAACGAAGTTGGCACGGTGCACGGGATAGTTCTGGTAACCGGCACCGAAGAGCGTGGGCAGGGGGGGTGCATAGTTGCGGCGGATCGAGACGACCTTTAAGAGATGAGGCTGTTCGAGTTGGGAGAGAAGCGCGGCGCGAAATTCGGGACGCGGGGTGAGGTGGAGAGCGCTGGCAATGGGAAGCAGTTCGTTGACAAGGGAATCGAATTCATTGGATTCGACGGGTTCGCCGGAGAGGATTTTCTCCACGGCCTGATCGAGTTGTTGGTAGATGGCGTTCATCGTTTTCCTCGCGCGACTTACGTCCCGCCTCGGTAGATGCCGTCCCCTCAAGGGGACTCGGTTGAATTTGCGGCTTACCCCGGACTTACGTCCGGGGCTATTTCATTCCGTGCCTGCGGCACTGTAGCTTGGCGCGTGATGCAGCCTGCTTTCCCGTCGCGGCCCGAAGCAATTTCACAACGGATGCAAGACCTAGGACTTGAACAATTCACGGGCTTAGACCGTTGTCGCTTCGTTTTGAAAAATGAACTCGTAGCGTTTGCAGCGCCCGGAACTGCAACTGCTTGATGGCTCCTTCGCTGCGGTTCAACTCGCGAGCGATTTCCGCAATGCTGCGGTCGTCGAGAAAACGTCGTGTAACGACGCATCGCTGGTCGGGCGGTAGGCGGTCGAGCAACTGCATGATTACGGTGCGTCGCTCGGTGCCGTCGTCCGCGCCCGGTTCGGCGAGATCGTCGTCGGAGATATCACGGCGTACCGAGGTCTCACGCCAGCGGTCGTGGATTGCGTTGCTGGCAATCCGCAACAGCCAGGCTTTGAAGGGAAGGCCACGCCACTCGAACTGACGGATCTTCGCCAGGGCGTGATGAAAGACCTCAGAGGTCAAATCTTCGGCGACTGCTCGATCGCGGACGCGATACGCAATGAAGGCGTATATGCGGTCGAAATGGTTTTCGTAGAGTTGAGCGAAGTGGCGTGGGTCGCGCTGCGCCGCCTCAATCAACAGCCGCTCATCAGGTTCGGTCACCAAGGCTCTCAAACGGGCTCTCCGGCTTCACTGACCTAAACGGGGCGGCGAGGGGAAAGGTCACGGAGCCGCTGGATTTTTGTTGGACGGGAGGGAAAGGGAAATGTTCGCCGGGTTCTAAACGCAAACGGCGCGACGGAAGCCGCGCCGCGACAGAAGGCCGTATGAATCTTTAGGCGTTGGGGTTGATCATGCGGATGATCCAGAAGGTCAGCATGGCAACGCCGGCAGAAGCGGGGATGGTGAGGATCCAGGCCCAGACGATGCGACCCGCGACGCCCCATCGGACTGCCGAGAGACGCTGGGTGGTGCCGACGCCGACGATAGCGCCGGTGATGGTGTGCGTAGTGCTGACGGGAATTCCGGCACGGGCTGTGACCCAGAGGGTGATGGCACCCGCGGTTTCGGCGCAAAATCCGCCGACGGGTCTGAGCTTGGTGATCTTCGATCCCATGGTGTGGACGATGCGCCATCCGCCGAAATATGTACCGAGAGCAATGGCAGTATGGGCGGCAAGGATGATGGGCCAGTGGAAGTGGCCCCAGTCGTGATGGAACTCATTGGCATTGAGGAGACCAGCGGTGTAGAGAGCGCTGGCGACGATCCCCATGGTTTTTTGGGCGTCGTTGCCGCCGTGGCCGAGGCTATAGGCCGCAGCCGAGAAGAGTTGCGCTTTGCGGAAAGTACGGTCAACGGTGGTGGGCGTCTTGTTCTTGAAAATCCAGGAGACGGCAACCATGAGGGTCAATCCGAGAACTAGACCGATGATGGGCGCGAGCACGATGAAGATGAGGGTCTTCGTCCAGCCGTTGGGAAGGATGACGCTGAGGCAGGTGCGCCAACCGTGGAGAATCGCGGAACGAGCAATGGCGGCGCCAGCGAGTCCACCCATCAGAGCGTGAGAAGACGAGGTCGGCAAGCCCCACCACCAAGTGAGAAGGTCCCAGACGATNNGCGGCGACGAAATTAAAGAAGGCCGCCCAGACGACGGCGAGTTTCGGCGAGAGCACACGCGTGGAGACCACGGTGGCAATGCTGTTGGCCGAGTCGTGAAAGCCGTTCAGAAAATCGAAAACCAGCGCCACGAAGACCGTGACGGCGAGCAGAACCATCCCCGAGTTCACGCGAGCATTCCTTTCGTTGACACGGGTTAAGCGCTCTTGAGAACGACGGTTTCGAGCACGTTCGCAGCGTCTTCCGCCTTATCGGTGGCGGTCTCCAGGACTTCCAGCAGTTCCTTGATCTTGATCAAGGCGATGGGATCTTTCTCGGTGTCGAAGAGTTTGCCGATCGCTTCGCGGCTGATGCGGTCGGCTTCGTTCTCGAGGCGATTGACTTCGACGCAATGCGGGAGAACGTCCTTCAATTTTTCAAGGTTGCGAACCGCGCGTGCGAGGGATTCGGACTGCTTCACAATGATCTGCGCGATTTCATAGGCGGCGGCAGGCGCAGCGTTGATCTTGTACAGGATGATGCGGTCGGCAGCGGCATTGATGAAATCGAGTACATCGTCGAGCGAGGAAGCGAGGGTGTGGATGTCTTCACGGTCGAACGGGGTGATGAAGGTAGAGTTGAGCTTGATGAGGATGGTGTGGGTAATCTCATCCCCTCGATGCTCGATATCTTTGATCTTTTTTACGTAGCCTGCGGTGTCTTGGAAATCGCGAAGCAGGTCGGTGATGGCAGTTGCGCCGAGAATCAAGTTCGAGGACATTTCCTCAAACAAATCGAAGAACTTAGTTTCTTTCGGAAGGAGCCGAACCATTCGGTGGAGTTCCTTAAACCGTCACCAAAAGTGCGGGCGCACGGTTGAGTATTTCAATATGGCTAAAACCCAAGAATATCTCACGCGGGAGAGTGCGGGTCAATTTGACAATGCGTGCAAAGCCAAGTATGGGACGACAAGGAAAAGGCCGCCCCAGAGGCGGCCTCGGTTAACAATGGTACGACCTAGAGGGTCGATTCAATTTCGAAGCCCCAAGCTTCCAAAAGGGGTTCAGGAATGTACTTGGAGTTCTTATTGCGCCTTGCCCACTCACGAAGACGGGTGGAGCGGATGTACTGGTCGGGCTGCAACTTGTACTCGCGAACCACCTGCTCGAACTCGGTAATGGTCGGGGTAACCGGGCCAATTGGTTCCGGTTTGCCCCAGTTTGGATTTCCGCGTCGCTTGGCCATTAATATGTCTGTCCTATCGTTCGGGATTATTAGTAAATCGTTATTCTGCTACTTCGGGCTCGATTGGCCGCAGTTTCTACGTTTCCTGACTGTTTGGATTCCTTGGCTGCTTAGAAAGATTCACTCAGGGAACTTGGGCGGTACGTCGCTTACGAGAAACGGCCCTAAAAAGATGGGTAAATACGCTACAACCAAACGGTGCATTCTACCTCAGTTTGGAGGCGCTTCCGCAGAAAAAAGTGCGCTCTTGACGGTTACCCTGTTCAAAAAAGGAGAATTCCGGAAGACGCCTGCAAGTTATTGATTTCAAATAATCTATTTGTTCCACGTAAGTGGTACGGGTGCTCAATAAGGTGCGGGGTAGGCACGTACGAAGATCACGGCACGGCCGTCTTCGTATTCCAGCTTCCAGCTACCCTGAACTGTCAACATTCGCAACAGGGTGGTGAGGCCCGACGAGGGCGACAGTAATACGGTATTAATTCCGTTGTCCTTTAAAAAGGCCTGAGGATCGCGTTCACCGTTATAGACCGCCACGTAGGTGGAGAGGAAATCGTCGCCGTAAAGGTCGGCACGTCCGTCCACGTAGACGTGGTAGGTCGGATAGAGTCTCCAGATCAGGTAGCCGCCGAAGGCGTAATCATTCAATAGATTGGGCGACATGTGGTGGTTGACCAAATAGGAGACAGCATCTTTGGGATAGAGATTTTTTTCGGCGAGAGCCTGGAACGCGAGGCCGTTGGCGGCAGCGTGGGCGCAGAAAAAACCAGCCACGGTAAGGGCTAGAGCGGCAGAGATGATTTTCAGGGGCGGCGAGGTGCGTTGCGAGAGCCAGGCAGCACCCGGAACCCAGAGGTGTTCTGCGAGGAGCACGGCTGCAACCAGGCAAAATACCGGGATATTGCGGGCTGACTTCAACGCGGCGACGAGGAGCAAGGCGTAGAGAAAAAACTGCCCAGGACGATAACGATGGCGGCTGAACAGCATGGCGAGAAGCGTTGCGACCGCCAGGGCGATAAATGGCACAAGGTGGGGATCGTGAAGATTTGCGGGACGCCACTCCTGGATCGTCTGGTTGATCTTCATGCGCATGACGAAGAAGGGGAAGGTGAGCATGGAGAAGCCGTTGGGATTGAGCGGCACGACGGCGATGCAAGCCGCTCCGGCAGCGATCAGAGGCAGCCACTCGCGCGGTGAGGTTTGGGACCGCTGGAGTAGCCAGTCGAGAACTTCTGCGAAGAGCAGCAGTCCGACGAAGGCGATGCCGAGCAGGTAGCCGGCATGCAATTGCACCCAGAGCAGCATGAGGCAGGGAAGCGCGATCAGCCATTTCGGCTTACGCCGGCGCAGGGATTCGCGAATGATCCAGAAGAACGCGGCGCCGAACACGAGTGAGATCGATTGTGGACGCAGCGCAAACGCAGGCCGCGCAGCGAAGGCCGCGAATAGAGCGGCCGCGTAAGCGAGCCAGCGGGAAGAACGAGCAGAAAACGCCATAATCGCGAAGGCCGACGCCAGCAGGAGTGCGTTGACGGTAGCCAAGGCGATGAAACCGCCGGCGCGGTGCAGAAAAAACATCAGGATATCGGTGAGATATTCGTGCGCTATCCAGGGCTTGCCTGCAGTGGCGAAAGAGAATGGGTCGGTGCGGGGCACAGCGTGGTGTTCGACAATCCAACGGCCAGTTGCAAGATGCCACCAGGTGTCGGCGGAGGCGATAGCGCCGCAGCAGAGACCGAACAATGCCAGGAAGAAGGCGAGTCCGAGAAAAAGCCGGGCGTAGCTCTCGAACCGCGAATCACTGGACGGAGCGAGGGCTGCAACTGGGGATGGAGTCTGCAAGGTTGAGTGGATTGTACAAGTGCGAAATCCGCCGGGGAAGGTGACGAATGGAGCGCATCGCGCGGCGAGCACGCGGCGCTACATCTTCTAGCGCATCCGCCACATCAGACCGCAGAGAGAGTCTTTCCCCGAAGGGCAGAGATTCTGCATGGCAACGGGCAATAGTGGTACCTTCGCAGTAGTCGACAAGTTGATAACAACGAGGAGAAGCGCATGGCAGAGGAAAAAAAGCACGATGACCACAGTGTCGCAACCGAGGTAGCAAAGACAGTTGGAGGAGCGCTGGGAACGGTCGGGGCGACCGCAGCCAAGGTGGTTGAGAAGGCACAGGCGGTGATCGCGACTCCGGAACCCGTGAGCGAAGAAAAGGCGGCAGAAGAAAAGGCAAAGACGGTGAAGAAAAAAGCAATTGCTGCGAAGCTGGCTGAGAAATCTACACCCAAGCCGGAGAATACTCACACCAAGCGCGCCGCGGCAATCAAGAAGACAAAAAAAGCGAAGCACCACCGCAAGCTCGGACGCAAGACGAAGGGCTAGTTTTGCGGGGCGCGTAAAAAAATCTGACTACACTTCTCTTCTCGAGCAAGCGAAGGCGACCTCTCGGCCGCCTTCACTGGGAAACTTGGTGCGTGGCTAGACGGTGCTGCGCCGGCCGGCAACAAAGTGCACGACCAACGAGATCACGGCGAAGATCAGCAGCAGGTGGATAAAGCCGCCGGCAACGTGGAATACTCCGAGGCCCAGAATCCAAGCCACTAGAAGAATCACAAACAAAATCATGAAAATGCTCATATAGGTTCTCCCTCGTAAAGCTTCGAGGCGAGTCTTTGGCCGAGAGTTGCAAGCGAATCCAGCAGCTTAGGAAATGGCGTGATGCGGCGTACTGGATGGTTGCGATATATTCAAACCGACGCGTCGCGAAGCCAGGGTGGCGCGCAGGACGTGCCGGGATGGCGAAACTGGCAGACGCAGCGGACTTAAAATCCGCAGACCAGAAATGGTTGTGGGGGTTCAAGTCCCCCTCCCGGCACCACAACCCCTTTAAAAATGGCCTAATTCGATTTCTCTGCGAGGATAGGTCGCTGCTTTGTAAGCTTGGGTGTGCCCAAAGTGTGACCGTTCCGCTCTTCGGCTCTAATCGCGCGCTCCGCTGTTCGATAGTCCTCGAGCTGCTTCATCGCTGTGCTGATGTCTCCTTCGCGCACGAGGGAATAGCGCTCAAAGACGCTGCGTGTACGCCATCCACCAATGGCCATGATGATTCCTTCCGCAATGCCGGCGCGCCGAAGATTTCGCGCGGCGGTTCGGCGGAGATCGTGGAAGAGGAGGTCGGGTTTTCCGGCGGCCTTGCAGCATTTGCGCCACGTCCGGCGGAAGTCGAGAATCTCTTTGCCATTCGATCGCGTAAATAGGAAATCGTCGGCGCCCTTGTTGACGACGCACGCTTTCATTAGTTCATGGAGCTTGGCCCCCCGCACGATTGAGACGACGCGGCCCTCGCGGTTCTTCGTGGTGCCAGGATCGAGACGAATCGTGCAGGCATCGAGATCCACCTGTCCCACGCGGAGCCGAATTACCTCGCTGGAGCGCCATCCGTAGGTTGCGCCGACTTCCAGCATGGCGCGAAGCCAGAGGCCTGCCGTCGCGCACTCCACGGCCAACGCGTCGAACTCGGTATCAGAAAGAAACCCCTTGCGAATGTTGTCTTCCTGCAACATAGGGATGTTCGGGATTCGGAGAACTTTGGGCGGGCTGGATTTCGCGCCGATATGGAGCATCCGCTTGAGCAGTGCCAACTCGCGGTTAATCGTGGCGTTGCTGGCCTCTTCCTTCATCCGCTGGGCGGTGTACTTGCGAATGTGGTCAGTGCCGATATCTACGGCTCGCGCACGTCCAAGGAACGGCTCTAGGTGTAATCGCCAGCGTGCCTCGGCATCGTCGTATGACTTCCGCTTGTTGTTCTTGTAGTCGAGCTTCAGGTCTTCCCACAGCTCCGACATCAACACGCGCTCCACCTTGGGGCGAATCTGGACGCCCACTGCGACGGCGCCGAGACGCTCCTGCAGGAGCCGACGCGCCACCTTCTCGTTGGGAGAATGGCTGGACTCCCGAATCGGGCGCCCCCCTTGGTAGTACTTGATCCACCAAATGTTGTTCCGCTGGAATACGCTTCCTGTGCCTCGCGGTCTCGCCATGATCCCTCCACTAAAGCACCACTCGCTTTATCTGCTCAACGTACTTGTCCAAATCGGCCACATCGAAGCGCCACGGCCCACCTTCGTTGTCCTGCAGGATCGGGAGAACTCCGTCCTGAGCCAACCTGCGAATGGTGTCGGTGCTGGTTGCAAGATAGTGCGCGGCTTCCTTGGTTCGGTACAGACGCTTAGGTACTACGCTTGCCTTATACTCCATCCGGTTCCTCGTGTCGAGAAAAATCGGGCACAGAACGGGCACCTTAACATTCCGAGACCGCATGTTTGGCTGCTGTTATTGGTGAGCAGCGGATTGGATATCCGCTGCGCTTTTCTGCTCAGGCAACACAAAACCCGCCTTCCTTCACCGGAAAGACGGGTTTCCATCTCGGCGCCGTGGTTGCGGTCGCCGGGGAAAGCTTCAAACTGGGTTGTGGGCGGTGGCCGAGAAGCGCTGGGACAAAATGCTCGCAACGCCTCCCGGCAAATAGTTACTTGCGTGGTGGAGTTTTCCCCGCAAGTGAGCGCAGGTAGAACGGCAACCCTGAACCAGTAGGCTTCTGTTGCATCTGCTTCTTTGCCAGCAACGGCTCAAGCATTTTCTTCTGCTCTGGCGTGGCGGCGTCATACACCTCACGCAACTCCCGATAGTCGAAGCTCCGAACCGTCTCCAGCAGACCATCCCGTTCCGATTTCACAATCTCGCGGTATTCCTGTGGGCTGATGTTTCGATTGTCGAGCGCGTCTTGTGCCGGCTTCAGGTCTCCGTTTGTCGCGCTTTCACGCAACGAGCGCTTCAGGGTGGTACGGGAATAGCTCTCGGGTGTCGGCGCTTCCTTCGATCCTTTGGAAGCTGCGATGTCCGCGGCGATCTTCTCTGCTCCGTGCTTGCGAAACCGGATTCCCAAGAGGCCGAGTGCAGTTCGTTTTGCCTGATGGGTGTCCTGGGCAGCGCGCTCCGCAGCGCCAACCGGCGCGACGTACTCGGATCCTTTGTGTGCCAGCTGCCATGCGAGCGTTGAAGGCTTGGCGTGTGTGTCGTAGATCGCCTTACTCGTCCGAATGTCGTGGTTCGTTGCCAGTTCTGCGCCCGCCTTCGCCACGACGGACGGAGTGACCACGGATTCGGCGACTTCGCGCGGGCTCTTTTCGCCCTTTGCTAATAGATAAATGTTGTAGGGGAACGTGGCCGCGCCTGCCCGATTCAACTCAGCATCCTTGTTTCCGGTCGCTTTTTTCAGTAGTTCGTCCGCGAGCGGATAGATCACCAGAGTCAGGAGTCCGAGCATCGCCATTACGTCGAAGGCGTGGCCGCGGTCTTTTATCGTCCGATCAGAACCGATCGCGTCTTTGGTCATCTCTCCATAGCTCTTTAGGGCGCCGTAGTGATAGCCGCCAAACATCGTCGCGAGTGGGCTCCGCATGATCGTTCCAACCGTCTTGCTCCCGAGGATATGGGTCGGCAGTCGATAGTCGGGGATGTGCTTCGCAGTTTCGTGTAACGCATCCTTGAGGGACATTCCGCCTTCCATCTTCTCGTAGGTAGCAGCGAGGAAAGCGGTGTCGTTCGTCCACCAGGTCACACGGTTTGAAACCCCGTAGATAGCACTGATCAATTTCGCCGGGTTCGCATAGCCGAGCGCATCCGCCAACTTCTTCGCAAAGCCAGCGTCCTGCTCCATCTCTCCGGCCAGCTTCTCAAAGAAGAGGTCGGCGAGTTTCTTGCCTTCGAATTTCTGGTATTGCATCGGGCCGCCGGAATCGAGAGCTTCCAGATAGTCGGCGTTCTGGTGCGTGACCGCGTTAATGGCTCGGACGGCCGAACGTGCGACCTTCG
>PLWX01000031.1 GCA_003151155.1 Acidobacteriaceae bacterium
CTCAACACTTTCTGCTCACGAATCCGAACTTGCACCACGGGCTGTTAGCCCGTTTCTCACGATCTATCCGGCTTAGCTAGCGGCGAGGCGTCACTTTCGAGTAACATGTCGTCCCGCAAACCTGAGTCACTGCTTGACGCGCCTCAGTAGATGAGCTTTAGCGAAAACTGAACTTGCCGTGAGGTTCCCGCGGTCTTGCTGATCATGCCAAACCCTGTACCCTCGATGGTGTTCGCGGGTAGCCCCATGTTGACGATGTTAAACAGATTAAATAGCTCTGCGCGGAATTGCAGGTCCACTCGCTCCAAACCGCTTTCCCGGTGGCCAATCGGAGTCGTCTTGATGAGCGCAAAATCGAAATCATAATATGCCGGGCCGCGAAATGTATTACGGCCGAGCGTTCCAAAACGCCCGGAGTTTGATCCGGTCCCCCCCGCGATCCCGACGGGAATGGAAAAGAAACTTGCGTTGTTCGCGCCCCGTCCAAAATAATCATCGCGCGGTCGCGCTGAACTGCCGGCGCTCGAGAGGTCCGGAGTGCCAATCTGGTCGGGCCGGTCCGCGCCAATCGTTCCCGCACCCGTTTGCTGGATCCCCGAATAAACCGTAAACGGCGAACCACTGGTGATCGTCGAGATGCTCAGCAGCTCCCAGCCCTTCGTCAACAGGTGCGTTCGATCCGACTGAAGTCCCAAATGCTCGAAATGCAAATCCTGGGCCGCGCTCAACGTGAAGGCGTGCGTCACGTCAAAGCTTGACGGCCCTCTTTCCGCTCGTGTATCAAACGGGTTTTGCGGACTAAACAACGTCACAGCCCCGGTGGATCCTGTTCCTCCAATAATGCCGCTGACATCATCCAGCGATTTGCCCCAGGTGCAGCCTGCCTGCAATGACGGACCGCCATGCCCAACATTTCCCGACAGTGAGGTCTGCAAGGCGTTGTACGACGAGTGCGACGTCGCTGTCATCACAGACTCGAATCCGAAACCACCCGTCACCGCGCCACTACCGTCGAAGTTTGTAAACCGCGCAAATTCCGGATCCGCTCCGGGATACGCGTTTGGATATGACATTCTGGGAAGTCGGAACGCCGATGTTCCGACATACGCGACATCGGCCGTGAGGCCGCCGAAAGCCCGTTCCAGCCCCAGCGTCCAAGTCTGCAAGTACCCATTGCCGAAGCGCCGGTCGATCCCGGCCAGACTCAGCAGCGAGAGCTGATGACTCGGCGCCAGCGCCGCCAAATCCTGCTGGTATCGATTTACGTCCATCACCGTGTTCGCCGGCACTTTTCTCGGATCGCCGCTGGCCAACACGTTCACGCCAGCGGTGTTATAGACGGGCGGCAATTCGTTCGGTGTAATTTGGAATCCGTAAGCAATCTCTCCGTTTTGCGCCGCATTGACACGTGGATAAACGACGTAGGGCGTTGACCCTGTCAGAAGATTGTCCTGCCAGATATTGGGCGGAATTACCGTGATCGCCCCGCCCATGTGCACATGCACCGCGTGGGGCGCGTTCCAGTCCACCTGAACACGCGGCCCCCAACCGTTCCAATTGGTCTGATAAGTAGGCTGCGGATTGATCAAGTATTCCTGCCCAACGCCCACGGGTGGAAACGAATTCAGAAAACTCGACGTCCGGTGCGCCCGCTCCGAAATCGGCGTGTAGATCTCATATCGCAGCCCATAGTCGAGCGTCCATTGTGGATTGATTTTCCATGTGTCCTCGACGTAGGCGTTCACATCATTCCGGTTGATTGCCGCCGGCCCAATGTGCGCGCCATCCGATGCGTAGGGCGGCGCGACTGCGATCGTGTATCCATACGGATACCCGAGTAACAGACTGCTCATCGTGTCTGGCAGAGGCTGACCCGGCTGCACATCATGCTGTCCACTCGCAGAAGGAATGAACACGGGCGAATAAACTGTTCCACCACCAAAATCGTACTCGCCATTGGGACTTATACCGAAGTATGTCGTGTCCCGGTTAAGGCGTGCTTCCGCACCCCACTTCACCGCGTGCCGCGGGCTCGTCCAGGCAAAATTCAGTTGTCCCTGGAATAAATTCCCGAACGCCGACGTCACCGAACCCGCCGCTCCATTGAATGCCTCATAGAGGCCATCGATGAACTTCAAAGCCGGATCGGTGTGGTTCGGCGTCACAAACGAAGGCGTCGTTCGCGTGAAACTCACCGACGTCGACCAGAGAAAGTGCGGAGACATGGTGCGCGTGTAAGTGATGACCCCGTTCCGCTGCCGATCCACATACTGCACGCCAAAGCTCGGGTCAAGCAGCGTTTGATCCGGATTTGTTGTCGGTCCCGTCAGATTGTCGTAATTGAATCGACCAAACAATTGTCCTTTTGCGCCAACTTTCTGATCGATGCGGATAGAAAACTGATCCGTGTCCGTGTTCACGTTTGAAGGCGCAGCATAGGTTCGCGCACCATACGCGCCGGTTGGGTTGTTGGGGAGTGGATAGCGCGCCAGTATGGAAGCAATTGCCGGATTTACTCCCGGGCTGTTCGAACTCCCTGCTATTTGCAGCGTGTCCGTGCTCCCGTCCGGATACGTCACCACATCCTGGCCCGCTCGCTCTGCCACTGTAGGCACGGCCAGTACCTGTGTTGTTCCAAGCACTTGCCTGAACCCCTGATACTGTACAAAGTAAAAGGTCCGGTCTCGACCGTCATATACATTCGGCAGAACAATCGGTCCGCCGTTTGTAAAACCGAACTCATTCCTGCGGAAAGGAGGAATTCTGCCCGGCTCCGCAATCGATGGGTGATCGAAGTAATTCCGCGCATCGAGGGCAGAGTTTCTTAGAAACTCGAAGAATGATCCGTGAAAACCGTTTTTTCCCGATCGTGTCACGATATTGGTAAAGCCCGCCGCACCGCGCCCGATGTCTCCTGGCATCCATCCCGAGCTTGACTGCAATTCCTGAATTGCGTCCACGTCGAAATTCGTGAACGTACTCCCGCCCATCTCAGGATCACTAATATCAGCGCCGTCCATCGCGAAGACAGCCTCAACGCCGCGCTGTCCATTGACGGCAAATTGCTGGGTGAAATTTGTCTGCCCATTCACGTCCGTCATCGTCCCGGCTGCCAACAGCAGCAGGGTGCTGAAGTCACGTCCGTTCAACGGCAACTCATTTGCTTTTTGGCTCGAGAGTTTCTCCCCGCCTGTTCCGCTAGCCGGGTTCGAAGTTGTGCTCGGGTTTCCATTCGAGACTCCTGCTGCAGGAGTTTGCGGGTTGGCTCCAATCGACAGCACGTTTTGATCGGATACCGTCAGCACAACTGCTATGCCGGTAATATCCGCTCCAGTTGACGCTGTCGGACCTCGCCCGGGCAGTTGTACGCTCATGGTATGTGGCCCGGGTCGAATATCCGCAATCGCGAACCTTCCGTCGCTTCCCGTCACTGCTGTCATTTTCTCTTTAGCGGCCGCCGTGTATACCGTTACCTTCGCTCCGGCCACAGGTTCACCGGCAGCCGTGCGTACGACACCGGTCCACGCTGGCGCAGACGGAGAACTCTGTTGTGCTTCAAGCGAGATCGCGACCATCAGTCCCAGCAGCAAACACCTCTCTACCAGTCGGAAGGCCTTATGAAAGGTTCGAGCTATTGCGTGTTCCTTTGCGTAGCGGAATTCATACATGACAAATTTCCTCGAGTGAAGACGGAATGCAATCGAGCGCATGAAGGACTTCAACGAAAGAGAAGACTTCCTGCTAGGGCGCGTACTGTCCGAAGATGCCAGGAGGAAGCGGAACGATCGAGCGCCCAACCGCTTCGGTTTACGTACTTGTGACTTCTATGCCTAGGGATCGGTAGGGATTCAGGACATCTTCGTCTGATGCATCGGTGATCAAACGTGTCAGTCGGGAAGCAGGACCGACCAGGTAAGGCAGAGATGTCCCCATTTTCCCAAGTGAAATCAGGCCAACCACTTCCGTTGAAGCCCCTATCATCGCTTGCTTCACGTACGCTTCTTCTGGGTCGCCGACGGTTATTCCGATACTCTCGAATTAGCTTATGCCCTCACTGCGCATAAGGCTCAAGGCAGTGACTTCCAGACCGTTATCCTTATTATCCCCCGTAAAGCCCAGACGCTCTCGCGCGAGCTGCTCTACACAGGCCTGACCCGCTTCAAAGGCAAGTTGATTCTCCTCGTTGAAAAAGATAGCCAGCCCCTGCTCGACTTCCGACGTCCCGAAGCGTCCGACACAATGCGGCGAACAACTCGCATGTTCAAGCTGCTGATCGGCCAGGATGCAGGCGAAATCGGCATTGAGGGCCCTTTCCGGCCGGAGGGGCTTATTCACCGCACTTCTGATGGAATACCTGTGCGTTCCAAGAGCGAAGTCATCGTTTATGACGTACTCACCGCTCTCGGTCTTTCCGTCAGATATGAAGAGCCGCTGATTGCCAAGAGTGGGGACCTCAAAGATTTCCGCCTGCCCGATTTCACAGTTCGCTTCCAAGGCCGCACCTGGTACTGGGAGCACCTGGGCATGCTCGACAAAGCGTCGTATAAGGAAGATTGGCAGCTAAAACAGAAGTGGTATCGGGATAATGGCTTTTGGGACCGTGTCCTTACATCCGAGGATCATCCCGGCGGGTTGGGAGGGATTCTTTATGCCGATGAAGTTCGCGACACCGCCAAGCGACGGATTTTCGGGAAAAGCTAATCAGTCTATTCTCCCATCAGCGAGCTCAGCGAAGAGGGTGAACATTACCGGGATCGACCATCGAAGAGCGATTTAGCTCCTCCTATTAGGTGAGAGGTGCTTCAGCGGCACGCGCGGTTTCGTTCTGATGACACAATGGGGCTCGGCTTGTGGTTGGCGCGCCGTGGATCGACGTTATGATTCCTCTGATTGCAGCCCCGGGAATAAATGCTCGGATATCTCAGCTTTCCACTCTTGAGCGAGAATAATGCTCATACAATCTGCTCGGTGCCTGGCGGTCGCCATTCGTCTGCCGGGATAAAGGCGGGAATCAATTATGAATTCCTTCGAAGACAGGGTGCACGAGGTCAGTGATTGGTTTGCGAGCCCACGATTTCGCGGAATCGTTCGGCTGTACTCACCCCGTCAAGTGGTCGAGCAGAGAGGCACCATCGCCGTGGATTACCCGGTGGCGCGCGCCGCGGCCGACGCTTTTTATTCCCGCCTTCGCGAGTTGTTCGATGCCGGCAAGTCGATCACGACCTTTGGTCCGTACTCGCCAGGCCAGGCGGTGACCATTAAGCGCCTTGGCATCGAAGGCATCTACCTCGGTGGGTGGGCTACTTCCGCCAAAGGAAGCATCACCGAGGATCCGGGCGCCGACCTTGCCAGCTACCCGCTAAGCCAAGTGCCCGACGAGGCCGCAGCCATCGTCCGTGCATTGATCACCGCCGACAAGAATCAGCTGTTTCTGCGCTCCCGCATGACTCCGGAACAACAGTCAGCAGCCGCCGTCGTCGATTATCGGCCGTTCATCATCGCCGATGCCGATACCGGGCACGGAGGCGATGCGCACGTCAGGAATCTGATCCGCCGCTTTGTCGAGGTAGGTGTGCCCGGCTATCACATCGAGGACCAGAAGCCAGGTGTCAAGAAATGCGGTCATCAGGGCGGTAAGGTGCTCGTCGCGGAGAACGAGCAGATCCAACGCCTGAACGCCGCGCGCTTCCAACTCGACGTCATGAACGTCCCCGGAATCATCGTGGCGCGCACCGACGCCGAGGCCGCCACGCTTCTCGACGGTTGCGCCGACGAGCGCGACCAGGCATTCATCCTGGGAGCGACGAACCTTGGTGTGCCGAGCTACAAGGCCGTCGTCCTCGCTCTACAAAGAAGGCTGCAAGAAGCCGGGATAGAGGAAATCTGCGGTCACAAGATGTTCGGGATGGCGGACTCCCAATACGCCGCCGCGACCGCGTGGCTCGAAAACATGGAACTGCTGGCGCCGGTTGACGAGTGGATCAAAGCGTTCCTGAAAGAGCCGGATGGCCTTGTAGACAATCTTCTCGATAAGGTTATGCAGCTTGTTCTGGATGCATGGCAGGCGGCGGCGGACCTCAAGACCTTCGGTCAGGCGGTCGCCGATATCATCGACTTTTGTGTCAGCCAGGACGAGCCAACCGGCATGAATTCGCAGGAGTGGCTTGCCTTCGCCAAGCGAGCGTCGTGGTATGTCACGCACGAAAAAGCCAGATCGCTAGGAATCGAAGTTACCTGGGACTGCGAACTCGCGAAGACGCCGGAAGGCTACTACCAGGTTCAGGGAGGTCTCGATTGGGCCGTCGCCAAGTCCCTGGCTGCGGCGCCGTTCGCCGATATTTTGTGGATGGAAACGGCGACCGCCAACCTCGGGGAAGCGAAAGAGTTCGCCGGCGCGATCCACGCCGAATTTCCCGACAAAATGCTCGCCTACAATTTGTCGCCCTCCTTCAATTGGGACACCACCGGCATGAGCGACGAACAGATGACGCAGTTTCCCGAGGAGCTCGGAAAACTCGGCTTCGTCTTCAACTTCATCACTTACGGCGGACACCAGATCGACGGACTTGCCGCGGAGGAATTCGCCACCGCGCTGCGGCAGGATGGAATGCTTTCGCTTGCTCGCCTGCAGAGAAAGCTGCGGCTGCTCGAGTCGCCCTACCGCACTCCCCAAACCCTGGTCGGCGGTCCGCGCCTGGATGCGGCGTTGATGGCCGCATCGGGTCGCACCGCCACCACCAAGGCCATGGGGAAAGGCTCAACTCAACACCAGCACCTGGTGCAGACGGAAGTGCCGCTCAAGGTCCTGGAAGAGTGGTTGCAAATTTGGGCCGAACAAAACGCTTTGCCGTCGAAGTGCCGCGCGCAACTGCGCCCCGTCGCCGCCGGCTCCGACTTCCTGGAACTGAGCTTATGGAAAGATTCGAAGGAGCGGATGGGCAACATCATCTTCGCTGACGTGCACGATCGGCACGGCCACAAGATCCTCTCGATTCGCGACATGAATACGTTCGATCAAGCGCTGCGCAAGAAGCGCCTGATGACCCTCGCTTACCTGTTCCTGCTGCACCGGTACAAAGCTGGATTGGTGCATTACCTCAGTCCGACCGAGGACAATAAGCACCAGGCATTGAAAATGGAGAGGCTCGGCATCTTCAGTACCGTGGACGACCACGCCGGGCTCATCATCGTCGCAACTGTCAATGCCGCCCGGACGAGTGAGTTGCTCAACCCGAACCATATCGCGCTGCGCAAGCTGATTGCCAAGCAAGAGTAGCACCTTCCGTCGAAGCTATGCTTCTCGGGGGCGGTATAGCTCTAGATCGGCGCCGGGATCGGCGATCAACCTTCGCAATTTGGCAGGATCTTGAATCTTGTTTTGCGCCTTCCGAAAAATGATGCCGAGCGTCGGATGCATGTTTGCCGACCATCCGGGAAAGGGCGGGCTCGATTACTGGTTACAAGCGCGTTTCCCAGTACCGATCCGCTATCCTTAGCGGCCAACTTCCGGTTTGCCCGTGATCCAGACGGGATCATCTACAGATCGAAGAGTTGTTCATAAAGACTGCTTTCAGCAGCTTTTTAGACTAGTTCACCCACGGTAGAGGACATTACATCCGTGAAAAGAGGCATGATTTAAGCTACGTTGTAACGGGATTGATCCGGGCCGCAACGCCCCATGTCTATCTGTCGACAGTGATCGACGAGATCCTGTGCGACATTGCCTGCGCGTTCAGCTGGCCACTGGCTATGGCCAAAAGGGGTTATTGTAGTGGAACCATTTCGGATTCACGTCGCGGATGAGGTGCTCAATGATTTGCGGGCACGGTTGCGCCAAACAAGATGGCCCGACCAGATACCCGGTATAGGCTGGGAACAGGGCACCGAGTTGGACTGGTTACGACGCCTCGTGTCCTACTGGGCCCACGAGTTCGACTGGCATGGCTGGGAGCGAAGGCTCAACGAGTTCAACCACTTCACCTGGGAGGGCATCCACTTTGTGTACCAGCGTGCGGCATCAGGTAGGGGCGTGCCGCTCATTCTCACGCACGGCTGGCCCAGCAGTTTCCTCGATTACGTGGACATGCTGCCGATGCTCGAGCACTTCGACGTGGTCGTACCCTCCCTGCCGGGGTATGGTTTCTCGCCGCGTCCAGCCAAGGTCGGCATCAACTATCGCTACGTCTCGGAGTGCTGGCACCGGCTCATGTCTGAGTTTGGGTATTCCCGCTATGGTGCAAGCGGTTATGACTTTGGGGCCGGGGTGACGACGATCCTTGCGCTAGACCATCCCGAGTCGGTGATCGGGATCCATCTCACCACACTGGAGTCGGATCTCACCCCCGTAGTGGACGATATGGAGCTGTCCGATGTCGAGCGTTCGTACCTTGCGGTGAGCCGGGGCTGGGATACGACGGAGCGGGGCTACAGCGCGATCCAGTCCACCAAGCCGCAGACTGTGGGCTATGGACTCAACGACTCCCCGGCAGGGCTCGCGGCGTACGTGGGTGAGAAGTGGCACTCGTGGAGCGACGTTACGCCGACCGACGACTTCCTCTGCGCTACGCTTACCTTGTACTGGATCACGCAGAGCATCACTTCGTCGATGCGCGACTATTGGGACAATCGCTGGCACCCGGTCGATCCCGCCTACGTCAACACGCCCACGGCGTTTGGTGTTTTCGCGCACCAGACCGTTCCCGAGGGCGAACTGCCGCGCTCGTATTTGGAGCGCTTATACAACATCCAGCGCTGGACAGTCTTTCCGCGCGGCGGGCACTTCGCCCCGGCTGAGGAACCAGCGGCGGTCGCAGGGGACCTGACCGCCTTCTTCCGTGGCCTAAGCTGAGGCCATGCTGACAATCCGCACTTCCAAATGCAACGCGATAATAAGAAGCCGTCCTCAGCTCCTTCTCTTTGGCTTCACAATCCAAACGGCCCGAATGGTCGGCGAACCGGAACTAATTGTGAATGCACACAAAGGATTAGCAACCAGAAGTTCGGCCTTTAGGAAGGTTTCCGGATGCCTTGGCACTACTCATAGCTACGCGCCGAAGTTGCGGTGCGTCCGACAGGAACGGCGGGAGGAACATTTCTGCCCGAGCGCCTTGTATAGTGAGCCTATGAAGCTTCCCTACCTTGCTGCGTTTCTCTTTTGTCTGGCAACCGCGATTGCGGCGCAGACGCCGCCGGAGGCGGCCCGCAAGTACACCGCGGCACATCGGGCGGAACTCGTGCAGCAGTTTAGCGAATTGCTGTCGATACCGAATGTTGCCGCCGATCCGGCAAACCTGAAGCGCAACGCTGATCTGCTTGCGGCAGAACTAAGGAAACGCGGCATCGATTCCCGGCTGCTCTCTCTTCCCGGCGCGCCTTCGGTTGTGTTCGGGCAGATCGATGTGCAGGGTGCCCAACATACGATCGTCTTCTATGCACACTACGACGGTCAGCCGGTCACTCCGTCGGAATGGGATGGCGGCTCGCCGTTCACGCCGGTAATGCGGGAAGTAAACGGCGAGCAGCGCATCTACGCCCGATCGGCCGGCGACGATAAGGCGGCCATCTTCGCGCAGCTTACGGCGCTCGATGCGTTAAAGGCGGCCGGGATCCCGTTGCGGGCAAATCTTCGCTTCGTCTGGGAAGGTGAGGAGGAAGCGGGATCACCGCACCTGGAGCAGATACTCAATGCCAACCGCGACCTGGTCCGCGGCGATGTGTGGCTGGTGTGTGACGGGCCGATCGATCAGAGCGGCCAACAGACGGTGGTCTTTGGAGCGCGAGGCGATGCGCATTTGGAGATCACCGTTTATGGGCCGCACCACGGGTTGCACAGCGGCCACTACGGAAACTGGGCGCCGAACCCGGCGATGTTGCTGGCGCAGTTGCTGGCCGGCATGAAAGACGAAGACGGCCGCGTTCTGGTGCCGCATTTCTACGACGGAATCGAGCCGCTCTCGGCGGTTGAGAGAGAAGCGCTGGCCCGTGCGCCGGTGAACGACCGGATGCTGATGAATGCCTTTTGGCTGGGGCACGTCGACGGCGCAGGCGCGCATCTGCTTGAGCTGATTAACCAGCCTTCGCTGAACATCAACGGCCTCTCATCGGGCCAAACCGGAGCCAGAGCCGCCAATGTCATTCCGCCCACCGCGACCGCCGATTTGGACCTGCGCCTGGTGGTCGGGATCGACTGGCGGGCGCAGCAGCAACGCGTCGTAGATTACATTCGCTCCCGCGGCTACTTCATCGTGGACCGCGAACCCACGCAGCAAATCCTCCTGGAGCATCCGCGAGTTGCGATGGTTGTGCGCGATGAGGCGAGCTACAACGCCGTGCGCACGCCGATGGATCTGCCCATTGTGCGCGAGGCTATTGAAGCAGTGAAGAACGCGCGCAAAGATGTCGTGCTGCTGCCGACCATGGGAGGGAGCGTGCCGCTGAGAGCGATGGAACGCGCCGCGCAGACGCGCACAATAACGGTGCCCATCGCCAACTACGACGACAATCAGCACGCCGCCAATGAGAACCTGCGCTTGCAGAATCTGTGGGACGGGGTGGAAACGATGGCTGCGCTACTCGAGATGAAGTAGCACGGAAGCGGAACTACAGCCCCCTGGCGCGTTTCTCGGTACTGATTTCGTGTCGCTGGGCTAGGGAGGATGAATCGACCTATTCAAAAGGATTCACTCTGGCCTCTTTGCAATTACAAGAAAACAGGCGGATAGAAGAGGGCATCCGGCCTGTCTCACAAACGCTGCCTTCAGAAACGTTCTTCTCCCCTCGGAACAGCTTCCATTTGGTCCGTCATCCAGGAGAAAACGCCACAAGTGTTAGACTGCACCCGTTCACTGAAAATTCCACAACGACAATGATCACGATCTCCAAAGAAGACTATTTAAAGGCCATTGCGGAAGCGGAAGCTGAGGGTCAGAACGTGATCCCGGCGACCCTCGCTCACTGGCTCTCGGTCACCCGGCCCGCCGTGACCTTTGCCCTGAAGCGCCTTAAGAAGGACGGCCTCGTATCGACGAAGAGCGATGGACGGATCTCCCTCACTGCGCAAGGACGGGAGATCGCCGAGCGAACGATTGTTCGTCATCATCTGATTGAGCGAATGTTGTCCGAAGTATTCGGCATGCAGTGGTACGAAATACATGACGAGGCAGAACGGCTTGAGCATGCGGTGTCGCCCGCATTTGAGAAGAAATTAGTCGAAAAGCTTGGACAAAAGGATACCTGCCCGCACGGTAACGACTTGGCCCTGCGCAGTCCGACGCAACGCCGCAAACGGGGTTTATGCCTGCTGAGCGAGGCACAGCAAGGTTTGAAGTACACGGTCGTCAGCGTCTACGAGCGTGACCGGAAGCTGCTGGAATTCTTTGACGCCGAGGGTATCCGCCCGGGCGTGCGCATTGCCATGGAGGCGCGAAACTACGACGGTACAATTTCCTTTTCCGTCGACAGGCACGAGATTCGCCTCGGAGCAGCCGCTGCCGAAAAGGCCTGGGTCCGCAAATCATAATATCGCGTAGTTGTTAATCATAATTAACACTTCATGGTGTATCCTGATTTCCACTATGAACGGGAGCTGGCGCTCTTTTTCGTCGGGAATGGTTGGAGGCATAGACCGTGGATCTGCGTTTTCCGAGCGTTCGACGTCGCGCACTCCGTTTCACTCTTATTTCTTTGGCCTTTTTTCCCCTGATGTCCGCAACTGCATGGCCGCAAGGAGAAACCACCAGCGCCATCCTTGGCGAGGTTAAGGACTCCACCGACGCAGTGGTGCCTGGCGCCGCCGTGACCATCCGCAACCGCGAGACTGGGCTTAAGCGCAGTGCGGTTACAGACGGTGCGGGCCGTTTCAATTTTCCCCAGCTCCAGCCCGGCACATACATGGTTCAGGTTTCAGCCTGGGGATTCGAGCCGCAGCAGGCTGACGAAGTCTCTTCGGGGTTGGGTCAGAAGCAGACCGTTAACTTCAAGCTCCACCTTGCACACTCAAACCAGGTGGTCGAGGTCAATGCGGAAGCGCCGATGCTTAACCCGAGCAACGCGAACACATCGACAACCTTGACTGCGCCCGCTCTGGAGGATCTGCCGAACCCGGGCGGCGATATGACCTATCCGTTGCAGTTTGCGCCCGGCGCTCTGATCAATACCGCCGGCAACGGCAATGATTTTGTCGGCAGCTCCAACGGTTATGGCAACGTGGAGTTCAACGGCCTGCCTGCACTCTCCAACGGCTACATCGTGGACGGACTGGAGACCAACGATCCCCTGACGAACCTCAATAGCGGACTTTCCACCAATCTGGTACTCGGCCTCAATTCGATCTCGGAAGTCACCGTCAATACTCTTTCGTACTCGGTGGACCAGGGCAGGTATGGCGCCTCTCAGGTCAACTACGTCACGAAGTCTGGCACCAACCGCTTCCACGGAAATCTCTACGAACTCTGGAACGGTTCGCTGATGAATGCGTCCGACTACTTCCGTAATTCCACATCTGGCGTCCAAAAACCGCGCTCGACGGTGAACCATTTTGGCGGCAGTGTCGGCGGACCGATCCTTCACGACAAGTTGTTCTTCTTCTTTGACAGCGAATGGGTGCGGATCGCGCTACCGATCTTTACCACCGTCACCGTCCCCAGCACAGCCTTTCAGCAATATGTTTTGCAGCAGCTTCCGATCGGTGGCACTGACTCCGTAACCGGATCAAACTATGCGCCTGCCCCGCAACTCGTGCCGTTTTACAAGAAGATGTTCTCGCTCTACGGCGACACCAGTGGAACTCCGCTGGCCGTTCTGGGATGTCCTTTCAACGCCGAAGGAACAACATCTTCGGGCAATCCGCCGAACGGCAACGGCTGCGCGAATCGAAAAGGCGCCTCTCATTCCAGCGATGACAGCGAACAGGTACAGACCGCCCGCATCGATTACAACATCAGCCCCAAGGACACCGCTTGGTTTCGCTTTCAGGCAGACTCCGGTCTGCAAGCTGCCTACACCGACCCAATCAATCCTTTGTTCGACGCCATTTCCCCGCAGCCCCTCTACTCCTTCGCCGCCGGACACACCCACATCTTCTCGCAGAACCTGGTGAACTACTTCAATCCAGCCTTTTCGTGGTACGAGAGTCTTTTCGAGCCAAGCAATCTGCAACAGACGCTGGCTGCTTTTCCGATCGTCCTCGAAG
>PLWX01000234.1 GCA_003151155.1 Acidobacteriaceae bacterium
GGCTTGAACGTGCGGTAGTTGATGGTTTCCGGTTTCGTTACTTCGCCGTGAGACCAGCTCCGGATCTTTTCCGGCGAAGCAAGGCTAATGCGGATTGCGTCGAAATCCGTGATGTTGCTTCCGAGGTCGAAGGGGCTCGAACGATACAAATTGTCCTCCTTCCCGCGGGCCTGGCTTTTGGCTCAGGTGCGGGATCCATGCAGCGCATCGCAGCTGCTGGCGTCTTCCGGATCACTTTCGGAACGTTCACTGGAAGAGGGTGAACGATCCTGATACTTTGTGAGTCCCACCCTCCCTTCGGGAAGGGTGGGACACCCACGTTAATCTGCAGCGACGGGCGCGGGGAGAGCCTTCTCCTTGACCTTGATCAACTCAACGTCAAGACAGAGAGACTGCAACTCGCGGATCAGCACGTTGAACGATTCCGGTACGCCCGGCTCGATCGCGGCTTCGCCCTTGACGATGGCTTCGTAGATCTTCGTACGGCCATAAACGTCGTCGGACTTCGCCGTGAGCAGTTCCTGGAGGATGTAAGCAGCGCCGTAAGCTTCGAGCGCCCACACTTCCATTTCTCCGAAGCGCTGACCACCGAACTGCGCTTTGCCGCCCAGCGGCTGCTGGGTGATAAGCGAGTACGGACCAATCGAACGTGCGTGGATCTTGTCGTCGACCAAGTGCGAAAGTTTGAGCATGTAAATGTAACCAACGGTTACCGGCTGCTCGAACTTGTCACCCGTCATGCCGTCGTACAAGGTGGTCTTGCCGGAGGTCGGCAGTTCCGCCTGTTCGAGCAGCGACTTGATCTCTTCCTCGGTCGCGCCGTCAAACACGGCCGTACCGAAGAAGACGCCGTCTTGCATACCCTTCGCGACCTTCAGCAGCATCTCGTCGTCAAGGTCGGTGACATTGTTCACGAACGCCGTGTCCTTGAAGAGCTGTTTGAGATACTTGCGGACCTGGCCTGCCTCGGAGTTCTCGCGCATGAACTCGGTGATCTTCTTGCCGAGTTCGTGACCAGCCCAACCAAGGTGGGTTTCCAGGATCTGACCGACGTTCATACGGCTGGGCACGCCGAGGGGGTTGAGGACGATCTCGACTGGCGTTCCGTCTTCGAGGTACGGCATATCCTCGTCAGGCAGAATGCGGGCGATGACACCCTTGTTCCCGTGGCGGCCGGCCATCTTATCGCCGACGCTCAGTTTGCGCTTCATGGCGATGTAAACCTTCACCAGCTTGATTACGCCCGGTGGCAGTTCGTCGCCCTTCTGCAGTTTGTCGATCTTTTCGCGAACGATCTTCCGCAGCACATCGATCTGACGCGAAGTCATTTCTTCGATCTCGTCGATCTGCTCGTTGACGCGCGGATCTTTGTCGTTGTACTTGATGCGCTTCAGATTGCGCGTCGAGATACGTTCAATGGTCTCGCGGTCAAGGACGGCGTCTTTCGTCAGGAGGCGCTTATTGGTGCGCTCATCGTGCAAATCAGCCTGCACGACTTTGCCACCCAACAGGCCGTCCAAACGCTTGAGGCGCTCGTCGGTCAAAATGCGGATTTCGTCAGCAAGGTTCTTTTCGAGCTTCCCGATCTGGCTGGCTTCGATGATCTTCGCGCGCTCGTCCTTTTCCTGACCCTTGCGCGAGAAAATCTTCACATCAACCACAATGCCTTCGATACCCGGAGGCGTGGTAAGCGAAGCGTCGCGAACATCGCCGGCCTTTTCGCCGAAGATGGCACGCAGCAGCTTCTCTTCCGGAGTGAGCTGGGTTTCACCCTTCGGCGTAACCTTGCCCACCATGATGTCACCGGCCTTGACGCTGGCGCCGATGCGGATCACGCCGCTTTCATCCAGATCGCGCAGCGCTGATTCGCTGACGTTGGGGATGTCGCGGGTGATTTCTTCCGGACCGAGCTTGGTGTCGCGGGCTTCGATTTCGAACTCCTCGATGTGCACCGAGGTATAGTAGTCGTCTTTCACCAGCTTTTCGGAGACCAGGATGGCGTCTTCGAAGTTGTAACCGCGCCAGGGCATGAAGGCCACGAGCACGTTACGACCGAGGCCGAGTTCGCCGTGATCGGTGCAAGGGCCGTCGGCAATGACCTGGCCCTTCTTCACGTGATCGCCCTGCAGTACGATCGGCTTCTGGTTGATACACGTGTTCTGGTTCGAGCGCTTGAACTTCGTGAGCTGGTAGATATCGCTACCGACTTCACGCGAGAGCTGCATCGGATGATGCTCGCCTTCGACGCGCACGATGATGCGTTCCGAGTCGACCGAATCGATGATGCCGGAGCGGCGTGCGAGCACGACAGCGCCGGAATCGCGGGCGGTGACGCCTTCCATGCCGGTGCCCACGTACGGGGCTTCGGAGCGGAGGAGCGGCACGGACTGACGTTGCATGTTCGCGCCCATGAGAGCGCGATTGGCGTCGTCGTGTTCGAGGAACGGCACCAGCGAGGCAGCCACCGAAACCAACTGTTTCGGGCTGACGTCGATGTAGTCGATCTCGTCGCGGCTGATCAGGATGAAGTTGCCGGCCTTGCGAGCGTTGACGAGTTCAGCGGTGATCTTGCCTTTGTCGTCGAGCTCGGCGTTCGCCTGGGCGATCGTCCACTTATCTTCCTCCCACGCGGAGAGGTAGAAGGAGAACGGCTCCCAATCGATGAGGCGCTTCTTGCGCGACCGCAATTCCTCGTTGGCCTTCAAGAGCTCGGACTTCTCGAGCTTGTCGCCCACGCGGTAATCGCTATCGCCGGCGTTCAGCACCTGGATGTAGTCGATCACGCGACCAGCTTTCACGCGGCGATATGGCGACTCGATGAAACCGTAGTCGTTGATGCGCGCGTAGCAGCTGAGCGACGAGATCAAGCCGATGTTCGGACCTTCCGGCGTCTCGATCGGGCAGATACGTCCGTAGTGTGTCGGGTGAACGTCGCGGACTTCGAA
>PLWX01000331.1 GCA_003151155.1 Acidobacteriaceae bacterium
CTAACTTGTGCAGACCTTCCCTAACTCATTGCAGATCGCCTCACGCCGCACTACACTCCCCGCGGTGTGTCTTTCGCCCGACGGAGCCAATGATCAAGAAGATGATAGCGCTCTACTGCGTCAGTATGGTCGTAGGCCTCTACACGACCTTTGTACTGACCGTTTTATGGGATTGGTTCGCATCCCCTGCACTCCACGTTGATCATATTTCGTTCTGGATGATGTACGGCCTCACTATGTTCATCGGACTGCTTGGCGCGCGTAATACCTTTGAAGACGATCGGCGCCACAAGGTGTATTCCGTGGTGTTGGACGCATGCATACCGGAGTCCAGGCGCGAGGAAGTGCTGGAACAGCTTAAAGATCTGGAAGCAGGGACTTGGGTCGAGGCGGGGTGGAAAGTGTTCGGCCAAATAGTAACCAATACCATGGCGCTCGGATTTGGGTTCGCCGTCCATATCTTGGCATCGCTGTAGGCAGGTTCATCGTCGGCGCGCTGAAGGGAGCGTAACCAGGATTGTCGAAGTTCTCGAATAGGCAAGAAGAGCTACCCTGGCGAGTTCGAACGACAGCAGCAAGAGTTCCTTCGGCGAGGTTCGAACGTTGTAGACGCCGCAATCCTGCGGATGGATCCGGGGATCGCCTGCATTTAGATCAAAGACGCCGAGGTCTATGCGGGCTTCGCGCTCATCCAAGACGGCCGCAAGCTCAAACCCGGGCGCAATTTCGAAATTGCTTAGCGGGTAGTCTTCCAACAACGCTTTCCGGCGCGGCGTTCGAGCACCGACCCTCTTTTTGGCCCCCACTAGATGCTTCCTTTTCGTTCCTCCTGCGGAGTGGCGTTCGGGAAGTTTATGTCGATGCAGATCAGCCAAGAATGGCAGTTTCTCCTAAATTCTCATGCGAATCCAGAGGACCGTGTCCGCTCGTAACGTGGTGATTTTCCTCGAATCGGGGTAGCATCTCTTCATTCCTAATTGCCCTCCCCGATTTCTAACCTACGCCCCTTCTGGAAAGAAGGCGGTAGAAGAAGCAGCCCCGATTCCCCGTCGGGGCTTTTCGAGTAGGTAAGAATTGCCTACGGCAGCCGGCAGCCTAACACTACTGTCCCGCCGGCGGCACTCCCGCCTTACGACGCTGTGATCCGAAGAACTCATCGTCAGCTGAAGCCGACTTCAATTGGTCGAGTCCCCAGAAATTGTTTACCCTCTCCAGGACCTGCCATTTTGAACGAAAGTTCCACTTCTTGAGGTGTCCCGCAGCCGGTACAGGGAGAATGAAACAGACGCCCTCCCCTGAAGATCATCGGATTCGAAGTGGTGCGGATATTTGCACTTGACGCACCGGAACGTAAGATTCATGCTCCAGTTTACGCCCTTCGATCCGATGTGCAACTCTGCTGAACTTTGAGGCCGCGGGATAATTTTTGGCAAGTGTACTGGATTGACCATACAGATTCTCCGGCGCCACCTACTCTGTATCTCAACCCCCCCGAAACCCACACAGCGGCTTGTCATGCGCTATGCGTCCTTCGTAGAGAAAGAGGCCGCTATGTCGTCGTCCCCTCAGCCCCAAAGATCCGCCGAGTTCACTTCCAGGAGTGGCCACGAGAGCATCTGCATGACCTGCTATGCAACGGTGCGAGCAGCCCATACCGAACACCTCGAAGATGCTCAGAGCAGGCACGCAAACGAGTGCTCTGGGCTGGTTGGCTGCGAACCGGATCGCTCAGACGCTCATCTAGATTCCTAGCCAGCCATGCTGGCAGCACGACCCCGCGTCTTGCTTGCGTCCATGAAGTATCGAACAGTGCGATTCGGAGCACAGCGCCTCAGTAATTGAAGCCGGGCAATCTGTCCCAAGTTCGTGGAAGCCCTTCTTCGGAATTTGCACGAGGTCGGTTGTGGTCCAGTGTGACAACGAAATCGCTGTGAAGCGTCCAGTAAGCTCCGACTCAGCCTTGATCGCATCGAATACACGATGCGTCACGGAGAGAAGGATGACCTTCAGGCCGTTGCGCCTGTTTCAACCGCTCACACATCCCTCCGCGGCGAGGAGTGGCCCTGTCTCGATTGTACGATACGAGGCACAGGCATTGCCCTTCGATTCCAGGATGCGCCGCAGCGGCGGGTTAGCTCTTCTTCGAGGTCACTGCGCTGAACGTCGAGACCAACTGGTGGACCTTTTCACTGCCGCATTGCGGACAGCGCAGCCGTTCCTCTTCATGTTCGCGGAGCGTCAGAGTCGCGTTGAAAGTGGTATCGCAGGCGTCGCAGTGGTATTCGTAGTGGGGCATGGTACCTCCCTGATTGGCAAAACAACCTCCCCAAAATTCTCCGCCTTCCGGAAGGATTGTCAACCGTCATTGGCGCCCAGTGCTTGCCTGCGTGCTCTCTGCTAATGCGAGACATTGTAGCGTGAGAATCCACAGCACGCGGCGCTAGGATGTTGCGGTGCGCGTCATCGTCAACTTTCAACATCACAAGGGATGGTGGATACACACCATCGCCGAGGGCGGCATAAGGGAAATATTCCGCTGGACATCAGATTCGCGGTTCTATACTCCAAGGACTGCTCACACCTACTGCTCACGAGGTTCCGATGACAATATTGGAGAAAATTCTAGAGAAGGAATGTCGGGTCGAGGCGTTGCGCGCACAAATTGCAAAACTGCAAAATGACGTGGAAATATTGCAGGACGCGGCTCGCATCCTTTCCGACAGCGAAGACGACAATCGGTTAGATGCGCCAGAACGACAGAAAGAAATCGGTCGCGTAACCGCCATTAGTGATTGGCACCCTGCGATTTGAATGTCGGTCTAACGCACTGCGCCCCACATAGCGAGATTAAAGAGAAGCTGGAAGCGGAGAAATCCGCGCTGGATACAAAGCCGGAAAAGAAGCCCAAGAAGCAGAGCAAAAGGAAAGATCAGTCTAAGTCTTTATGAATCAATGTCCCGCAATCGCCAAGGTGATGTTTCTTACCGCTCTTGACAACCCCTAGGACATAGCGGTAATCTTATAAGCGATGTCTGGATCTGCGTGTTTCCCGCATCGTCCTTTCCAAAGGACGAAGGATCCTTACAGAATCGGACAAGGAACTAAAGCCGGAGATCATGAGGGTGACGGCAACAGAGTCGCTGCCGTTCGACGAAGATTAGGGAATTGCAAACCCTTTCTGCCCTCATAGGTCATTCTCGCGACAAGATAATAAAAAGAGGGAATTCCCAAGAAAAACATAGTTGCAAACGGAATTGGGGGCGCAGGGCAACCTGCTCCCTCATATCCAATGCATCTCTGATCCTTTGGGTTTCCCCACGCGAGGATAACCGATGGATCAAGTCCAGCAACTTTCAGCGAAAATCATTGACCTCGTCCGTGAGGCCCCCGGCGGCACCATGCTTGGTGTTCGCCTCGGAGCGTCGCTTAGAGTATTCTTCCCCGCTTTCAATCCGTATATGTATCGCTGCCGCAATCTGCGGCATTTTATCCAGACATACGTCCCTGATGTCTCGGAGAGAGGGCGCTCTGGCGCGGATATCGTCTACACCACAGTGGACGCGACGCGGGTCGCTGCTCCCATTACTATTCCCGCCGCGGATCAGGTCGGTTCTGATGGGCGCGATCGTGAATATGTTCGACTTCCGACAACCGCCTACAATTGGAAAGCATATTCCAACCCAGGCCATCCATTCGTGGTCGCTGTAGATCGTGAACACGGGACAATGCAATCCTTTCCGGAGGACAGCACTCCGGGAGAGCCTTGGGTTGTGCTCCCAAAGCCTACAGCGCAATATCATTCTCTAATCGCCAAAGAGTTCGCCTCTACCTTGCAGGAGCCCTTGCAAACGAATCTCTCGACCTTGTTGAGCGATCCGAAGTGGTATGTGCGCTTCTCGAGTGTCGCCATGAGGCACGGGCTTGGGCCGCGCTGGGGGGCGTTTCGGCGCGCTAAGCTGATCGATCACTTCAACTCCTCGTTGCGCGAATTGTCGGTACCCGTTGTACCGCGTGGGGAGCGAACGCCGGACAATGCTGTGCTTCCGCCGCCCCCAAAGGCCCCGGCGTTGTCGGCTTCAACCGCAACTGAAGAATCTGAATTTCGTGATCTCGTTTCCAGAGTGGTCTCCGAACTCCCACTCGGAGAGTTGAGATCGTTGAAGTTGCCCGTCGGCGCAGTTTTCGATGCCTTGAAGCGATAGCGGTGATGGAGCGTATGTGTGCGGGTTGCTTACGTTGCGGGATTCTTCAAACACGTTCTGCCTGAACTCCGGAAGCGTCTTGGTGGCGATCTGGAAAGTGCGGCGGTTGTGTGGATTCCGCCATACGGACGCACTGACGAACCAAACATCAACCGCTTTAAAGGCGACTTTTTCGGAGCCGTTGATCGTGGAGCAACCGAGATCCTCATTTGCTTGTTCATCATGCGCGGCAAGACAGATTTGGCTGAATACGTGGATGCCATCGTCGAGTTGGGTAAGGTTCGGTCGCCAATGCTCACGGTCAGGGTTGAAAAGTTCGAAAGCGCGCGAGATGCGGACGGCGTTATCGCAGCTATAAACGAATTTCAGCCGACGGTAGCGTTAGAGGGCCCAACCGATCTTGCGGGATTAAACGAATGGGTGAAAAAGCATGAGGAGAAATTGATTTTGCATTCTAGGGCCGTTGATGCGGCGAAAAAATCGAAGTTTCTCGACGTGCCACTAATTTATTCCGCCATCGATCTCCTGGCTGAAGAGTATCGCGACATGAGACTGGCTTCTAAGGAACTCGCTCCCGCCTCTCGCGAGAAGTGCATGAATAAGATTCAGGCGCTTGGATTGGATCTTTCCCAAGCGATTATCCCATCTCGCGCCGGGGAGCAGGGTGATACCTATTTCGTGACTTACCCGATCGGTGGCGACAAGAAGCGAATGCTTGAGATGCACCTTACCAAGGGTGCGGACAGAGACGAACGGTACTGCTTACGAATCTATTTCTTTTGGGATGATGATGCGCAAAAGGTAGTTGTGGGCTGGCTTCCCAACCACCTCGATACACGCGGAACCTAGTAACAGGCAGGACTGCCTCCCTCACCTAAGTGCTGGGTTTGTCAAAGGGATAATTCCGTTCTTTTACTCGGCATGTTTTCCCCATCGTGCCGCCGCCGCCTTCTTCGCCAGAGCCTTGCGCTGCGCTGGTGTCCGCTGTGAATGTGCCGCCTTCGCACCCTTGCGTCCCCGTTCGCTCATAACGCTGCTCACTATTTGCGGGACTCTCTTCTGCATCCGAAACCTCCAGAGCAGATGATACCCTACTGACACCACAGCCAAGCATAAAAATACTATGCCCGTTGCATAATTTGCTTGACAGGCTATTCGCAACGAGCGTACAAAGAGAGTCGCAACAGAACGGGCCTTGCAGGTGCTAGTAACACCCACAAAGCCCTAACCGATACAACCTGTCCGGAGGCCGTATGGCTAAGACCATTCTATCCGCTCAAGAACCCCGCGAAATCAGACGAGTCGCGATTTACGCCCGTGTAAGCACGTTGAACGGGCAGCACCCCGAAATGCAACTCGCCGAATTGCGCGAGTACGCCGGCCGTCGGGGCTGGCAGATCACTGGCGAGTTTGTTGATATCGGCGTTTCGGGCTCTCGCGATTCCCGCCCCGAGCTCAACCGCTGCATGGACGTCGCCCGCTCTCGCAAGTGTGACGCGATCC
>PLWX01000044.1 GCA_003151155.1 Acidobacteriaceae bacterium
AGGTACAACACGTGTTCGACGTCGGCGTAGCAGGCATTCACCGCTTACTGGCGCGGCGTGAAGTGCTTATGGGGGCGCGCGTTCTCATCGTCTGTGCCGGTATGGAAGGCGCGCTTCCCAGCGTGGTTGGCGGTTTAACTTCCGTTCCTGTGATCGCGGTTCCTACCAGCATAGGCTACGGTGCGGCTTTCGGAGGTATCGCGGCGTTGCTGGGAATGCTGAATTCCTGCGCGTCGAATGTGACCGTGGTGAATATCGATAATGGATTCGGCGCGGGATACGTGGCGTCGATGATCAACCGTTTATAGGATTGGCGCTCTTACGGCGTGAGGAAATCGCGCGGTTGAAAGTCCACGATCTTCCAGTCCTTCTCGCCGCGTAGCAGTTCGAAGTGAATCTGACCGTCCCTGCGTAGCGATGGCGCTCCATCCTGACGCGGATCGGCTTCCAGTTGCATCTCGACCGTCGCCATTCCCTTCTGCCCTTCCGTGCTGGTTTGCAGAATTCGATAATGAATGTGGAAAGTATCGTAGCGATTGAACAGCTGCTCGATCTGGCCCTCGACCTGGAGATAGCCCTCCATTCGGCTGGCGTCGAACTCGGATAACACCCGCCGGCTGGAATGGTCCTGCATGCCCTTCTGGAAGTCGTGCAGCACGCGATTCATGACCTGGTCTGAGAAGGCTTCGCCATTGGCAGGCTGCGAAGGCGTGGGCTCCGGGCTCTGCGCCAGGAGGGTGACACAGATCAGGTTTGCCAACAGGAGCGCGAGGAGTCTAATCATTGGGAATACCAAGGGAATGAGTGTAGCCCATATTGCGGAGCCGCCTCGGCGCACGGGCCAAATACAAGGTAAACTATTTATAATCAATTGCTTGCAACGACTTCACGACAATCCGACAATACCTCTCTCCTCGCTTTACATCCACTTACAATTCGTCTTCATTGCGTGCACGCCCGATCCAGCGTCTGCGGCCCCGTCTGAATCGCCTTAACTACCCGTCCCAGTGCATAATACGAAGGCATACCTGTCCTCAAGGTCGCTCTTCCAGTGGGACTTTCAGGCCATGGTTCCAGGCTGGTTCTACGAAGATTTACGTTCGGATATCCCCTTGAAGGGCGAAACTTTCGCGTTCATGGGGGGTTCATCTGGATGTGAGCAGTTTCGCCATAACGCGTGGGCTGTTAGGCTTCGGACCGGGAACGGTTGGACGGGATGCCAGGAAATCCTCGACTGAGCGTGAGCGGATGGCGTTAGAGCCGGCGGTGTTGGAACAATTGAGCGACGCGGAGATTATGCTCCGCGCGGCCAGGGACGACGACGCAGCCTTTAATTATTTGGTGGATAAATTCCGACGCCCGATCATCAGCTTTATGTATCGCACGACGCATAACCAGGCGACGGCCGAGGAATTGGCGCAGGAAGTTTTCCTGAGGGTGTATCGCTCACGAGAGAGCTATGAGGCCAGTGCGAAGTTCAGCACCTGGCTGTATCGGATCGCGACGAACCTGGCGGTCAACAACGCACGCGATACGAAACATGAGCGCGCCGAGAACCAGGTTTCGCTCGACGAGCCCGATGAAGAAAGTGGCAGCACGATGGACGTGGCTGATACCCGCATCTCGGTGGAGCAGCAGTTGCTGCGCAACGAGCGGTTGGCGGCCATTCGCAAAGTGGTAGAAGCACTCCCAGAACGGCAACGTATGGCAGTCCTGATGCACAAGTACCAGAACATGGATTACAAGGAGATCGCCGGCGTTCTAAAGTTGAGTGAATCGGCGACCAAATCGCTACTCTTCCGCGCTTATGAAAGTTTGCGCGAGAGTTTGCAGCAGTTCTTATAGGGTGTAAAGGTGGCAGTGATGAAGTGCGAAACTATCCGCGAAGAAATGTTCGACCTGATGATGGCCGAGAGGCTCGCACCCGAGGTGCAACAGCACCTGAACGGGTGTGCAGCATGCTCCGCCGAGTTGGCGTCGATGAAGCAGACGATGTCGCTGCTCGATGAATGGAAGGCTCCCGAGCCCTCTCCTTTCTTCGACACCCGCATGCAGGCACTGCTCCGCGAAGAAAAAGCCAAAGCCGCGCAGAAACAGAGCTGGATCTTCGATTGGTTCCGCAAGCCAGTGCTCACCGCTGCAGCTGCAGTCGCGCTGGTAGTGGGAGCAGGCGTATATGCAGGGGTACAGAACGCCCATCAACAAGCCGATCAGAACAACGTTGTGGCGCAAGGCGATCCGGCACTTAAAGATTTGCAGACTCTCGATAAAGACCAGGACGTGATTAACAATTTCGCGGCGCTCGATGACGATCCAACCAACGACGATCAAAGCGCGGGTACGGCGGAATAACAAGTAAGGTAGGGCCGGCATCAGCCGGGAAGTAGAAGGTCTCTGGAAGGCTGAGGTTCACAGCGGTATGCGCAGCGAAAAACAATTCGCAATCTTGTTGGCGATGGCTCTCGGGCTGGGAACGTTTCCCGCCTTTGCGCGCCAGCATACCAGCGCGCCGCAGCGTTCCGAAGCACCTCGGCAGTCCGCGCCGGCGCCTCGCACACCGCGCCAGGAGACGCGATCCCAGCACTCGTATGCCCCTGCGCCGCAACGCTCGGTTGCGCGTCCGCCGCAAAACTATCGCGCGCAATCTGCCCCCCGCACCACGGTGCCACGTCCGCCGCAAAACGCGCGCTCCGCAGGCACGGTTGGAGCGGTTCAGCGTTCACCCCAAGTGCAGGGCAACAACGTTCCGCGTCCGCCACAAGCCAACACCGGGCAGCCAACCGTTGGCAATGCGCAACACTCGGTTCCCCGCCCGCCAGTGATCGGAACCCCTCGTGATGTTCACCAGGGTCCCCATGCCGGCGACTGGTTGCGGCGCTACAACAGCTGGCCACCCCAGCAACGTCAGCACGCCCTGGAGAGCGACCCGGCTTTTAAACGCCTACCGCAGGATCAGCAGCAGCGGTATCGGAACCAGCTGAATCAGTTTTCCAGCAAAGCGCCGCAGGATCAACAGCGGGTAATCAATCGCATGGACGCGTGGGGACACCTCTCTCAAGCGCAGAAAGACCAGGCTCGCAACACCTACGGCCAGTTGAAAACGATGCCCGCCGACCGGCAGCAACAAGTCAACTCGGCCTACAAGCGTTTGCGTGGTATGCCGCCCTCGGCGCGGGAGCAGGTGATGAACAGCCCTGAGTTCCAGAGCCGTTACAACGAGCAGGAACGCAACGTTATCAAGAACATGACCGACATCAACAACAGCCTGCCTCACGATTAAGAGTGAAAGTAACACCTACACGGAGACACTGAGGCACGGAGAAAAGCTTAATTGGCTTTGCAGGAACAAACCCGGCCGCGTGCCGGGTTTTTCTTGGGCTAATTCCAGGTCGCCAGCGTGCGCCGAATCCCCAGCGCAGTCTGGCGAACCTCGTCGGCGTCCGAGGCCTCAGGATTCATCTTGAGATATTGATCCATATCGATCAATGCGCCACCCAATTGTCCTACGCTGAGGCGCAACATGGCGCGCTGCTTCACGTCCTCCGGGGAGCGCGGATAGATCGCCAGCACTAGATCGACGATTGTCAATGTCTTCCGGAACTGCCGCACCGACATGTAGATGTGCCGCAGGTTATTCAACATCCTGGTCAGGATCTGGCGGCGGCTCACCGGCAACAGATATTCCGGCTTGAAATGCATCTCGCCGGCATAAACCACTTTCATGCGCTGTTCGCAGTCGGCGGCATTCAGCATCGCGCCGTTGTTGAAGGGGTCGATCAGGATCTGCCGCCCTTCAACGTCGTAAACCTTGAGCAGGAAGTGCCCCGGCATGCCCACGCCCACCAGCGGCAGTCCAATGCGGCGTGCCACTTCCATGTACACCACCGAAAGCGTGATCGGAATCCCCAGCCTTCGCTCGAGCACATCGTTGAGAAAGGAGTTGCGGGGATCGTAATAGTCTTCGCGATTCCCGCGAAAATCCATCTCGTGGAAGATGACCCGGTTCAGCGTATTGATCATCTCGACCACCGGGCTGTCGGCGGAAATCTGCAGGCGCACCTTGGAAGCGAGTGCCTCCACCCGGTTCACGTAATTACGAATGTCGAGATCAGGGTATTCGGTTCGGGCGATGGTGAGAGCGGCGCGCAGCAAGTCGATGCGATCGTCCTCGACGTCGGCGCGGACGAGAGCCGTAAATGCCTCAAGAATGGATGCTGTCCCCACGCCCCGCATGGGCTCAGATTAGCAGAGATTGCCAGCTTCCGAGCAACCCAAACGTGCAGGGACCCAAGGCTAGCCGCGGAAGAAATTCTTCGCGATAAACAGCGCGTTAGCAGGACGCTCCGCCAACCGCCGCATGAAATACGGGTACCATTCCGTCCCGAACGGCACGTACACACGCAGCCCCCAACCTTCTTTGATGAGCTGTTCCTGCAGCTTAGGGCGGATGCCATAGAGCATCTGGAACTCGAAGGCGCTGGGGGGAATGTTCTCGCTCTTCGCAAAGCGCTTGAGCTCCCCGATGATAGCTTCGTCATGCGTGGCCATGCCGTGATAGACGCCGCTCTTGATCAGCGTCTTTGCCAGCTTCACGTAGTTCGCATCGACTTCCGACTTTGCCTGGAATGCGAGATCGGCGGGCTCTTTGTACGCGCCCTTGCAAAGCCGAATGCGGATCCGCTCCGAAAGTAGCTTCTCAACGTCGGCTTCACTGCGCCGCATATACGACTGGATGACCGCACCCACATGTCCGGCATGGCCGGGAATGCGGTGCAGCTCATGCACGAAGTCGAGGGTGCGCTGGGTGTAGGGCGAGCCTTCCATATCGATGCGCACGAGGTTGTCGATCGCCACCGCGTGGGCCACCAGTTCCGAGACAAGTTGATGACAAAGCTGCGGATCGACGTCGAGTCCCATGTGCGTGAGCTTGAGGCTGATGTTCGCCTTTAATCCGTCCTTCTGTACTTCGTCGAGCAGGTTGTGATAAAGCTGCGCGCTCTCGCGAGCCTCGGCTGCGTTGGTCACGTTTTCGCCGAGATTATCGACGCTTACGGTGGCGCCCATGGCGTTCACCCGCTTCGAAGCCTCGATCACATCTTTCACTTCAAGCCCAGCGGCAAAACGCGACGATACTCGACGCCCCATGGCCGAACTCTCGGCAAAATGGCGCAGTGATTTATTTTCGGATAGCCCGATGAAGAGTGCTCTTAACATGATGTCCTCGCGAAAAACGGCAGGCAGGGAAAGAAGAATGAATGCATAAAAAAATGACAGTCAACCGATGTTTGTATCACTTTCGCCCGCCTGACAGACATGACGCAAGTCACATCCCTTGGGTCTGTTGCACAGAAGACCCTGAACAGCGGCAGGCAAACGGAACATCATAACAGGTAGGTAGAACGCGGCGCAGCGGCTAGATCGTGTAATCCTGCGGGAGCTGCGACTGCGGGAAAAACTGGGCATAAATCAGCTTGCGGAGTTGGGTAAAGCCATAGTCGGAGCGATCACGCGGGCGTGGTAGATCAATAGGCACAACTTGCCGGATCCTTCCAGGCTGGGGCGACATGATCACCACCCGGTCCGCAAGGTAGATGGCCTCATCGATGTCGTGCGTCACCAGGACCATCGTCGTCCGCTCCGCCTCCCATATCCGCAGAATCTCCTGCTGCATGCGGATTCGCGTCAATGCATCGAGAGATCCAAACGGCTCATCGAGCAACAATACCCGCGGACGATTTGCCAGCGCGCGAGCGATGGCCACGCGCTGGGCCATGCCTCCTGAAAGCTGATGCGGATAACGCCTCGCAAATTCGGCTAGCCCAACCAGTTCCAGGTAATGCGCCACCAATTGATTTCGCTCTGCGGCCGAACGATCCGCTAACCCGAACCCGACATTGCCCTGCACGTCCAACCACGGCAACAGCCGATGCTCCTGGAAGACGAATCCGCGATCCGGTCCCGGCCCCTTAACAGCACGATCTTCCAACAGCACGGCTCCATCGAACCGCGGTTCGAGTCCGCCGATAATGCGCAACAGCGTGGTCTTGCCGCACCCGCTGCCGCCAACCACGCACACGAATTCGCCACGCGCCACGTCGAGATCGATACCAGATAACGCCACGAACTCCGCACCTTGCACGGAGAAGGCCTTGCGCAAATTGTCCACTCGCAGCGCGCTCAACGATGGCGAAGACATCCTCATGCGCTCCGATGCCGCAGGACGTATCGTCCCGCATGTTCGATCAACAGATCTGTAAGCTTCCCAAAGATCGCGAATAGGATCACGCTCGCCACGATGATCGAAGCACGGCCCGTCATCTGGCCATCGATCATCAGGTAGCCCAGTCCTCGGCTCGCGCCCATGATTTCAGCGGCGACCACAAACATCCATGCCAATCCCAGCCCGCCGCGCAAACCGACAATGTATTGCGGCAGCGACGCAGGAAGAATGATCCGCCGAATCATCTGGTACGAAGAGAGCCTGTAAATCCGGCCAACCTCAATCAGCTTCGCATCCACGTTTCGCATGGCCGCCGAGGTATTGAGGTACACCGGAAAGAACGCACCCAGCGCGATCAGGGAGATTTTCGAACTCTCCTGGATTCCCATCCACAGAAGGAAGAGCGGCACCCACGCCATCGACGGAATACTGCGCAACGCCTGGATGGTTGGATCGAGCAACTTGAATCCCCATTGGAAGTAACCTGTGATCGAGCCGACAACTGATCCCAGCACAGCGCCTGTCACAAATCCAATGGCGATGCGTAGAAGGGTGATGCCGATGTGGGCGAAGAGGGAGCCACGGGTGGCTTCGTCGATGACGGTCTGCAAGACCACACCGGGGGCAGGAAGCCAGTTCGGCGGAAAGACGCCGGTGCGCGAAAGGATCTCCCACAAGCCGATGGCGATCGCGGGCACAATCCATCCGGAGAAGCGTTCGAAGCTGCGGGTTCGTGCCGCGGGTCGGTTCTTCTCTTCCAATCGAGATGGAATACTCACCGAGTCAGTGTCCACTGCACTCATCGCACGCTCGCCGTCTGCGCTTGCAGGTATTGCGGATCAATGAGTTGGTTCAAGGTCGTGTCGATATCGATCGATACGGGGATGACACCTGCCTTCTTCAGCACATCGCCACTTGAAGCGATTACCTTTTTCTGGGCATCGCCAATCGTGGAGTTGCTGAAGTCATTGCGCTCCAGCACGCGGGCGGCCACGGCTTCATTCAATTTAGTTTGTTCCGCGAACAGCCTGCGTAATTCTTCCGGATGCCCGATCGCCCAATTGCGCGCCTTTTCATAATCCGCGAGCACGCGCTTCACATAATCGGGGTGCTGTTGCGCAAACTCTTCGCGAACGTTGAGCACCGAATAGCTGTTCAGGTTCACATCACGAAAGAACAGACGCGACCCTTTATCGATCTCCGTCGCCGCCATCATCGGATCCAGCCCAGCCCACGCATCCACATCGCCGCGCTCCAGCGCATTTCGTCCATCCGGATGCTGCAAAGGTACCAACTCCACATCCTTTTCACTCAACCCCGCGCCGTACAGCGCTCGCAGCAAAAACACATACGGATCGGTCCCTCGCGTCACTGCGATCTTTTTTCCTTTCAGGTCCTGCACCTTCTGAATCGGACTTGCCTTCAACGTCACCAGCGCTGTCCATTCCGGACGCGACGAAACATAGATCGTCCTGATCGGATTCCCATTCGCCCGCCCTATCAGCGCCGCAGCACCCGCCGTCGATCCGAAGTCCACGCTCTTGCTGTTCAAGAGTTCAAGCGCCTTGTTGCTGCCCAGGCTCTGCGCCCACTCCACCTTGACCCCGTCCCTGGCGAAATCATCTTCCACAATGTGCTGCTGCTTCAGCACCAGGCTCACCGGGCTGTAGTACGCGTAATCGAGACGAATGACTTGCAACTTTTCCGTCCCCGATCTTCGGCAACCCACGGCGACGAGCGTGAGCAACACGGCGGAAAAGATCGAGAGCTGGCGGCGAATGGTTGAGGCGTTCAATGGCGTCTCCTTGGTAAGTTGCAAAAACAAAACGGCCCACGATGTAAGTCGTGGGCCATTGAGAGAGTCAGAATCTTGTTCGCTTAAGAAGCTTCCCTCACGCCCACCGATTGCATGCACATACACATCAGCATGGTGACTGAGGTGCGGCGACAAGCGTGGGCGTTAAGCGTCATGGAGTTGTATTAAACCTGATTCGCGACCGTTTGGCAAACTACGTCCCGTGTTCCTCGAGGAAGCGTTCCGCTTCGATCGCCGCCATGCATCCCGTGCCAGACGCGGTAATCGCTTGCCGATACCGTCGATCCTGCACGTCTCCACAGGCAAACACGCCAGGCACCTTGGTGAAAACGTAGTCCTTCGTCACCAGGTATCCATCGGCATCTTTGTCGAGTTGGTCGCCGAAGGCCGTAGCGTTCGGATGATGTCCGATGCCGAGAAACATTGCCGATACTGGCAGGTCCCAAATTTTTTCCGACTTGATATCGCGCAGCTTCAGTCCCGTAACTTCCTTGCGCGACGGATCCTGTACCTCTTCTACGACCGTGTTCGTAAGGAACTCGATCTTCTCGTGCTTGCGCGCGCGATCGAGCATGATCTTCGACGCGCGAAATGCATCGCGACGATGAATCAGAGTGACCTTGGTCGCAAAGCGGGTGAGGAACAATGCTTCTTCCATCGCGGAATCACCGCCGCCAATCACCGCGATATCCTTCCCCGAAAAGAAGAATCCGTCGCAGGTGGCGCACGAAGAAACCCCGTGGCCGATCAGGGCCTGCTCACTCGGCAAGTTGAGCCAGCGAGCCGACGCACCCGACGCGATGATCAGCGTCTTTGTCAGGATCGTCTCTTTCCCCACCGCCAGTTCAAAGGGACGCTTGGAAAGATCCGCGTTGTGCAGGTGGCCAGTGTGGAACTCGGTCCCAAAGCGCTCCGCCTGCTTGTGCATGTTCTCGATTAGTTCAGGGCCTTGGATCCCATCCGGCCATCCCGGAAAATTCTCCACAAGGGTGGTCATCGACAGCTGTCCACCCGGTTCGTGTCCCTGGATCAGCAACGGCTTCAGGTTCGCGCGAGCCGCGTAAATCGCGGCGGTCAACCCGGAGCAGCCGGAACCCAGGATCACGGTATTGCGTACGTTGTCGTTCATAGCCAGTGGTTTGATTCCTAATGGGATGAATTCGATTCAGCAGCTACTTACTTCCTGGCCGGAGCGGCTGCAGCCTTCTTCGCGGGAGTCGCCTTCTTGGCGGGCGTGCCGCCGAGACGCGCCATGTCCAGAGGAATCGTGGTCCGCACCCCCATCGCCCCGCGATAGGTCGCCAGGATGGTGCTCGCCGCATCGAACAAGTAGTCGTACTTCGATTGATCACCCGCCGGGCATCGCGCCAGAACGACTGACGATTTCCCAAATCTCTCCAGCCGTATGCGGTCGACCGGAGTGTCCGTCGAAACAATCTCCTTCGGCGACTTGCTCGTCGTAATCGTGTCAGAGAGCGAAATCTGCACCAGGTCCTTTACTTCGCGTAACCGGAAGACCAGGTTCTCAATCGCCGCCTTGTCGTCGGTGGTAAAAGAATATTGGGCGTTGGCGAAAGCCGACAGCGCGCCGAATTCATGACGGATGCGCACCCAATCTGAGGTCGGTGAACCGGATTCTTCCGAGGGCGCCGGCATGGCCTGCAGAATGTTGGCCTGCTCTGACATCGTCGATTTCCCACGCGAAATCTCGAAATCGAGGGCGAATTTCGGTTCCTTCGGGATGCGCGTCAGGGCCGCCTGTATCTCCTTCTGCTCTTCCTCAGAAGGAGTGCAGACATTGAGGTAATTGACCTTGACCTGGGGTTGGCCGGGAGCCGCTTGCGGCAGAGGAGTGCCCGTCGCAGGCTCCTGCGGAGGCGTTTGCAATTGCCCCCATACCATGGCCGAACTCAACAAAACAAGCGGGAGAATGAGAGGTTTCATCACCGCTCAGGATTTTACCCGTTTCCCGTGCTGCTGTAACCCTCATCCGCCCGTCCGCAGATAGAATCGATAAATGGCGAATTTAACTTTGGTCTACGGACTTCGAATGCTCCCCTCCGACGAAATTGCAGAAATTGGCGATGCGCCCATCAAACTGAAGAACGGGAACGACGCGCGCGTCACCATGCATGTGCTCGACGGCTCTAAAAATGAGATCGAGAAACAATTGCGCCAGAGCTTGGAAGCCTTCTTCGACTTCTACCCGGAAATTTGACCGCGAACTGCCAGCCGGTCGAGTTCGTACTGAATAAGGACCATCGACAAATTGCAGCGGCCCTTCGCGCCGCTGGAACGATATAATCCGGGCACTCGGCTCGCACGCCACGGCCATCAAGGACCATGAAGAAATCTCCGCTTCGCGATCTACGAGACTGGCTGACACTCAAGGGTTGGTATCCCAAGACCCTCACCGGTAAGCTGACGGTCTATATCGGCTTGCTCGATCTCGCGCTCTGGCTCGTGCACCGTGCCAAAAAGTTCTTCCAGCCGCAATCGGATTTCGCCAGCGGCTGGCTCTTTTTCCTCACCATCGTCCTCGCCGTCTTCGCGCTTCTGTGGCTGTTCCAATGGGCGCGACGCACTTTGATGTGGCGCCTGCGCAATCGGCTGCTCGTCACTTACGTCTTCATCGGTGTCTTCCCCGTCGTTTTACTGGTCCTTATGTTCGTGGTTGCCGGCGGCATCTTCGCCGGACAATTTGCCACCTATCTCGCAACCGATGAATTGCACATGGAATTGCACCGCCTCGCCTCTGCGAATCACACCCTCATGGGCGAAGCGAAAGGCCTGGCACGCGCCGGAAAGCTCGAGCAGTCTGCCAATACGTTAGTCGATCCTGAAATAGCCGAGCGCCAGTTCCCTAGACGGCGCGTTACGCTCTGGTATCGCGGCAAGGGATACTTGTTGCAAGGCCAGCAGGGTGACACCCCGCTGCCCGTTCCCGAACACGCGAAGGATAACTTCCGCGCCCTGGTCGTCGGCGATGGACGCGTCTTCCTCCGTGCCGTTTCCCGGCAGCAGGTCGGTAAGGATCAGCTGATTCTGGTCAGCAGTGTGCCGGTGCAAAAAGAATTGCTCGCCCAGATGGCCGAGCAGCTCGGTGCCGTGAATCTCTATCCGCCGGCCACGCAGAAAGCCGGAAATGAGAATAAACACCAAGGCAGCACCAAGCTCCGAATTCAAGACGGACGAGAAGAGCAATCGTATGTAGCGCTCGATGAAGCCGATAAAGGCGGTGGCGCCGTTTCCGCGGGATCCGTGCCGCCGGCGGTCAATTTCTTCGATTGGCTGCCACCATTTCCCACGGTTCCAAGTTTTCTGCATTGGGAAGACGGTCAGTCCGAACGCGGCTTGATGCTGGTGCAAACCCGTCCGTCGCAGCTTTACAGCCGCCTCTTCGAAGCGATGGGCAAGAACGCTTCGATCGCCGTGGTCGTTCTTGAAGTGATTGCGGTCTTACTCTTCATCATTGAATTGATTGCCCTCTTCATCGGCTTCCGTCTCACCCGTACCATCACCCGCAGCGTGGCGGAACTGTACGACGCTACCCAGCACATCGAGAAAGGCGATTTCCGCCACCGCATCCAGATCCGTTCGAAAGATCAGCTCGCTGCCCTGGAAGGTTCCTTCAACTCGATGACCACTTCCATCGAAGGCCTGATCGCCGAACAAAAAGAAAAGCAGAAGCTGGAAAGCGAATTGGCCATCGCCCAGGAAGTGCAGGCCTTACTCTTCCCGCGTGAAGTGAATCAGACTGAATCTTTGGAGATGCACGGTGTATGCCGGCCAGCCCGTACGGTCAGCGGCGACTATTACGATTTCCTCCAGCTAGGCCTCAACCAAATTGGCCTTGCCGTCGGCGACATCAGCGGCAAGGGAATTTCCGCTGCCCTGCTCATGGCCACGGTGCATGCGTTCGTGCGCGCCTACACCATGGAAGAAGCGCTCACCGAAGCCACCATCGGCGCCGCTGTCGGCACCAGCCAGATGGCGCTGTCGCATCCCGGCGAACACCTTCCGCCCGCAACCCTGCTGGCGCTTTTGAACGAGCAGTTGTATCGCAGCACGCCAGCTTCGAAGTACGCGACGATGTTTCTTGGTTTCTATGATGGCGATCGCCGCCGCCTCACTTACTCCAACGCCGGACACCTTCCACCTTTCCTCGTCTCCTCCGACGGATCGGCCCGCAAGTTGGGCGATGGCGGAATGGTTGTTGGCCTCTTTGGTGGGGTGCGCTACGAAAATGATTCCGTCGACATGAAGGCCGGCGACATTATCGTGGCTTACTCAGACGGCGTAACCGAACCCGAAAACGAATTCGGAGAATTCGGCGAAGAGCGCCTTATGCAGATCGTGCGTGAGAATTCTTCGCTCCCGCTGCCCCGCATCGCCGACGCCGTGATCACCGCCGTCATCGACTGGATCGGCGGCGAAGAACAACCTGACGACATCACCGTAGTCCTCGCCCGCGCCCGCTAAACGCGCTTCTCCGTCTTGTGCTAAATTGCTTCCATCATGTCGGCTAATGCCAAATCGCCGAGAGAAGAACCACCAGCACTTTTCTACTGCGCCCGCTGTATGAAAGAAGTGCGCGACCCGCTGACCTGCGGCGATTGCTCCTCGCAGATCTGCCGCGTCTGCGGCACCCCGCTGGAAAGCTCAGACGATTTGGGTATGGGATAAAAAAACGCGGACCCGAAGGTCCGCGCCTGAAGACATCGTCACCTACTTCACCACAATATTCACCAGCTTCCGAGGCACGATCACCACCTTCGCGATCTCCTTGCCGTCGGTCGCGGCTTTCACCTTCTCATCCGACAACGCCAACTCCCGCACCGTTGCCTCGTCCGCATCGGTCGCCACCGTCACGCGGCTGCGGTTTTTCCCGTTCACCTGGATGACGATCTCTACCTCGTCTTCCTTCGCCAGCGCGGCATCGAATTGCGGCCACGGCGCCCGCAACAGGTTGCCACTCTCTCCGAGCAGTGTCGACAATTCGTGCGCCAGGTAGGGAGCGAATGGCTGTAGCAACAGCGCCAGCTTGCGCTGTACGTCCGCAACCAATGTCCGTTCCACGCCTGCTTTCGGATTCGCGAACAACTCCGGCACCGCATAGCACTCGTTGGTGAACTCCATCAGCGCGGCCACGCAGGTATTAAAGTGCCAGCGACCTCCGAGTTCGTCGCTGATGCGCTTGATCGTTTGGTGCAGCTTACGTGCGACCTTCTTCGCTTCCGGCGACAGATCTGCCAAGCTGTAGTTCGCCACTGCCGCGCCCTGGATCGGGTTCTGCGCAACCAGCCTGTAGACGCGTGCCAGGAAGCGGCTCACGCCTTCCACACCTGCATCCTGCCAATCCAAGTCGCGATCGGGAGGCGCCGCAAACAACGTGTACATGCGGGTTGCATCCGCACCAAATTTCGCTACCATGTCGTCAGGCGATACCACATTGCCCAGCGACTTCGACATCTTCGCGCCATCCTTGATCACCATGCCTTGCGTGAACAAGCGTTGCGCTGGCTCGTTGGTGTGCACCAACCCCAGGTCGCGCATGACTTTTGTCCAAAAGCGCGAATAGATCAAGTGCAAGATCGCGTGCTCCACGCCGCCGATGTATTGATCGATAGGGAACCAGTAATCAATCGTCTTGGTGTCTATCGGAGCGGTCGTCAGCTTCGGATTGGTATAGCGATAGAAGTACCACGACGAATCGACGAACGTATCCATCGTGTCCGTCTCCCTCGTCGCCGGGCCGCCGCACTTCGGACAGGTCACGTGCAGCCATTCCTGCGCGCGGGTCAGCGGCGATCCGCCTGCCAATGTGATCTCCACGTTCTCTGGCAGAATGACCGGCAACTGGTCCTCGGGAACCGGCACCACGCCGCACTTGTCGCAATACAGCATCGGGATCGGCGTTCCCCAATACCGTTGCCGGCTGATACCCCAATCCTTCAGGCGGAAGGTCGTCGTCGCTTTGCCGAACCCATGCTGTTCGGCGTACTTCGACATCGTTACCAGCGCCTCTTCGACTGGCAGGCCGTTAAATTCTCCAGAATTAATCAGCAGGCTCTCGGTCCCGCTATACGGCAAAACCTTCGATTCCGGTTCGCCTGCATTCGGCGGCTCACCCGTTCGTCGCG
>PLWX01000123.1:0-22034 GCA_003151155.1 Acidobacteriaceae bacterium
ACTTAGGATCTGGCGCCGCAAGGCGTGGGGGTTCGAGTCCCCCCTTTCGCACCAACCCTTTGAGGGGCAGCCTCTAGGCTGCCCCTTTTGCCAGATGCCCCCAACCCACCCCACCCCGCAATCCGGATTCATCCCCGAACTCAACGGTCTCCGCGCCTGCGCCATCATTCTTGTCTTCCTCTTGCACGTGCGCGCCTATGTCCCGGGCAACCATCTCCCGGGCGCCATCCTGCAAAACTATCTTGGCCTCGGCTGGGCCGGCGTCGATCTCTTCTTCGTCCTCTCCGGATTTCTCATCACCGGCATCCTCCTCGATGCCCGCGCCGCCACAAACTATTTCAGCGGCTTCTATGCCCGCCGTGTCCTTCGCATTTTTCCTCTGTATTACGTCGTACTCACGGCCGTAATTCTCGCCGGCATCTTTCTGCATTCCAGCACTGTCTCTACCGTTTTGCCTCAGCCCTCCGATCGCTGGCTCTATTACTGCTATCTCACCAATTGGCTGAATCTTTGGAAGGAACACTGGGGACCCGGCTACACCAACTATCTCGCTCACTTCTGGTCTCTCGCCGTCGAAGAACAGTTTTACTTCGTGTGGCCTTTGATTGTCTGGCTGCTTCCCTCCCGTGCCGTTCCCTGGGTCGCCGGATGCCTCGCCGCATTCGCCGCCCTCCTCCGTCTCGCCTGGGTCGCGCATAGCGGCGCGCAGATCGCGATCGCTATCTCCACCGTCACCCGTATGGATGCCCTCTTCATCGGAGCCCTGTGCGCCAGCCTCTTCCGCAATCCGGCACTCATGCAGCGCGCGCGAAAATGGCTCCCATCGATCGCCATGCTCGGCATCGGATCTTTCCTGCTCGCGTTCTCCGCATTATTTATCCGCTACTACTCAGGATGCCGATTCCTTGGAAGACGCCACCATGTTGCTCTCCCAATGTGGCGGATACACCGCTCTCGCCATCGGCTTCGGAGCGCTCGTCCTCCTCGCTGCCTACCGCTCGCAAGAAAACAATTGGTTTCAGGCGATTCTCCGCAATCGCACTCTCGGCCTGATCGGCACCTATAGTTACGGGATCTACGTCTTCCACGTGCCTTTGCTCGGCGCTGCCAATATCTGCCTCGCACCCAGGCTCTTTCCGGACGACGAACCTGGACTATGGATGGGGCTCGCCTTCATCGTCGTGTTCGCCGCGGTAACGTTCATTGTCTCGGCGCTCAGTTACAACCTATTCGAGCGCAGGATCCTCGCCTACAAACGTTTCTTCGGTCCCCCGCATCGCGCCTCCGACCCTCGAGTCCATCCCGGTCGACTCCCTCACCGAGTCTGCCGAATCCGTTCTCAGCTGAAACGATTCGTAGCTTCCCTCAAATGCCCGCCAGTCAAGGCTCTCCGCGATCCATCCAATCGATTTTATGGACGCCAATTCACGCCACGAAATAAAAGTTCATGACCGCGCGCCTTGCCAATGTTAGTCTCTGCCTTCCATCCGCGGTCATTCTGGACGCTGGGTCCCAAGGTGCAATGAAATCTCAACCTCAAGCGTCGTTTGAGCGCCGTACTCCCACCGAAAGCATTTGCCTCGAATGTTTCGCCACCGTGCGCGCGAACCGCAGCGTTTCGTTGGAAGAGGCCGAACAAGCCCATCTCTCTGAGTGCACCGGCAAGAGCGCCGGAAACTAATCCCCCTCCCACTCGCTCTCTTCGCTTGCTACAATCCCTCTCCATGTTTCGCTTCCTGGCAATAGCTCTCTTCGTTTCCCTCGCCGCTGCCGCCCAAACCAGTGCTCCCGCCGACGTTCCCGCTTCCCTCAAGCCACCCGCCACCGAGCGTCTCCTTCTCCAGGCGCATGCCATCGGTGTGCAGATCTACACCTGTAGCGCCGCGCCGGACGGCAAATTTTCCTGGACGCTAAAAGGCCCTCGCGCCGACCTCCGCGACAGCACCGGCAAGATGATCATCACCCACTCCGCCGGCCCCAAGTGGCAGCACAACGACGGGAGCTTCGTAACCGGTAAAGTGACCGCCAAGGAAAATTCTCCGGATGCCAACTCGATCCCGTGGCTCCTGCTCGCCGCCAACAGCGCGCAGTCCGATGTCGGCGCGCTCGGCAACGTCAGCTTCATCCAGCGCATTCACACCGACGGCGGCCAGCCCCCCGCCACCGGTTGCGATGCCGGCCATAAAGGCGATGAAACCCAGTCCAACTACTCCGCCGACTACATCTTCTACGCACCGAAACACTAAAGCGCTTTCTCTTTGCGAATTGTTGCTTCTGCGGCGATAATCCCCGCCCAGGGAGCCACCTTCATGAAACGCGTCCTGCTCGCAGCAGTCCTTGGCGCCATCGGTATGTTTGTCTGGATGTCGCTCGCCCACATGGTTCTGCCTCTCGGCCGCATTGGCTTTAGCGAGATCCCCAATGAACCCGCGGTCCTCTCCGCCATGAGCGCCAATCTTGGCGACCACTCCGGTATGTATATCTTTCCCGACCTCGGCGTCAGCAAGAACGCCACCCATGCCGAAATGAACGATGCCATGGGCCATTACCAGGAGAAGCTCAACCTCAATCCTTCCGGCTTGCTCATCTACCATCCAGCCGGAGCCAAGGCCCTCGCGCCCGCACAACTGATCACCGAATTTCTCACCGAGTTTGTCGAAGCTTTCCTGTGCTCGTTACTCCTCGCCCGCGCCGCTCTCGGCTCGTACAGCAAACGCGTCGCATTCGTCACCACCATCGGCATCGTCGCGATTTTTGCGACCAATGTGCCTTATTGGAACTGGTACGGCTTTCCCTCCGACTACACCATCGCCTACATGTTCACGCAGTTAGTCGGCTTTCTTGTCGTGGGACTGATCGCTGGAAAGGTGTTGAAGACGGTCTAGTGTGCGGTCGCGCGAAAGGCACGCTGAAAATTGCAGCGGTCCAACACCGCCGTAAACCGCGGGTCACTTCGGAATGGCGCCCACTGCGGATCCAGCGTCAGGAAGATGAGGTGAACGTCCCGCACTTCATACGCCTTCTCGAGAGCATCGAACGCCGTATCTATTGCTCCGAGTCCGAGATGGATCAACGCCCGCGTGTAGGGCGGCACGTAACGCCCGCGCTCGATCACGTCGAGTATCTCCAGCACTTCTCGCGCAGCATCCACTTGGCCGGCCTTTGCAAAGAGATACCCACGCAGGGCAAACACTTTACTGTTCCCGCCGCCGAACTTTTCCCCGGCGCGCAACGCTTCCAGCGCAAGTTCAACTTTTCCTATCTGCGTGTAGACCCGTGCCAGGTGGAAATATCCGACCCAGAATTGCGGATCTACTACCGTTGCCTGGCGACCGAAATCCACTGCTAAATCGTAATCGCCCGCATGGAACGCAATCATCGACGAGAGTGCCTGGTGCATCGCATACAGAGGATCGAGTTCCCGCGCCCTCTTCATCGCCTGCATCGCTTCTTCATGCCTTCCGCTGTGCGAGAGCACAACTCCCACCATGCGATGTCCCAGCGGATTGTTTGCATCCAATTGGGTCGCTCGACGGAACGAGGCTTCCGCCAACGGCCAGTCCCAATTCAAAAACAAATTCACAAACCCGAGCGAAGTTTGTGACTCCGCTAAATCGCTCGCACAACCCATCGCCTGCGCCGCTGCCTGTTGCGCAAGTTGTGAGACCTTTCGCGGCTCGGCATCTCCATTGATCGGGCTGGAAGAATAGGCGTCCGCCAGCCCAGACCACGCCAGCGCATACCCCGGGTCCAGTTCCGTAGCGTGACGGTAATATTCAATCGCCTGCTTCGTCGTCGTCGGTTTTAACTGGTTCCAAAAATAACGGCCTCGCAAATATAAATCGTAAGCCTCCACGTTCTGCGTCTGCCGGCGGACCAGCGTCGTCATCCGCTCCGGGAGCAGTTTCATTCGAACTTGTTCCGCGATCGCCGTGCTCAACTCCCGTTGCATCCCCAAAATGCTGCGTGGCTCACTGTCATACGACGCCGACCATATCTGCACCTGGTCGCCAGTCGTTACCAGTCGTGCCGTAATTCGCAGCCGCCCGCCTTCTCCGCGCACTGACCCTTCCAGTAAGTAAGCAGCATTCAGTTCGCTGCCGATCTCCGCCAGCGTCTTGGCCGTGCGTTTGTACCGGTTGATCGACGTCCTGCCGATCACTGCAAGTTGTTCCGGATCGATCAGTCCAATTGCCGCGATCGCCTCTTCCGTTAATCCATCCGCGAGATATTCTCGCTCCGGATCGCCGCCCAGGTTTTCAAACGGCAGCACCGCCAGTGTCTTCCGACGCTTACTCTCGGCGGGCTCCAGCGCATCTACTGTCACACTCGCGATGAACCGGTACCCTCTGCCCGATACCGTCTCCAAAAACTTAGGGGCACTGCGATCGTCGGCCAGCGCTTGCCGCACTTTGCGGATCGCCGTGTTCAACCCAAGATCGACGTCCACGAACACATCTTTTTCCCACAATTGCCCGACGATGTCGGCACGCGGCACCAGTTCACCGCGCCGCTCCAGCAGAATCAGCAACAAGTCCATCGGACGCCGTTCCAGCCGAATCGCTTGGCCGGCACGTCGCAGCTCATACGCTCTCGCGTTGAGTTCGAAGTCACCGAATCGATAGACCAACTCTGAAGATGCCGGCATGGAAGGAACCTTAGATTGACACAATCCGCGGTCAGTGGCTACCGCCTCGACATGAATCCTTCATAAACTCTTCACTTCGGCTCCATGGCCGAAATCGACGGATGAAGTCAGCATGTCCTTGCTGCATTGTGACGATTCAATTTCACAGCGCGCACGAGGAGAACACCCATGCCGATCCGCTTTAACCACCTCCGCTCCCACCTAACCTTCCTCATCCTCACCTTCGTTTGCGCCGCCTCTTCACTGGCCTTCGGTCAAACCGTTGACATTGAACATCTCGGCGGCACCTGGAAGGTGCAGGTCAGCCTGCAAAACTGCATCACCCACGCCCCGCTCGGACCACCCTTCCTCTCCATGTTGTCCTTCTCTGGAAATGGAACCGTGAGCGGCACCACCCAGAACCCCTTGTTTGCCCCCGGCCAGCGAACCTCGGATTATGGCGTATGGCAGCGAACTGGTCGCTCGACCTTCACCGCCACGTCGGAAGCCTACATTCTTTTTCCTGCTGGCCCGTTTGTCCGCGGAACCCAGCGCATCGCCCAAAACATCAGCGTCGAGAACAACGCTTTCGTCAGCGTAGCCACCGTCCAGTTCTTCGATGTGACGAACACGACGGTCCTAAGCGCCTGCGCCGTTGCCACCGCAACCCGCTTCAAATAACTCCGAACCGCGCGAGTGCGGTAGCAATGAAAGCGGGAGCCGAATGGCTCCCGTTTGTTTTAGCTCCGGAAGTTGCAAAAGAGGCTGTCAAGCCCTCAAAATCACCGTTTTCTGCCGATCTATCTCATTCTAAGCCGAATATAAATGCCGGAAAAGTGTCCAGTTTACCCCCTCCAACTTGCTATTGTAAAAATAGGGAGAAAAAACTTCCTCTTCCATCCGTTCCTCTAGGTTTTGTCATGTTGAGCGGAGCGCTCGCCGTTCGAGCGCGCCAGTCGAAACATCTCGCGTTTCGTCGGCTAACTCCTTACTTTTGAATATTTTGGTATTTAACTCCTCTCGAATCAATATTTTGCCGGAATTTTCTCTCTAACCTCAACAAAACAATAGAGCACGGGGGAGGGGGTACGCGTCAGAGCCTTGTGTGAAAAAAAACGGGAGCCCGCAGGCTCCCATTCGTCGATCACTAGTTTTAAGTTCTACTTAGCTTTTGGTTTCCAGCGCAGCACTGGCTTGCGTGCCGCTGCCGTCTCGTCCATTCGCGAAACCCGCGTGCGATGCGGAGCGCCCGCAATTACATCCGGCGTGTTTTCAGCTTCTTCCGCCACAGCCTTCATCGCTTCGATGAACAAATCAAGTTCTTCTTTGGATTCGCTCTCGGTCGGCTCGATCATCAGCGCGCCGGGCACAATTAGCGGGAACGACGTCGTGTACGGATGGAATCCGTAATCGATCAGCCGCTTCGCGATATCGCCGGTCTTGACGCCCTTGCGCGCCTGGATGCGGTCGCTGAACACCACTTCGTGCATGCTCGGCGTCGCATACGGCAGCTCGTAAATGCCCGCCAGCTTCTTGCGAATGTAGTTGGCATTGAGCACAGCATCTTCTGTCGTGAGCCGCAGACCATCCGGCCCGTTCGCCATGATGTAAGCCAGCGCGCGCACATGCATGCCGAAGTTGCCGAAGTACATGCGTACCCGCCCGATCGATTTTGGACGGTCATAGTCCAGCCGCAGCGTGCCGTCGGCGTTCTCCACGACCACCGGCTTCGGCAGAAAGGGTTCCAGATGCTTCTTGATCGCCACCGGCCCCGATCCCGGCCCGCCCCCACCATGTGGCGTCGAGAACGTCTTATGCAGGTTGAGGTGCATCACGTCCACCCCGAAATCGCCCGGCCGGGTCTTGCCAACCAGGGCGTTCATGTTGGCGCCGTCCATGTAGAGCTGGCCGCCCTTGGCATGCAAGATCTCCGCGATTTTGTGGATCTCCTGCTCGAAGACGCCGAGCGTGTTCGGGTTCGTCAGCATCAACGCTGCCACGTCTTCGTTCATCTGCGCGACCAGCGACGGCACATCGACCATGCCCTGCGCATTCGACTTCAGATTTTCCACCTGGTATCCGCAGATCGCCGCCGTTGCCGGGTTCGTGCCATGCGCCGAGTCGGGAATCAAAATCTTCTTACGAGGATTTCCTTGCGATTCCAGGTACGACCGCACCAGCAGGATGCCGGTCATCTCGCCGTGCGCCCCGGCAGCGGGCTGCAGCGTGATCGAGTCCATACCCGTGATCTCGACCAGCTGGTCGGCCAGCGCCTTCATGATCCGTAGCGCGCCCTGCGAGAGTTTCTCCGGCTGGTAGGGGTGGGCCCCCGCCAGCCCATCAAGCCGCGCAACGACTTCATTAATGCGCGCGTTGTATTTCATCGTGCACGAGCCCAGGGGGTACATGCCGTAGTCCACCGCATAGTTCCACGTGCTCAAGCGCGTGAAGTGGCGAACGATCTCGATCTCGCTGACCTCAGGCATGTTCGCCAGGTCGGCGCGCGCCAGATCGCCAAGCAGTGCTTTTTCATCAATCTCAGGAACGTCGAGCGGCGGCAACTTGTAAGCCTTTTTTCCGGGCGACGATTTCTCGAAGATCAGCCCTTCGTTCAGCGAAAGGTGAGTTGAGGCTTTCGTGATGTTTTCGTTCATCGTCCCACTCCCTTGGCAGCCGCGTCGATGGCCTCTTTGCTATTCAGCTCGGTCACGCACCACACCGCTGCATTGCCGAGCTCCGGGTAGAACTTTTTCAGCGGGAAGCCGCCGATGATCTTCTTTTCGATCAACGTATCGTTCAGTTCGCGGGAGTCGCGACTGGTCTGCACCACGAACTCGTTGAAGCGTGGCGAACTCTTGAACAGCACCTTCGCTCCCGCTTTTTCAAACGCGGACACGGCGTAAGCCGCTTTTGCCAGGTTCTGTTTCGCCAGGTCGCGCAGTCCCTGCTTGCCATAGATGGTCATGAAGATGTTGGCCATGAGTGCAATCAGTGCTTGGTTCGTGCAGATGTTCGAGGTCGCCTTCTCGCGCCGGATGTGTTGTTCCCGCGTCGAGAGCGTCAGCACATATCCGCGCTTGCCGTTGCGATCCACGGTCTCGCCGACGAGGCGACCCGGGATCTGTCGCACAAACTTTTCCTTGGTCGCGATCACGCCGGCATACGGTCCGCCGTAGCCCAGCGGTACGCCGAACGATTGCGACTCCATGCTCACGATGTCCGCTTCCGAAGGAGGACGAACGATGCCCAGCGACAACGCCTCGGCAATCGACACCACCAGCAGCGCACCTTTTTTGTGCGCAATATCGGCAATCGCTGCCACGTCTTCAATCGTGCCAAAGAAGTTTGGCGACTGGATCAGTACGCAAGCCGTCTCATCGGTGATCGCCTGTTCCAGCGCTTTCACATCAACCCGGCCGTTTTCGCCGTAGCCTACGGAAGATAGCGGCAGCCCTTGGTGCTTCGCGTAGGTCGCGATCACCTCGCGATACTCCGGATGCACCGAGTTCGCCAGCACCGCGCCGGTCCGTCCGGTCACGCGGACGGCCATCATGATCGCTTCCGCGGCGCCGGTCGATCCGTCGTACATCGAGGCGTTTGCGACCTCCATGCCCGTCAGTTCACAGATCATCGACTGGAACTCGAAGATCGATTGCAACGTACCCTGCGCGATTTCCGGCTGGTACGGCGTATAGGCCGTAAACCATTCGCCACGCGAAACCAGCGAGTCGATAACCACCGGGCGGTAGTGGTTGTAAGCGCCCGCGCCAATAAAAATCGAATAGCCATTGGCATTTTCGGCGGCCCGCTCTTTGAAGTAGTCAAGAATCTCGGACTCACCGAACTGCCGCGGGATTTTGAGATCGCGGTCCAGTCGGTATTCACCGGGTATCGGCGCGAACAATTCGTCGATCGACGCAACGCCGATCTCGTGCAACATCTGTTCGCGGTCTGTCTGGGATTTCGGAAGATAGCGCATAAGAAGTTTACTCAAAACAAAGGCCGTACTCCGCGTTCCGAGTCAACGGCCTGAATATAGATACGCGTAAATGTGAATACGATTCGTGTCGCTTGATCCACGTTCAAAACTGCGAGCGGAAGTTGGCGTGCCGAAGCAGCCAGTCTCACCTTCGCAGGTACCAGCAACGATTCTAGTGCCCTGCTTCTTCCGCGGCGTACTTCTCGTATGCTTCCGCCGTCAGAAGTTGTTCCAAATCGGAGAGGTCGCTGATCTCCACTTTGATCATCCACGAACCATGCGCATCGCTGTTCACTTTTTCCGGGGAGGTCGCGAGGTCCTCATTCACCGCAATCACTTTGCCGCTCACCGGTGCGAATAGATCGCTGACGGCTTTCACCGACTCAACCGTGCCGAAACTCTGGCCTTTCTTGATCTCGCTGCCCACCTTCGGCAACTCGACGAAAACGATATCGCCCAGCGAATTCTGCGCGTGATCNNACGCTTATAAAACTGCGAAGGCACCACCTTCGCCTTCACCGCTTGTCCGCGGATCTCAACCGCTACCACGTTTTCCAGCGCCGCCTGCTCTACCGGCACATAGGCCAGCGCGAGGTTGCGCTTCAAGAACGGCATATACGATCCGCTGGTCACGGAGCCGATCTCTTTGCCCGTACTGTCGAGCACCTTGTAACCATCGCGCGGAATACCGCGCTCAATCGTCTCTAAGCCAACCAGCGTGCGCTTCACACCGTCAGCCTTCGCCTTTTCCAGCGCGGCCCGTCCGATGAAGTCGCCTTTATCCATTTTGAGGAAGCGATCCAGCCCCGCTTCCCACACATTGATCGTGTCGGAAATCTCGTGACCGTATAGCGGAAGCTTCCCTTCCAGTCGCAGGGTGTTACGCGCACCGAGTCCGGCCGGAACAACGCCGAACTCCTTGCCGGCTTCTATCAACTCGTTCCACACCCGGTCGCTGGTCGCTGCTTCGCTCGGGATGTAAATCTCGAATCCGTCTTCCGCCGTGTATCCCGTGCGCGCGATAAGGATGTCCTTCAGTCCCGCAACCGTACCCCGCGTGAACCAATAAAACTTCACCTGCGACAGATCGACATCCGTCAACTTCTGCAGCGTGTTGACGCCCTTCGGTCCCTGGATCGCGATCTGCGTGAACTGGTCGCTCAGGTCTTCCACCTTCACATCGAACTGCCTGGTGTTGTCCTTCACCCAGTTGACGTCTTTTTCCCGCGTGCCGGCATTGATCACCAGCAGGTACTCGTCGTCGGCAAACTTATGCACGATCACGTCATCCACGAACGTTCCCTGCGGATACAACATCGCCGAATATTGCGCCTGCCCATTGCTGAGCTTCGAGGCGTCGTTCATCGTGATGTGCTGCACCGCCTTCAACGCCTCCGGGCCATGCACGCGGATGTCGCCCATGTGGCTTACGTCAAACAGGCCCACCCCTCCGCGCACCGCCAGGTGCTCCTTCATCAACCCGCCCGCGGACGGGTATTCCACCGGCATATCCCAGCCGTTGAAATCGACCATCTTCGCTCCCATCCTCCGATGAGTGGCGTTCAGGGCGGTCTTACGAATGGAAGGATTGGCCTCTACAGATGGATTCAACGACGGACCTTCTTTGTGCGCCGGGCGGATCAGCGAGCGCTACGTGGGATGGCGGAACTTTGTACGGTAACACGCTGATTTCGGGCGGGTCAATGAGGCGGCCCCGGCCCCTTCTCACAGGGCAAAAACGGGCCATCCGATCCGGCGGAGATTCACAGAAGCTTTTCGGCCAGCTGCATCGTCAGCCGCTATAATGAATCAAATTCCCAAACCAGTTTCTATTCCTTTCGCCTGATGGTCAGGCGAACTTATAGGTTTCCGTGTCCAAGAAAACACTTCTTTGCGTAGATGACGAAGCAATCGGCCTCAAGGTACGCAAGATCATTCTTGAGCGCCAGGGATACCAGGTACTCACCGCTGCCGACGGATCTGCCGGTCTGCACGCCTTCGCGGACCACGAGGTCGACGCCGTCGTGCTCGATTACTACATGCCCCCCGGAATGAATGGCGGCGACGTCGCTTTCGAGATGAAGCGCACCAAGCCCGGGGTGCCCATCATCCTCCTCTCCGCCTACATGAGCTTCCCCGAAGAAGTCATAGACACGGTGGATGCGTTCATCGTGAAAGGCGACTCTCCGGAAGTTCTTATCGGCAAAATTGCCGAACTCACCGAGGCGGCGGTTTAGCCCTTCCCTCTTCCCACCCCTTGGCGGTACATTTCCTATATGGCTGAACGTTTCCGCTGCGTCTCCTGCGAACGCGATGAGGCAGATTGCGACTGCACGAAATATTGCGTCATTTGCCAGGGTGAGAACGACTGCCGCCTCTGGTCTGACGGCCAGTATTACTGTCGGGAGTGTCGCGAAGTCTGCGACTACGTCCCACAGGCAAACTGACCGTCCGTGCAACTTAACGAATCAACGCCGGGCTCAGCTTTCCGACCGTACCTTCCTCCGCTACCCGGCTGATATGCGCATAAAACTTCGTCCCCGGCAGAAGCACCTGTAAATAGAACGACGACATCGTTTGCCCTCGTACTTCGCTATAGTTGTAGAGGCCGGTTTCGCCTTCGCTCGTTTCTTCGCCATGCGAAGGTCGATCTACAAACTTTTGCGCCTCGACGACGCTGGCCTTGACCGTGCCGGCGCGGATGTTGTCGAACGATTCCGCTGCGTACGAACGCACCAGCTTCGTCCAGTACGCCGCCAGCATTTCAGGAGTGGCGAAGATATCGGCCCAGATAATTTCGCCGTGCACTGCCACCACCACCCCAACCGCGTGCTGTTCACGCAGCTTTTGCAAGACCTCGTGACTCGACCGCACGAGCGGTTCTGCCACGCTGTCCACCTGTCTCACGATGCGCTCGTCATTCATCGCCTTCGCATACGAAGTCGTATTCATTCCCCGCGAATTCGAAGGAAGAGCTTCACCGATTGCGCCGCCTTCCAGGGGAACGGCCGGGCTGGCGGCCATCACTTGGGCCGTCTCGACCGACTGGTTTACCGAGTTCCAGACTTGTTGTTGGTCCTTTTGCACCATCGCTTTACTGCGCACCGACGGTTGAACCATGAAGCTGAAGTTGTTGTTTTCTGACACCGCACCGAACTTGTCTGAGCTCCCGACCCAGCGTCCGGGCTCGATACAGAAAACTGAAAGATCGATTGGATCGCTGCGCGCCGGCACAATACGATCTTTGCCAATCACGCGATCCTGCTTGCCGCCCGACACGATTTCACCCGCCAGGAGCACCAACGGCTTGTCAGAATTGTTGATGAGTGCAAGCGTATTCACCCGATCGCCCGACTGGCGTATCGGAAGCGCCTGCCCGTGTCGCGGCCGAACCATGCCCGACGCACGGCCAGCTTCCGTGACCTCGACTTCTCCACTGCGCAAGCCCTCGTCGAGCGTGATGTAATTCCACTTCTTGGCTTCCGATGGTTCGTCGTTTCGCACCACCGGGAACAAGCTCAGAGCGCCACTCTGCAGCGGCTCTAAAACGCGGTATTCCCCCTCGTTAGGCCTCTGACCAGCTTGCACTTCTAGATTAGGAACCATCGCGACCGGAACCACCAGGCATGCTAGAAACGCAACCCCGGCTGTTCCCATCCATGCACCAGGAATCCATTGCATTTTCCACCTCCCTACCAACGGTGGAACGCGCGAAGGCGACGAACTTGCAAAGTCTTTTCGAAAATAACTAGAGCCCCGCCAGCTGCGAGGCTCCTTGACATGGGGGTACAGCGCTATTGCACAGCCACGGAGTACTGCTTGGAAGCCGAAGCACCCGCCGTATCCCAAACCCGCACCGTAACCGTATAGTTTCCGGCAGGCAACGAAACATCGGTGCTGATGCTCGGAACCGCGCTTTGCGCTACTTGTTTACTGCCGACGTAGGCAGCCATTCCTGCCGCAGGGTTCACCCCAGAGATTCCCGTTGCCTGAATGTGCAACGCTCCACCGGCAACCAGCGTCGTCGTGGGGAAAATCAGGTTCACCGCCAGTGTCGGCGCAGTGACCGTGATCGTGCGTTGTAGATCGGTGTGCTGGCCCGACGCATCCCAGGCTCGCACCGTCAACGTGTAAGTTCCCGGCGCGAGGTTAAGCTTTCCATTCAGGTTCGCGGTTGCGCTCTTCGCCATCAACGCGCCGCTCACGTAGGCCGCCATGCCGGTCACCGGCGAAGCTCCAGACATTCCCGCCGCCTGCAGCTCCACTGCCCCGTCGACCGCATTGTGCGAAGGAGAAATCAAACGCACTTGCAATGTCGAGGACTTCGTAGGCACGAAAAAGTCAGTCATCGGCACGCCCTCCGCCCCGCCACCCGGGCAGCCACTGAGTGCCAATGCAATGCAAGTACTGCGCAACAAGCTTTGATGGTTGTACTGCACTTGGGAGTGGTAGCCGCGCTTCACCCCGGGACCAATGACCAGCGTTGCTACCCGGCCGCCTCCATTGCGAGGGTCGATCGGCTGCACGTTGCCTTCATCCCACACGATGAACAGGATTCCGTCCTTCTGAAACTGGGGGCTGGCCAGCAGCTGGGGAATGTTTGCCTTCAGCCACGCGTCCGCTTGCGCCAACGTCCCCTTATGCGCGTCCTCGATCAGGTCGGGCGTCACGTACGAGTATTCCGGCAACGTTCCGTTCGCAATGTCCCGCTGAAAATACGGCGAGCTCGGACCAATGTTGTATTTCAGCGAGCTTTCTACGTCGGTGAAGTAAGCGATCGGGTTGTGACGCTTCACATACTCATTCACGTTGTAGCCGAGATAGCCGGTGTACGGCAGTTGGCTCGCGTAGACCTTCCAGCTGCGCCCGTCTTGCTGCATGTGACGCACGATGTTGTCGACGTTGAAAAACTGCATGGTGTTGTCGTTGAGCGTGACCGTCTGCCCGGCAGTCAGCCACATCAGAGTCGAAAGCGAATTGTGCATGGTGGCGTAGTACTGGTCGGCAATCGCATATTTGGAAATCAGCGCGTTGAAGTAAGGCATCTGCGAGTTGCCGACGGCTTGTTCGTAGCTGTGGTTTTCCAAGGTGACGACCACGACGTGCTTGGAACGCGGGACCTGCGCCCAGGCTCCTGTCACGAACGCGGCAAAGAGAAAGAGGGTGAGGAAGCGCTTCAGCTGCATGTTTGGGTTCTCCATGCCGCCGAAACTACGGCGCGGACAGCTGCAGCGGAACGAGAGCAATCCCCTAGAAAAATTCTGGTTGTCCTACGGAATTAATTCACGCATTTTTGTTTACGATCGAATCAAGAATGACACGAGCTTACGGAAGCCGCGAAGGCAGAACACATTTCTGTCGCGTCACGATCGATGTCCGTGGAAAGTCGCACCCGCTCAACATGGAGACCTAAGGTGTTGTAACTTTCATTTACCCAAATTTCTCATGACAGCGGCGTTACATCACGGGCGGGACCGCAATTCCCATCGCCGCCAGCACCGTGATCAACTCTCGACGCACCAGCGCAGCCGTCGCCAGCAGAAATCGCTTACGACCTTCATCTTCCTCCGTAAGGATATGGTGACGGTGATAGAAGTTGTTAAACAGCTGCGCGAGTTGGAACGCGTGTTTCGCGGCATACGCCGGTTCGGCCTGCGCGATACAGAGTTCGAAGATCTGCGCTGTCTTCGCCGCCATAAGCCAAATTTCCCAGATCTCTGGAGTGTCGGCGAAATGCTTCGCGAAATCGATGTCGTAAGCCAACGCGTCTTCCGGCGCTATGCCCGCCTTGCGGAAAATGTTTGTTGCCCGCACTACCGCGTACTGCGCGTACGGTCCGGTCTCGCCCTCGAAGGCCAATGCTTCTTTGAAGTCGAAGGCGATGACTGAAGCCTTCGTGAATTTCAACATGAAGTATCGCAAGGCCCCTATGGAAATGATCTTGGCAATATCGCTCGCCTCAGCTGGCCCCATCTCGGGATGTCTTTTTACGACCTCGTTATACGAGTTGTGATAAAGAGTATCGGTCAGATCATCAGCTTTCACGCCGAAGCCTTTTCGACCACTCACCTCGATATAGGGTTTTGACCATTCCTCTTGCGGGACGTTGTAGCCCATGCTCAGAGCGGCATTCGGTGTAAGCGCTACCATCTCGTAAGAGAAGTGGGTGTAGTGGTCAGCCTTGTCGTTGGATCCAAGCAGGCGGATGGCTTCTTTCACCGTCTCCTGCGGATCCGATTGCCGCGTATCGATGACGTTATAAATCTCACTCACGCCGCCGAAATGCGGATGTTCCGGCTCACCTTCCTTCGGATCGCACGAAATCCACACTTGCTGCCCGTTTGGGTAGCGATAAAACTTCTGATACCCGAAGTCGCGTCCCAGCAACCCGAATTTCCATAGGTGGTAGGCAATGTCTTTCCCGACGTAGCCGACCGTACCGTTCGAGCGCACGATGACTTTTGCGTCCTCGTCCGGTTGCCCCGCGATCTTTTCGTTACCCCGCCGCGTCATCACCCAGCAGCCTTTATTCTTCCCTTCGGTCTCGAAGTACAGCACGCCCTTCTCTTTGAGTTGCTCGAATGCCAGCGCCCAGAAGTTCAGGCGGAGGATCTCACTCTCGCGGGGCAGGAAGTCATACTCGATCCCGAGTCGGTCCATCGTTTCAAGATGCCGCCGCAGCACCGCGCGCGAAATCATTTCCGCGATTTCTGAAAGTTCATTGCCACCCTGCTCGATGGCATGCAACACCTCGATCCGGATCTTTTTATTTTCCGCCGCTTCTTCGTACCATTGCGATGTGCGAGCATAGAGGTCCCAGCAGTAATAATCGAACTTCGGCTGCTCGATCAGCGCCGCGATCTCTGCTTTCGATTTCTTCTGCAGATGCGTGAAGCCAACTACGACATCCGCTACCTGCACCCCGGTGTTGTCGATGTAGTTCTGCACATCGACCGTCCGTCCTGCCGCCCGCAGCAGTAATACAAACGTATCGCCGAGTATCGAATTCCGCAGGTGCCCGATATGGGCAGCCTTGTTCGGATTGATCGAGGTGTGTTCCACCAGGATCTTCCCCTCGCGCGCGATACTCCGGCCTATTTCTCCCTTGGCCAACAATCTCGCAGCCTCGCCACGCTTCAGCCGGAAATTGAGGTACCCCGCCCCAGCAACCTCCGGCTTCTCAAATCCCTCGATTGGCGGCAGCTCCACCGCAACCTCTTCCGCAATCTTGCGGGGCGCCTTGCGCAGCCGCTTGGCCAACTCAAATGAAAACGGCAACGCGTACTCGCCCATCTCAACCTTGGGCGGCTGATCGACGACCAGGTTCGGCAACTCAACTTCGTATTTTTGGCGCAGGAACTGCTGAATGTGCTCTACGAGACGTTGCTGGAGAGACCGATACACTTAGGTTTGCTTCCTTCTATGACGAGAAGCACACGCCACGGAGACCCGTGGCAATGAAGCTCCTCAGCCCGATTTTCTCCGTGACTCCGCGTCTCCGTGGTGGATTTTTCCTGTTGCCAACAGTTAGGCGACGGAAACGACGTAAATGCCTGAAGAAACAGCGATTGTAACAAAGGGCGGGTTTGACCCCAAGCGCCGCACTGCCCTACGATGATGGATTCCACACCTCTTCCGCTTCACGGTGGAGGAATCCCGTAGCCCCGGTTCCGCCTTCATGCGTATTGCCTACATTGAATGTTTTTCCGGCATCAGCGGCGACATGTTTCTCGGCGCCCTGGTCGATGCCGGAGTCTCCGCCGATCTTCTTCGCCAGACCGTGAATGCGCTGAATCTCGGAGCGGAGTTACAGGTATCGCGCGTCGATCGCTGTGGCATTACATCAACGAAGGTCGATGTCGTCGTGAACGGCGAACCTGATCGTCCCCGCGAAGCCGCCCAGCCTGCGCATCACGTACATTCGCATGACCACGGCCATTCTCACGCCCACGAACATCGCCACCCCGACGGTACCGTCCATTCCCACGATCACGCGCATGACGACGAGGCTGGACATTCGCACCCGCCGAAGCAGGCACACCTCCACGGCCGCCACCTCAGCGAGATCAAACAAATCATCGCGGGCTCCACGATAGGCGAGAAGGCCAAGCAGACCGCCACCGACATCTTCGAAGCCCTCGGCGCCGCCGAAGCCAAGATTCACAATGTTCCCGTAGAGACTATTCACTTCCACGAAATCGGCGCCGTCGATGCCATCGTTGACATCGTCTGTGCCGCGGTGGGCGCAGAAGCCCTCAACGTCGAATGCTTCGTCGTCTCGCCTCTAAACGTCGGCGGCGGCACGGTCGTCTGCGCGCACGGCACCTTCCCGATTCCCGCACCGGCAACTGTCGAACTGCTGAAAGGTGCTCCCATTTTCTCTGGCGACATTCAAAAAGAACTCGTCACTCCGACCGGAGCCGCGATCGCAAAGGTCCTCGCCAACAGCTTCGGCCCCATGCCGCCCATGACTCTCGAACAATCCGGCTACGGCGCCGGTTCGCGCAACTTCCCTTCGCACGCGAATGTGTTGCGCATCACCGTCGGCGAGAGCACTTCAGCGCAAGAATCCACTCGCGATCTTCCGATCGATGAGGTCATCGTTCTCGAGGCCAACATCGACGACCTCAATCCGCAGCTCTTCGGATACGTCGCTGAACAGGCGCTGGCCGCCGGTGCGCTCGACGTCTTTGCCACGCCAGTCCAGATGAAGAAGAGTCGTCCCGGCACGCTGATCACCCTGCTCACCAAGCCCGAAGACGCCGAACGCATTGCCCGTCTCGTCTTTCGTGAGACTTCCACGATCGGCATTCGCACCCGGCGCGAGCAGCGTTACGTCCTGCCGCGGCGCCATGAAACCGTACAGACGCAATGGGGCGAAGTCCGCATGAAGATTGCGCAGATCAAAGGCAGCGTGAGCAACTACTCTCCGGAATATGAAGATTGCCGCCGCATCGCCGAACAGCACCAGGTTCCGCTCAAGCACGTGATGCAGGAAGCGATCCGCCTATACTTGGAACATACCCATGTCTAACGGCAAGTTCTATATCACCACGCCGATCTATTACGTGAACGCCCGCCCCCACATCGGGCACACCTACACCACCGTGGTCTGCGACGCCATTGCTCGCCGCAAGCGCATGCTCGGCATCGATACGTTCTTCCTCACCGGCACTGACGAGCACGGCCAGAAGATCGAGCGCTCCGCCAACGCCGCCGGCTGTTCTCCGAAAAAATTCGTCGACGAGGTCTCCGCCGAATTTCGGGCGCTCTGGGACCGTATGGGCCTAAGCTACGACAAGTTCATTCGTACCACTGATGAAGAACACGTCCGCGGTGTGCAGGCCATGTTCAAGCTCCTGCAGGAGCGCGGTTTCATCTATAAGAGCAAATATCGTGGCCAATATTGCGTGTACGACGAACTCTACGTCGAGGTCGACACTCCCGGCGCCCCCTGCCCCATCTGCGGACGCGTCACTGAAACCGTGGAAGAAGAAAACTATTTCTTCAAGCTTTCAGCGATGGAAGAGCCGCTGCTCAAGCTCTACAACTCCGACCCGGATTTCATTCGCCCCGAAACCCGTCGCAACGAGGTGATCTCCTTCGTGCGCGGCGGATTGAAGGATCTCTCCATCAGTCGTACCACCTTCAAGTGGGGCATCCCGGTTCCGGGCGACGAAGCCCACGTTATTTACGTTTGGCTCGACGCGCTGTGCAACTACATCACCGCCCTCGGCTTCGGCAACGAGAACACTAAGCTGTACGACAAATTCTGGCCCGCCGACGTTCACATGGTCGGCAAAGAGATCGTTCGCTTTCACTGCGTCTATTGGCCGGCATTCCTGATCGCTGCGGGTTTGCCGCTGCCGAAGAGCATCGTCGCCCACGGATGGCTTCTCTTCGAAGAAAGCAAGATGTCAAAGTCGCGCGGCAACATCGTGCGCACCGAGACCATCCTCGACGTCCTCGGAGCTGACCCTCTCCGTTATTTCCTGATGCGCGAAATCGTCTTCGGCCAGGACGGCTCTTTCTCCTTCGACGCGCTCGTGCAGCGCTTTAACTCCGATCTCGCCAACGGACTCGGCAATCTCGCCAGCCGCACCCTCTCGATGATCACCCGCTACTTCAACGGCGAAGTTCCCTACCCCTCGCACGCCGCTGCCCATACGCCAGCCGACGATGCGATCGCAAAAATCGCGACCCGCACCATTGAGGAGTTCGGCACGGCGTTCGATCAGTTCCAATTCTCAAAAGCGCTGGAAACCGCATGGGGACTGGTCGCCGCCGTCGATAAGTACATCGTTGAGAACGAACCTTGGGCACTTTCGGAAAAGACGGATGAACAAAGCCGCTCGCGTCTCGCCACGGTGCTCTACACCTCGGCAGAAGCGTTGCGCATCGTTACTGCGTTGGCCCATCCCATCATTCCGGACTCGACCGCCAGGATCTGGTCGCAACTCGGTCTCGGAAACATCAAGGAGTTTAAGCTGAACGAAATCAAGTGGGGACAACTGCATCTCGGCACCAGGCTCGGAAAGGTCGAAGCCGTCTTCCCCCGTGCCGACAAGACAACCATCGAAAGGATGCAGCAAATGGAACAGGAGCGCACCGCAGCGCCCGTCGTCGAAGAAAACCCACAGACGCCCAGCAGCACAGCAACCCCAGCGCCCAGCACAGCCGGAGATAATGTCCCGGCGGCAGTCGCAAGCACAGAAGTTTCTCCCAGTCCATACACCCCGCTCGCCCCGCAGATCACCATTGACGATTTCTCCAAGATCGACCTCCGCGTCGCCATCATTAAAACAGCCGAGAAAGTAAAGGGCGCAGACAAACTTCTGCGTCTCGAAGTGGACCTAGGTTTTGAAGTCCGTCAGATCGTCGCCGGCATCGCTCTCGCCTATGACCCCGAAAAGCTCATCGGACGCAAAGTCGTCATCGTCGCCAATCTCGCCCCTCGCAAACTGCGTGGCCTCGAGTCGAACGGCATGATCGTCGCCGCATCGCTCGAAGGCGGCGTGCCCGTCCTCGCAGGCTTCCACGAAGACGTGCCGATCGGTTCGCGACTGAAATAACCCTGATGTTCATCGACTCCCACTGCCATCTGGACGGCACAAAGTTTGACGCCGATCGCGACGCCGTTCTCCAGCGCGCCCGCGAAGCCGGCGTCGACCGTCTTCTGCTCATCGGCAACGGCGACGGCCCCGAGACCGCCGACTGTGCTCTGCGTCTGGCGAAGCAGCACGACTGGATGCACGCCACCGTCGGCGTCCATCCGCACGAAGCTAGCCTGGCGACCGCTGCGAACTTACAACAACTCGCCGAGTGGGCGAACGATCCAAAGATCATCGCCTGGGGGGAGATTGGTCTGGATTACTGGTACGACCACTCCCCCCGCGACATCCAGCAGCAGGTCTTCGTACAACAGCTTGACCTTGCGAAGGCCGCCGGCCTCCCGATAATCATCCACTGCCGCCCGTCGCAAAAAAGCGACACCGACGCCTGGGACGATCTCTTCCGTCTCCTGCGTGAAAATTGGACTGGCCGTGGCGTCATGCATTGCTTTACCGGCACCCTCGATCACGCCAAACATTCGCTCGACATCGGCTTTCTGCTCTCCTTCGCCGGCAACCTGACCTTTCAGAAAGCCCAGAACATTCGCGATGCCGCCCTCCTCTGCCCCCTCGACCGCACGCTCATTGAAACCGACTCTCCCTATCTCGCGCCGGTCCCCCATCGCGGAAAACGTAACGAGCCCGCCTACGTGCGCGATACCGCGATTTACCTCGCCCAACTGAGAGGCGTTACCCTGGAAGAGCTCGGCCATGCAACGGGTGCAAACTTCTACCGCTTCTTCAAAATTCAACCCTAGTTTTTCTCCGTGTCTCCGTGCCTCCGTGGTGGGTGTTCCGTGGTACGTACAAACGTGTAAACTACTGTTTTATGGCCGCCGAAAACACCTTCGATATCGTTAGCAAAATCGACATGCAAGAGGTCAACAACGCCATTCAGCAGGCGATCAAAGAGATCCATACGCGCTTCGATCTCAAGGACACCAAGTCCGAGATCAAGCTCGACGAGAAGGAAGGAATCGAGCTCCATTCCTCCGACGAGTACAAGCTGAAGGCCGTTACCGACATCCTGCAGGGCAAGCTCGTCAAACGCGGAGTGCCGTTGAAAGGCATGACCTATGGCACCGTGGAACCGGCTGCCAATTCTCGCGTGCGGCAGAAGATCACGCTGCAGCAAGGCATTCCGAGCGAGAAGGCCAAGGAAATCGTTCGCGTCATCAAAGATTCGAAGAAGAAAGCGCAGGCCTCCATTCAGGGCGATACCGTCCGCATCAGCGGAAAAGACCGCGACACCCTGCAGGAAGTCATCGCGCTTATTAAGAGCAAAGACTTCGGCATCGACATACAATTCACGAACTACCGCTCCAACTAGCAATACTGTGGGTGTGAATATTGTGGGTGCCCCATCCTTGTCGCGCAGCGACAGGATGGGTTGAATCAAAGAATCGAGTTACCAAGAGCCAAAGTTGAACAGTCCAGCGACAAAATCCGTCAAAGAGATCTTCGAGCTGATCAGCGAAGACCTGCTCGCCATCGAGCGTGAATTCGGCCGCGATACGGTTTCTAACGTCGCTGCTATCACCCAGATCGGCGAATATCTTCGCAATGGCGGCGGCAAGCGCCTGCGCCCTGCTCTTCTCCTGCTCAGCGCCAAGCTCATGGACTATCGCGGCCAGGGCGCCATCCGCCTCGGCGCCGTGGTCGAGATCATCCATACCGCCACCCTCGTCCACGATGACATTATTGATGACGCTCAGATCCGCCGCGGCCGTCCGTCGGCCAATACGCAGTGGGGAAACTCCAAATGCGTGCTCGCCGGCGACTGGCTCTACATGCAGGCGTTTAAGGTCGCCGTCGCCGAGCGAAACTTCGCCATCCTAGATACCCTCATTGAGCTCACACAAAAGATGGTGGAAGGCGAACTCCTTCAGATTGAGAAACTGGGCAAGCTGATCTCGCTCCAGGAACACTTCGATCTCATCTATCGCAAGACCGCGTGCCTGTTCTCAGTCTGCATGCGCCTTGGCGGGATCCTCGGGGGCGCAACCCCGGAGCAGATCACTAAGCTAGGCGAGTACGGCCATTGCGTCGGCATGGCGTTCCAGATCGTCGACGACNNCTCGACATCCTGAAGCGTTACGACTCCGTCGAAGCCGCTCTTTTGCGAGCCAATGCCTTCGCCGTCCAGGCCAAGTCAGCCATCGAGAGCTTTCCCGACTCCGAATACAAACGCGCCCTGCTTTGGGTGCCGGAGTTCGTCGTCGAACGCGACAAGTAGAATCCACAGCCACCGCGGAATAACCATCTCCAGTGCAATCGCATCCAATCGCAGATTAAAGTGACCGACCACACTGCCGCC
>PLWX01000123.1:22040-27852 GCA_003151155.1 Acidobacteriaceae bacterium
GCGAACACAAGTGCATGCCTCAACCAGAACCCGCAATATCTTAAAAGTTCAAATTCCACAGCTATACTCAAAATCATGCCGAACGAAGTTGAAATCAAGTTCCAGATCGCGGATCGCAAAGCCCTCGAAGAGAAATTGCGTTCCGCCGGCTTCCGCGAGAAAACTCCGTCCACCCACGAAATGAATACCCTTTACGATTTTCCCGGACTCGCTCTCCGCAAGAAAGGCGAGTTGCTCCGTATTCGCGACTTTGGCGGAAAGTGGAAGGTGACGCATAAGGCCAAGGGCGCGGCCGGTAAACATAAGTCTCGCCGTGAAACCGAAACCTCGGTGGGCGACGGCCAGTCACTTGCCGCCATCTTCGAATCGCTCGGCTTAAAGCCGGCGTTCACCTACGAGAAATTCCGAGCCGAGTGGACAGACGGCAAGGGCGACGTCGTGCTCGACCACACGCCCATCGGCGAATTTGGGGAGATCGAGGGAGAACCCGATTGGATCGACCACACCGCCAAACAGCTTGGGATCTCCGAAGCGCAATATATGACTGGCTCCTATGCCGAGCTCTTCTCGCAGTTCAAAACGCGCAGCGGTTGCAAAGCGGCAAACATGACCTTTAAGGAATGCGGTACCGCTTAGCCCAAGTCTCGCGAAAGCACATTCGGATGGACGCGCGATTGTGGACTCTCCGGTCCGACACGAACTTACGATGGCTCTTTCGCTACATTCGACGTAGGCAATCCGGAACCATTCTGCTACTTTTCCCGTAATACTCCTCATGAGCGCGGGAACGCCTTTGGCCGTTTTGACAAACCAAACCATGCAAATCAGCAAGCAGGAAATCCGCGCCCGGTGGACATCCGGCACCGCGATCGTGCTCTACGTCGCCTTGCTGCGCATGATCCTCTACGCGATCGCCGGCCCGAATTACGGCTACTTCCGCGACGAGCTCTATTACCTCGCCTGCGGCGAACATCCTGCGTGGGGATATGTCGATCAACCACCCCTGATCGCGTGGGTCGCCTGGCTCTTGCAACACACCATCGGAACTTCTCTCTACGCGCTGCGCCTGCTCCCGGCTCTCTCCCACGCCGTCAGCATTGTGCTTGCCGGCCTGCTCGCCCGCGAACTCGGTGGCCGTCGTTGGGCCATGTTTCTCGCAGCCTTCGCCACTTTGATGTGCCCCGTGGGCCTCGCCTTCGGACATCTTTTCACCATGAATGCCTTCGATCCCGTCTTCTGGACCGCCATCGCCTACTGCGTCGCCCGCATCGTCAATCGCGAAGACCAGCGTCTCTGGCTCGTCATCGGCGCCCTCGTCGGCATCACCCTGCTCAATAAGTACGGCATCGCCTTCTGGGTCGTCGGCCTGTTAGTCGGAATCGCATTTACACCGCTCCGCGACAGCCTGCGCCAACGCTGGTTCTGGCTTACCTGCGCAATCGCAACCCTCATCGTCCTGCCCAATTTCCTCTGGCAATGGAGTCACCACTTCCCCTTCCTCGAACTGATGCATAACGTCCGCGAAAACGGTCGCGACGTCGTCCTCGCCCCCCTGCCATACCTGAAAGCGCAAGCCGAAATGATCGGCTACGCCACCGGCATTCTGGTTATCTTTGCGTTGATTTTCTTATTCACCAAAGCGGGCCAACGCTTCCGCGCCCTGGGATGGGCTTACATCATTTTCCTCGCGATGCTCATGGCGATGCACGGCAAGATGTACTACCTCGCGCCCGTCTATCCCATGATGTTCGCCGCCGGCGCCGTAGGATTTGAGATCGCGACCGCACGCCGCGCCTGGGTCTGGGCGAAGCCAGCGCTGACTCTCGTCATCGCTGCCATCAGCGGCGTCTATGCCCCGCTCATCCTTCCCATTCTGCCCGTGAATCAATTTATCGCCTACGAACAGAAAATGGGCATCCATCAACAGAAGTTTGAAAACCAGCCCGAAGGCAAACTTCCGCAGCTCTATGCCGACATGTTCGGGTGGGAGCAGATCGCGCAAACCGTCGCCGCCTACTACCACACCCTTTCTCCGGAAGAACAAAGCAAGACCGCGATTTTCGCCAATAATTACGGAGACGCCGGCGCCATCGATTTCTTCGGACCGAAATATGGCCTGCCTAAAGCTATTGGCAATCACCAGAACTACTGGATCTGGGGACCGCGCCAATTTACGGGCGAAAGCATGATCGTTCTGGGCGAAGGCCACGAGCGCAACATGCAAACCAAGTGCGCCAGCTACTCCGTCATCGGGCACACCGATCACCCACTCTCCCGCCCCGACGAGTGGCTTCCCATCTATCATTGCCGCGGATTGAAGCCCGCTCTACCCGAAATGTGGCCGAAAAATAAACATTGGGACTAGCATTTTGAGCGGCTTGCAGCCTCTCTGGAATTTTTCAATTCCATACACTTCCCTCCCTCCCATATCACACGCCCTTGTGATATTCTCCCGCCTATCGGATGTGGGTTTGGCGATCCCTCTCGCCTTCTTTCTGCCGATCGTTTTTCGTCACGGACTTGCCCGCAATGGCTATCCCTCCCGGATCCGGACTACGCGCGCGCGATCCCCTCACCTCCAATGGCGGAGGCCGCGGACCGATCCCCGTCGATTACGACTGGGGTGGTGGCGATCACCGCGGTGGTGGAGACGATGATCGCCTGCCCAGCTACCCTGAACGCCTGAAACGCGCCCGCTTCGCGGTTTACATCGTTCTTGCCTCCATCGTCATGCTGTTCGTCGGCTTCAGCAGCCTCATGCTCGCCCGCCGCACCGGTGGCCGCTATGATGCCGCAACCTCTAATTTCATCTCTGACTGGACGCCCGTACCTCTCCCCATCCAGCTGCTTCTTCTCAATACCGCGATCCTCGCGCTGAGCAGCTTCACCCTGGAACGCGCCCGCAAACAGGCCCGTCGCCGCGTCGCTCTTTTCGGATTGCATGTTCCCGGCGTCAGCCTCGGCCGCGAAATCAACTTCCCTTGGCTCGGCGCCACCCTGGTTCTCGCCAGCGCCTTCCTCTACGGCCAGTACCGCGCCTGGGACCTGCTCCATCGCCACGGTGTTTATCTCGGTACCATGATCAGCAGTTCTTTCTTCTTCATCCTCACTGGCGCGCACGCCGCTCATCTCTTCGCCGGAATGTCGGCGCTCGCCTATGCCGGGATCGTCGCCTTCCTCCGCCGCGCCCCGGAAAATTACCGCCTCGTCCTCGACGCCACCAGCGTCTTCTGGCATTTCATGGGCATCCTCTGGGTCTACCTCCTCGCCCTCATGTACTTCGGCGGTGCATAGCTAATTTTTAGGCTCTGTCATCCTGAGCGAAGCACGCGCAGCGTGCGCAGTCGAAGGACCCCTATCATCCACAACTCAGCATCCAGAGACTATTGCCCCGCGCAGCAACCTGCTCTCCTTCTACGCTGCAAAACAATCTCGTATAATAGAAAGATTCACTAGCCCTCCGGAAGCTCTCTGTACGCCTGCGGAAATCCCTCCGCCCGGAAGCTGGCTATACGGGTCACATGTCGAACGACAGCATCATTGTCCGCGGTGCGCGGGTCCATAACTTAAAGAACATCGATCTCGAGATCCCTCACAACCAGCTCACGGTTGTGACCGGCGTCTCCGGCTCCGGCAAGTCTTCTCTCGCCTTCGACACCATCTACGCCGAAGGCCAGCGCCGTTACGTCGAATCCCTCTCCGCCTACGCGCGCCAGTTCCTCGAACGCATCGAGAAGCCCGACGTCGATCTCATCGACGGCATCGCCCCCGCTGTCGCCATCAAGCAAAAGAACAGCACTCGCAACCCGCGCTCCACCGTCGCCACCGCCACCGAAATCTACGACTACCTCCGCCTGCTCTACGCCCGCATCGGACGCACTTACTGCGGCAATTGCGGCGGCGAAGTTAAAAAAGATACCGTCGACGAAATCGCCGACACCCTGCTCGCCTTGCCGGAAGGCACTCGCTTCAACGTTCTCTTCCCGCTCGCGACGCAAACCGCTCCCGCTGAACCGGAAAAGAAAAAAGGCCACAAGCCCAAGAAGCAAGCCGCGCCCGCCCAGGACGAACTGACCAAGAACCGTCTCTTCGAACTCCGTAAGCGTGGCTTCAACCGCTTGTTCCAGACCGGTCAGATCTTCGAATTCTCCACCCCAGAGTCGCTGCTCGACATCGACTTCACCAANNGACGCACCGCGCGAACGATTCCGTTTCTCGCAGCGCTTCGAATGCAAGAACTGTCATCTCAAGTACGACGAGCCCGAGCCGCGTCTCTTCTCCTTTAACAATCCATACGGCGCGTGTCCGAAGTGCCAGGGCTTCGGCAACACCATCGACTTCGACATGGACCTCGTCGTCCCCGATCCATCCCTCACCTTGAATCAAGGTGCGATCGAGCCATGGACGAAGCCCAAGTACCGTCCCCTCGGCACCGAGATGAAGCGCTACGCGCGCAGCGCCGGCATTCCACTCGACGTCGCCTGGCGCGACCTGACCAAGGCCAACCGCGACGTTCTCATCGAAGGCGACGACAAGTTTGACGGCGTTCGCGGCTTCTTCAATTATCTCGAGCGCAAAAAGTACAAGCTCCACGTTCGCGTCTTCCTCAGCCGCTACCGCGGATACTCACAGTGCTCCAGCTGCGGCGGCGCTCGTCTCCGCACCGAAGCTCGCAACGTAAGAGTGACGGGCAAGAACATCTGCGAAGTCACGGCGATGACCGTCGAAGAAGCGACTAAGTTTTTCTCCGCGATTCAACTCACCCGTGAAGAAACCGATATTGCCGGTAAGTTGCTCGAAGAGATCCAAAGCCTCCTGCGCTTCCTCAACGAAGTCGGTCTGGAATATCTCAGCCTCGATCGTCTTTCCTCGACGTTAAGCGGTGGCGAGGCCCAGCGCATCCAGCTCGCAACTTCGCTCGGCTCGCGCCTCGTCGGCACTCTCTACGTTCTCGACGAGCCTTCAATCGGCCTGCACAGTCGCGACACGAATCGCCTCATCAACATCCTCCACGACCTGCGCGATCTCGGGAACACCATCCTGGTCGTCGAGCACGATCCTGAAATCATGCGCACCGCCGATCGCATTCTCGATCTCGGTCCCGGCGCCGGTGAAAACGGTGGCAAATTGGTTGCTGCCGGCACGTACGCGGAATTATTAAAGAATCCGGCCTCGCTCACCGGCCGTTATCTCGCCGACGAGCTCCACATCCCGCTGCCCACCCAACGCCGCGTGGCGTCCTCACGCAACATCGTTATCAAGAACGCGCATTCTCACAACCTCAAGGGCATAGACGTCACCATCCCCCTCAACATGATCGTCGTCATCACCGGCGTCTCCGGCTCCGGCAAATCCACTCTCGTGCACGACATCCTGTATCAGGGCCTTGCTTCCGAGAAACGCCAGATCACCGGCCTCCAGGTCAGCGGCTTCGACTCGATCGAAGGCGCCGAGTACATCGACGAAGTCGTGCTGGTCGATCAATCGCCCATCGGACGCACGCCGCGTTCGAACCCCGTGACCTACATTAAGGCTTTCGACGCCATCCGTGAACATTTCGCATCTCTGCCCGAATCGCAGAAGCGTGGTTATGCCGCCGGACATTTCTCCTTCAACATTCCCGGCGGACGCTGCGAAAATTGCCAGGGCGACGGCACCGTCACCGTCGAAATGCAATTCCTCGCCGATGTCGAGCTCATCTGCGAAGAATGTAAGGGCACGCGCTACAAGCCCGAGATTCTCGAAATCCGTTACCACGGCAAGAACATCCACGAGGTCCTGGACCTTACTGTGAAGTCCGCGCTCCAGTTCT
>PLWX01000098.1:0-28103 GCA_003151155.1 Acidobacteriaceae bacterium
TCATGTCGTAGAACTGCACGGAATCGGCACCGTAATTGGTTTTGAGATGCTGGAGGATCGCAGCCGTGCGTCGGGGGCTCTCCATCAGTTCGCGATTGCCATAGGCGGCATGAACGCCGCAGAAGCTGCACCGGAAAGGGCACCCGATGCTGGCGTGATGTGCTGCGGTCCGCTTGCCGAAGAAAGATGGACGAAGGTATTTCTCGACCGGCAGCCTATAAAACGGGCTCCAAGGGAATGTGTCGGGGCCTTGCATCGGGCGTTCCGGATTGTGCCGGTTCATGCCGAAGAGCTTGTCTTTGTAGGAAAGACCGAGCACGGTTTCGGGGCTTCTTGCACCGCGTATCACCTCGAGCAATTGCAGAAGCGTGTCTTCTCCCTGACCACGAACGGCGTAATCCACGTATTTCGCATTGAGTGCAGCGTCGGTGTAAATCGAAGCGAAGTACCCACCCCAGACGATCGGTATGGACGGATGAGCGGCCCGGATTTTGCTGCACGTCTCCATAGCAGCGACCATTTGCGGACCCGGCATGACGGAGACACCGACGAGTTCGACACGATGTGCAGCGATGAGCGACGAGATGGTTTGCTCGGGATGATCGTCGACGTTGCCATCCACGATCTCGTACTGCTCGCGGTTCTCAAGAATGGCGGCGAGAGCGAGTACCGACAGGGGAAGACGTCGATTCTTGGGGCGAGTGGCGCGAGGATTGAAAAGAATGATCACTGGGTTACCTCAGCTACGTAGATCCTGAAGCGCGAAGGTTCTCGACGTCTTCTGAGCTTGGCGAGGAGCGGGCGTAATCGCCATTGCATGCCGTAATCGGGATCGAGAAAGTTCCACCGCAGTCCGAAGCTCTCCTGTAAGACCTCCAAACGCTCGTCGGTGAGGAACTCGAGGCTGGGAAGAGCGTTCGAGGCAAAGCCGTACTTGGCTGCGAAGAATGTGCGGCGTTCCCGCAGCATCGCTTCGCCACTCTGCTGGCAGCTGTACCACGGCGTGTCAGCGATGATAATTTTGCCTGGACGTCGCAGGCACCGGAGCGCTTCGGCAATGGTGCGACCGTAATCCTCGGAGTAGTGGAAAGATGCGTTGAAGATCGCGATGTCGAACTGACGGTCGGCGAACGGAAGACGATTGAGTTCGGCTCGATATCGCGGAAATAAGTAAGGAACGCGGCGCTGGTAATGATCGGCAGCGCCGAGTCCGTCGAAGGGGTTAAGCAGGAGATCGACAGCGGCCGGTCGGTGCCCGCGCAAGGCAAGCCGGTAGCTCAACCAACAATTGCCGGCGCCGAGATCGAGGACCGCAAGCCGGGTTGAACCGCCTTGCTCCATAGGCGGGAGTACTCGTGAGGCGAGGCATTGATACGTACGGGAACGAATATTCCACTGCGGTTGATTTCGCTTGCTCAAATCGCGGTCGGGCAAGGCAAGGTAGAACTCAGGATTGCGGCTACCGCGGCCTTCTGCGGCGCGGATTTTTTCGTAATCGGCGATGAACGCCGCATAATGAGCGGCCCGCTCGAGAGGCAGGGCGTCCCAGATTCCGTCGCGCTGCACGATTTGGAAGAGGCAAGAGGTACACAGCAGCTGCTCTGCTTGATTGTCGCGCGAGCGGCTTTGTTCGGTAACGATCGCCAGACAGCATGGACACCGAATGAGAAGTTGGTTCGAGACATTGGAAGACATTGCTAAACCAGAGATTCGCGCAGAAGAAGCGATGGTCATACGTCGCACCTCTGAAATGTGAGGAGCACATGATCGCCCAAGACACGGAACTCGGGCAGACTGCGAAGGAGTCGGTCGATGCGAACCAGAGCTCGAAATAGATTCTCATGCCGCGAGACCCACGACTCCAGGTACGACGGTGGGATCGCAAGGCCTACGGCGCGCACTTCCCGTAACGCGAACCAAGGCGAGAAGATGCGCTTGAGTTGACGCAAGGTAGGATATTGGACCGCGACTTGAACGCCTCGAACTTGTATCCGAGCGTGGCCGCGGCAGCGACGGAGTGCCTCTTTCCACTTCAATCGAAAGCCGAAATACAGGATTTCTGAAAGGCAAGCGCGCGAACAGAGACACAGCAACATGTAGCCCCCGGGTCGAATGAGTCCAGCAAGTTCGTCGGAAACGTGGCCGAGATCTTCGACGCAGTTCAGGCCGGCAAAGTTCGAGAACGCTCCGTCAAAAGGCGCGCGATAGGAAATCTCATTGATGTGCTCGCTGGCCAATTGATGGAAGGAGACGCTGCCACGGAACTGCTCAACCGCAAACTTGCAACGTGCCACATCCAGCATGCGAGCGGAAGCGTCGCAGCCCAAAACGGAAACTCCGTGACGAGCGAGGTGGAGGGCATCTTCTCCGGTACCGCAATTCAGTTCCAATATTTTGTCGCCGGAAGAGAACGTACGGTCCAGGACTTCCCAGACGACGTCGCGCTGCGCTCGGCCGATCAGCGAAGTCGTGAACTTTTCGTCGTACTCCCCGGCCAGGGCGTCGAAAGCGAGCCCGGCGGCGGGTGTGTGTGTGGCGGAGGTGGGCATTAGCTTCGAGCCTCCGAATAATTCTGCAAAGCGAGGCGAGCTGCATCAATGCGTTCGCGAAGCTCGCGGGCGTTGCCGGCGTCTTTAGCGAGGCGAGATACGGCGACTTCGTCGCGAAGTAATTGATCAGCGAATTGGTAGTATTCTCGGGAGGCACGTCCGGCGATGTCGAATTCGCGATCGGAGGTTTGCGACCAGGGACGCAACTGCACGACGCGGTCTTTCACCTGCGCAAAATAGGGGGTTCCCTTGATGGGATACGAGACCGTGGTGAAGAAGATATCGGGTTGCGAGCGTTTCACGTGCTCGACCGTGGCCTCAATGTCTGCGAGCTCTTCGCCTTCGTAGCCCCACATGAGAAACATGCCGCTCTGAATGCCTCGTGAGCGGCAAAGCTCAGTGGCTTGCTGCACCTGCTCGATGCGCACACCACGTTCCATGCGATCGAGAATGCGCTGCGAACCGCTTTCAGATCCGATCCACACGCGGAAGCAACCCAGGCCGGCAAGCAGGTCGGCGACTTCGGGATTGAAGCGATCGGCGCGGGTTATGCATTCGAAGGGGATTTTGAGCTCTCGACGTTTCATCTCGGCTGCGTAGTCGCGCAACCATCCGTGATGGATGGTGAAAACGTCGTCGGCAGCCCACACCATGTCGGGCGAATAAGTGTGCAGCAGCCATTCGACTTCGTCGACTACGAGCTTGGGATCGCGACGTCGATGAGTTTGACCAAAGACCTGGTGACTGCACCAGCGGCATTTGAAGGGGCATCCTCGGGCGGTGATGAAGGAAACGGACCCCTGGCCGTGCGCGTCGCGCCAGGTTTTCACATAGCGTGGAATATCGATGGCCTCGCGGGCGGGCCAAGGTTGTACGTCCAGGTTGCTGATTTGCGCACGGGCTGCGGTCTGATGGAGAAGGCCGCGTTCGTCAAGAAACACAAGACCAGGAATCTGAATCGCATGCTTGGGAGCGTTGGCGAGCAGAGCCGATAGCAATTCTTCCATCGTGAGTTCGCCTTCGCCCATCACAACGAATTCAGCGCCCGCTTGCAGGTACTCGAGGGTGTACGCCCCTGGTTCGGGTCCGCCAACAATGGTGCGCCAATTGGCTTCACGTGCCACCGCAAGGATCTCAACCACATTCTTGCGGGTCATCAAGTTGGCGTATATGCCGAGTATGCCGGGGCGCTCCGAGCGGAGATATCGGAACAGATTTTCGCGGGAAGAGAAAGTGCTGTCGTAGACGTCGACATCAAATCCCTTCTGGCGAAGATGAGAGCAGATGTACAGAATGCCCAGCGGAGGATAGGGCTTCAGGATCTGGAGTTCCTTCGGATCTTCATACATGAAATAGCCGTGAGTCAGAAGTAGGTCGGCCATATCAAACCTCTCCCGCGGCGAGCGTGAGACTGGAAACCGGCAGCACCTGCGATCCGCGGCGATTGCGGGCCGGGGGTACTTTCAGCTCCGTTACATGAGCGTTGCGGCTCACGGATTCCAAGGCTGCGACGCGCTGCCACGCATCCGCAATGCGCCTCGTAGAATTTCCATCTCCGGATTGCCAGGAGGAGACCTCCGCGTGGAGGGCGTCGCGAAGAGCAAGATAGAAGTCGTTTTTATATGCGGCGGTGAAGGTAGCGCAGAGATCGTCACTATCGTGCCAGTTTCGCTTCGTGCCGAGTTCGTGCTGCACGCTCTCATAAAAGCGAGTATTCGGGAGTGGATAGGAGATCGATACACCGATGTCATCCGGCCGAGTGTCGCGAACGAGGTGTATCGTCTGCTGAATCTCGGGCCAGCGTTCGCCGGGGTAGCCGAATTGGAGGAAGAAACAGGCGCGGATTCCAGCATTGCCGAGCAGCTTGCGAGCTTGCACCACCTGTTCTACCTTCAGGCCCTTTTCCATGGCATCGAGGATTTTCTGCGAGCCAGACTCTACCCCCATCCAAACTTCAGCGCATCCTGCGCGCCGCAAGGAATCGACGGTTCTCGCAGTCATCAAGTCAGCGCGAGATTGAACCTTGAAGGGAAGCGGTTTGCCACGCCGCTCCACTTCGGTTGCAAGTTCGAGAGTCCAGCGATGGTCGAGCGCAAACACATCGTCGCCGAACCAAACGTGGTCAGCACCGTAGGCGTCGTGCAGCTCGCGGAGTTCTTCCGCGACCTGATTTGCTGGACGAACGTGAAAGCGATCGCCAGAGATAGGCTTCGCGCACCAATTGCAGCGATAAGGACAGCCGCGACTGGCGACCATGTTGAGGGAAAAGTATCCGTGCGCGTCCCGCCATGCGCGACGATATAGATCCATATCGATAAGGTCGCGTGCCGGCAGAGGCAGCTGCAGCCATTGCGCGGTTTCGACTTGGGCCGCGCTGAAGACCATACGGCCCTGGGCATCAAGATATGCGAGGCCAGCGAGACCTTGGGGATCGCGGCCGCGCAACAAAATGGAAATCAGTTCGTTGAGCCGGAGCTCAGATTCCCCATGGAGTACATAAGTGGCGCCGATCTGGAGATACTGCAATGCGTGGTCGGTAGCGTCGGATCCATGCATTATGACAATGGCGCGTGCTTGCACTGCGGCATCGATCATCTCGAAGGCGACCTGGCGCATGCGGGTGAGGCACATCTTCGAGAGAAAATTGAAATCATCTTCGTAGATGACAACGATAGTGGGCCGGTGAACCTGAAGAGATTCGGGGAAGCCGATCGAAGGGTCCTGGAGCATGGTGTCAAAAACGCCGACAGAGATGCCATGCGAGCGCAGCACCGACGCAGCATAGAGCGTGCCGAGAGGCGGGTACGGCTGCATCTTCCGAACCTGCTTGGGGTCGTAGGGAAGATGATAAGAATGTGTAAGCAGAACGTCTGCCACGGCTCACCTCAGTTACACGCTGCTGCTGTCACTTCAGGAAGTGGTTGACCGGTTACAAGCGAACGGCGCTGCACCCATCGTTCGGTTGCTCTCGCTAACCAGAGCTCCCAGGGAAATGAAAATTTGCTGGAGTGGATTCGCCAGCGCACCGGTTTCTGCACGACACGTCGAACCATACGACTCATGGGCGAAGCATTCCTGGTAGTTTTTCGCAGATGACTATTGAGCAGGAAATATGCCTGCATGCGTTGCAGGCGGGCGAGCTCTCGTCCGCGCAGCCAAGGGAGTACGTTTGTTCCCAGAGGCAATTCCGCCCACTCCTTTAGNNAAGTTACGCGGATTCCGGCGACATTCGCCTTGCGGGCAGTTTCGTAAACTTCGTTCATCCGCTGGTGACGTTTATTCATCAGCTTCAAAACACTTTCCGAAGTGGACTCCGTACCGAAACCCATGTGGGTCACACCGCTGCGACGCAACAAAAGAACTTCGTCGTCGGTCATGCGAAAGAGAAAATCGGTAGAGGCCTGGAACGTCCATCGGAAGCGAACGCCGGAATCGCTGATACCTTGCGCGATCGCAACCGCACGGCGGAGATCGACAGGGAAGTTTGAATCCAGAAGTGCGATCTCGTCGATGCGATAGCGGGCCGCGAGCGAGGTCATTTCGTCAACGACGCGATCGGCGCTCAGGGCGTTGAAGCGGCGTTTATAAAAAACCATGTCGGTGCAGTAATTGCAGGCGTACGGACACCCGACGCTGGTGGCATATGCAAGTTTGCGATTGCCGCAGGCGCGTTCGTAGGCGTCAAAATCGACAAGGTCGTACGCGGGAACGGGGAGGGAATCGAGAGGCTGCACTTGCCTGTCGACATTGTGTTCACGATGAGAGGCGTGTTTCCAAGACAGACCGGCAACTCCGTCGCCGGTTTGTCCTGCGCTCAGCGCATTGAGTAAATCCAGGAATGTGGCTTCGCCTTGCCTTCGCACCACGAAGTCGACAAATTCCTCGACAAGCGTTTGGTCAGGAAGCAAAGTTGGGTGCCATCCCCCAAAGACTACGGGTAACTCCGGACGGGCTTGCTTCACGAACTTCGCGATTTCAATCGCACCATGAATCATGGGTCCGGTCAGTACAGAAATGCCGACGCAGAGTGCGTCGCCGATTTCGCGTCCGATGCGTGCTTTGTAGTCGGGAGCGATGGCGGCATCGACAATTACGACGGAATAGTCGTTCGCACGCAGCGTCGCTGCCAAGGAGAGAAGGCAAGTTGGCGCGCTGAGTGGCGGACCTTCGTAGGCCGGATAAAAGAGAACGACTTTGCCGCGGCTCAGCACGATGCCTCCGCGGTGGCAGTGGTTTGTATCCGTTTCGCATCCACTGCGGGCTTCAGCGCCATGCGCTGTTTCAGTTTTCCGTTCAACCAGAGCTCGACGGGAGCCGCATAGAAATCATTACGCAGGCGCCAGCGCGCCGGGATCGAGATACATTTTTGGGCCAGCCGGGTGAACGTATTACGGCGTTGCGCTGCGATCGGAATACGATCGAAGGCGATGCGCAGATAGTCGCGTGTGACCTGCAGGCGGCGGTGTTCACGCCCTTTGAGCCAAGGCAGTTCGGTGTAACGCGGGAAGAAGTCCACCCATCCTTCAAAGCTGGTCGGGACGTCGATGCCGATCTCCTTGGCGCGCTGCATCACCGGCGCGCCCGGATACGGCGTAAAGATATTCGTCCAGAATTCTGCTCCCGGGAAGCGGGTGCACATGTCGAGGATGAAGCGAATGGTTTCGCGCCGCTCCGCTGGACCTTCGCCGGGAAATGCAAAGATGATGTTGAACGACGGGCGTATTCCGGCTTCAAGACAGCGCGCTGCACTTTCGTAGATCGACTCGAAATTCTGGAAGTCCTTGTTCATTGCTTCCAGAACCTTGGTCGAACCAGATTCTGCACCCTGGCAAATCTGCTGCAGTCCTGCACGCTTCAATAGCTTGAGATCGTCTATAGAGAGGCGGGCCACAAGGTTGGTGGTCGCCTGGATGCTCCAGTGATAGGAAGAGCCTGCGCGCACCAATCCTTCGCTGATGGCGCGAGCACGATCGAGATCGACAAGGAAGTTGTCGTCAACAACCCACAACATTTCCAGGTTGTAACGGCGCGTGAGATCAACCGTCTCTTCCACGAACTGTTCGGCGGGCAGTGCATTCCACTTGCGACCGTAAACCCCGGCGTTGGTGCAGTACGCACAATTGAATGGGCAGGCAAGGCTTGAGGTGTACATCGCCCACCGACGTCCGCAGACACGTTCATAGGCGTCGAAGTCCGCAAGGTGATACGCCTTCGGTGGCATGTCCACCAAGGGGCGGAGTGGACGCTCGGCGGTGAAGACGAGTTTCCCGTCACGCTTGAAACCGATTCCAGCGATGAGATCCATCGCGGATTTGCTTTCGAGATGCCGCACGACTTCGAGCATCGATTCCTCGCCCTGACCACGCACCACGATGTCCACGAAGGGTGCTTCGAGGGTTTGCGTCGGTAGAAGAGAAGGATGCCAGCCGCCAAGAATGATGGGGAAGTCAGGGTTCCAAGCCTTGATCGCGCGAGCGATCTTGGCGGTCTCGCGAATCATGGGACCGGTAACGAGCGACACTCCAAGGCAGATTGCGTCCTTGACCTCTTCGAGCACGCGCCGCTCGAAGTTGGGCGTGATGGTCGAGTCAATGAGGCAGACTTCGTATCCGGCGCGGAGTAGCGGCGTGGCAACGGCGAGGATGCCAAGCGGCGCGGTTGCTTCCGTACTCGCGAATGACGGAAAGAAGAAGACAACTTTCTTCGACATATGAATGCCCTATGGGCCGAAATATAAGTTCGTAGCATTGTTGCGTTGTCACCATGTTGTGAATGAATTGTGAGACTTTATTGCGATCGTCCCAAAGTGCTTTGCGAGGTCGTAAAGTCATCCTGGTGATGACTCAAAGTGCGATCGATCGATCGGTGTTTTCTCGCGGTGCGTGGCTGCGGATCGCGGACACCACCTGCCTGCTGCAAAGCAGTCACCCCGAGTTCGCCACGACCCTAGCTCCATGGATTAAGAAACGACAGGCGGGAGAGCAGGCCTGTGACTTCACACTTCGGGTGCAGGTGAACGATGCGTGGGATGCACTCGAGCCGGTTCACTTTCGCGGGTCCGCACACTTGGTGATCGCCCAGTATGGGTCGAATGTATTTCTTTTCGATCTACACCGAAAGACAGTAGAGGCGCGGATTTCACAGTTGGTGTCGAGAAATACACAACTCTGGGCGGACCGCTTCCTCCCGCTCATTCTTGGGGTGCTCGGGCCGAGCGTCGGCGTGTTGCCTTTGCACAGCGCATGCGTGGTGAAAGGCGGACGCGGAATTCTGATCGCGGGAGCGTCCACGGCGGGCAAGTCCACGCTTTCAGTTGCGCTCGCCAAATCAGGCTTTGCTTTGCTTTCGGATGACTGGACGTACATCAGGGCGCGCGCTGATTCGCTTTTGGCCTGCGGTCTGCAGGTTCCCGTCAAACTTCTTCCTGACGCGGTGCAGCACTTTCCCGAGCTTCGTCCACTCACGCCCGTGCGAACCGGCAACGGTGAGATCGCATTCGAGGTGCACGCCGACGAGATGTTCCACGTGCCAGTAGCTGCCCGGTGTACGCCAAGCGCTTTTGTGTTTCTTGAGAGAGTGCCGGAAGGATGGCCGGAGATGGTTCCGGCTTTGGGATCGTTCGTGCAGGAGTACGTGAACAACAGCGTAGAGCGATTGCCGAAGGAACTTGCAACCGCCATCGACACGCGAGACAGGCTGATCGATTCGCTGAGAGATCTTCCGTGCTGGACCTATCGATATTCGGGCACTCCCCAGGCAGGTGCCGACTACCTAGCCCGTTTCTTTGCGAGGCATCACGAGGTGATCGAGCAATGACTCCCCCCCGAACGCCAGTTCCAGATCTCTTAAAGCGCTTTACCGCGACCCCCTACAAGTTGATTGCGCAAGGGTTTGTGGTCGAGACCAACGACCTTGACTTGCTGGAACAGTTCGATCAGCGCGCCGAACTAGATGCGCTGGCGGCGATCGCGCGCAATTTCCACATCCGCGTGGTTCGCGAATCGGAACTAGCAAGTTCGAGCGAGGAGATCCGCGCGATATGTACGGACCCCGTGTGTGCCGTGCTCGTGGGGATGGGAACGATCATCATGGTCGATCGCGAACAACGTCGGGTACTCAGCTTTGTCGCGTCCAACATATCGCAGCAGCGTTTTGCCCATACCTATCTTCCTATGGCCATCCACCACGCTGGAAGCCACCCTCACCCTGCCACGGAATTGATACAAAGGCATCGTTCGTCGCCATCTGAGAGTTTGCAAACAAGTGACAAATCGGACAACCGCGTTTGACAACCGGTTTTGTGGCGCCGCCTATGGTGTTGTCATACCGGCGAGTTAGAGCAGGTGAGGTCAGATGAATTCTCCGATGGGCAAGACGGTTGTCTGCAAGACATTTTTTCGACACCTTGTGACGATAGTCGCCTTGCCGTTTTTCTTGACTTCGGTGGCCACGGCGCAAGACTCTCCGCTGATCTCCGGCGCGGTGGGATTCGTAAGCACCACTTCGGGTGGCCAGACGTTCCTTCAGCCGCTCATTGCCCCGGTAGCGGTAGTTCCTCTCGGCGATCACTGGCTGTTTGAATCGCGCGCCGACTTGCGTGGGTTTATCGCCCGCCAACCGAGTAACGGTCCTTATGACGGTCAGTTCTTCGCCACCCTGGAATATGCTCAGCTCGACTATTTGGTCAATAAGCGGTTGACGATCAGCGTTGGACGTTACCTCACGCCCTTCAACACGTATGACGAACGTCTATCCGCAATCTGGGTCCGCGATCTTCCGGACGCGCCCCTGCTCTTTACGGTGGGAACGCGCACGTCGGGATCGAGCAATGGCGCGATGATTCGCGGTGTGGCCGCGAATACAAACTCATGGGAGTGGAACTACACGGCATATTTTTCGGCCGCAACCACGATCGACCAGGTGCAATCCGGACGCGCGGCCGGTATGCGTAGCGGAGTCTTCCTTCCTCATCAACAGCTGGAGGTTGGAGGTTCCTACCAGAGGTTTCTGCAGGACACGCATCAGAATATCGCCGGCGCTTACCTCTGGTGGGTGCCCGTGGATGTACCCGTGCAGATCCGCTCGGAGTATGCGCATTCGCCACAAGGGCATGGATATTGGGCGGAGGGCGCATTTCGATTCACCCGCGCGAACACGATTTCGTCGCTCGCGAGCCGCATTCAGCCGGTGGTGCGAGTGCAACGCTTTGTTCGAGAGACACCAGGCTTCAGTGCACTGTCGAATTCCAGCGATACCAAGACCGCAGACTTCGGGCTGAATCTCTACTTGCCGCAGGATATGCGAGTGAGTAGCAGTTACTCCCGCCAGTTCAGCTCGCTGGGTGATTTCAACGTATGGAATGTGGACTTGACGTATCGATTCACGTTGCCGCTGGCAGGGAGGCGTCAATGATCACACGACTCGTGGTGGCTATTTCGGTTCTTGGGCTGGCGATGGCGTTTGGGCAAGCGAAAAACGACGCGTCGAGCAAGCCGAAGACTCAGCCTGCGGCGCAAAGCAACGAAGGCGAACGACTCTTTCAAGCGAATTGCGGACGGTGTCATCGTCCGCCAGACCAACTCTCTCCGAAGATCGCTGGATCGGTGCTGAGGCACATGCGGGTCCGCGCGATGCTGTCCAAGGAAGATGAACAACAGATCTTAAAGTATCTGGCTCCATAGGTGGAATTATGAGAATCGCGCTCTACAAATTGGGACTGGTAGTTGGGGGCATGCTGTTGCTGTTTGGGCAAACCGGGGCCACGAAGCCGGCTTCAGGACAGCGTATCGACATCATTGCGAAACGCTTTCGTTATGAGCCAAACGACATCACGATTAAGAAGGGCCAGCCTGTAACGCTTGTGTTCCATAGCCAGGACGTTACCCACGGCTTTGTATCCGACGATTTCCACGTTAAAACCGACATCCCGAAACATCAGACATCGCAGGTGACGTTTACTCCGGAACAGACCGGCGATTTCGGAGGGAAGTGTGCGCATTTTTGTGGTGAAGGGCATGGCGGCATGCAGCTGACTATCCATGTGGCTCAGTAAACACATTCCGACGGTCGCCTTCGCGGCGATTCAAGTTGCAGTCCTTGGATGTTCAGGGTGCAAGGTGTCAGCGCCCGGCAAGATGGAAACAGGATTCATGAGAGCAGCGAAACACAAAGCTTTCGTCGGCAACAAAGAGGCGAGGAACCCCAAGCCGCCGACGCCCGCGACCATCAAGGATGGCAAGGAAGCCTTTGGACATTACTGCACGGTATGCCACGGGTTGGACGGGCAGGCTACCGGCGTGCCGTTCGCGTCGCGCATGTCGCCGCCGGTGCCCTCGCTCACTTCGGAGGATGTGCAGTCATACACCGATGGGCAATTGCAATGGATTATCGAGAACGGGATTGCGCCTTCGGGTATGCCGGCCTCAAAGGGAATTCTTAACAACGATGAGATGTGGAGCATCGTGGTCTTTTTGCGGCATCTTCCCCCGGCGGGGAGCTTGGGCGAACCAAAGTTTTATTCGCAATAGATGGTATGAGTGAGCGGAACACAAACCGGACCAACGAAACGCTGCAGGCTGCGATTTTGTCGGCGTTCACCGTTGCCTCGAACGAAGAGGTGGCGGAGCGCCTTGGCCGCTTCAGGGCGCGTGATTGGCGGGGGTTGGGAACGTGGCTCGATGCCAGCGGATTAGCCCTGTACTTCCTGGAGGCGATTCGAGTCCGAGGTCTGTTCGAAGTCGTGCCCGGTTCTGTGGTTGAAGGACTGCAACAGAATCAGTTGGACAATCGGGATCGTACCGATTCACTGATGGATGAGTTTGTCAGGCTGAACACCGCGTTTCGCAATGAAGGGCTGGACTTCTTGAATGTGAAAGGGTTCAGTCTCGGTGCGGAATACTGCGCGCATCCGGCTGTGCGTTCGCAATTCGACCTCGATTTCTGGTGCAGTGAGGATGCAGCGGTGCAATGCAAGACCCTCATGCGCCGCTTGGGATACGCAATGGTCGCCGCCTCGTCAGGAATCTTGGAGTTTCGTTCCGGCGAGACGGCGTATCCCAAGATCAGCGACTTCTATAAAGCGCGGCCGCAAAAGTCGGTCGAGATTCATTTGCGATCCGCCGCTGAAATGTTTTCGGTGCCCAGAGAGAACGGTTTGCTGAGATCGTTTGTGTTCCAGACGCTCTCGCGGGAACAAACGTTCGTACTGCAAGCCACGCATCTCGCCAAGCATCTGCGCAGCGAATGGGCGCGAGCGTCATGGATGTTGGAGCTATATAGCGCGATTGCGGCTCATGGTTCCGACTCGAGTTTCTGGCAAAGCGTGCGCGAGCAAACGGCCGCGGAAGAGAAAGCTGTTTCTATTGGAATCGCAGCGCTCGCCGCGGCGAAGGTGTTCGCTTTTCCGCTTCCACCTGAACTTACCGATTGGACAGTGGATCGACTGCCGGAGGGCGTCGTTCGCTGGGTAAACGAATATGCTGAGCGTTCGGTGACCGCGCAGTTTCCCGGCTCGAAATTGTACTTGCTGTTAGAGCGTGAGTTGACGACAGACAAAAAAAGGTTTCGTCGTCAACGCCGGTCGGTGCTGCTGCCCTTCCGCCTCCCAGGGAGCATCGCGGCATCGGCCGGTCCACGTGAACGAATGCAAACGCTGCCGTCGCACGCCTATTACGTCGGTATTCGTCTTGCTTTCCACGTGCGTGAAGGCTTGCGTCTCTTGCGAGCCGAAAGAGATTGGGTTAAGCACGCAGATGTTGGCGATGGTTGTGCAGTGCGCGAAGGCCGCAGTATCGCCTGAGCGCCGAACGCTTTACAGGGCCAGTCAATTCAAGGCAGTTGTTCCGGAGACTTTCACGGGAATGTCACAAAGACCTAAGTGACAGGGCGAAGCTGTAAGTGAGGAGGCGCGAATGAGGCTTGAAACAATCCGGAACGAAGATGACGGCTTGCGGTGGTTTGCGGTGCAAACACGACATCATCACGAGAAGAGGATTGCTGAACGACTGCAGCAGGTCGAGATAGAAACGTTTCTCCCGGTACACCGCTCCGTACATCGGTGGAAGAACGGTGTGAATGCCGAACTCGAACTGCCACTATTCCCGTGTTACCTGTTCACCAGGATTAAGGACGCGCAGCGGCTTAGCCTGGTGCGACAGCCCGGAGTGATTGGTATCGCTGCTTCCAATTCTTCTCCGACGCCGATTGGCGACGACGAGATTTCCAGGCTTCGGCTGGTTGCGGAGCAAGTGAAGGCGCAACCGCATCCTTATCTTTCCGTGGGCGAGAGGGTGAGGATCATCGCAGGACCACTGGCTGGAATGGAAGGCATTCTGACGCGCAAAAAGCACGAGCTTCGAGTGGTGATTTCGATCGAGATCATCATGCGATCGGTGACCGTGGAGATCAGTGAGTTTGAGATCGAGCCGATGCGTTCTCGATCGGCCAGTTAAAAGCAGCCATGATCCATTCATTTACTCGATCCGGAATGCGGTTTATCGCTGCTGCTCTCTGTTGTAGCGTGATTACTGCGAGCGGGTTCGCGCAGTTAAGCGCGCCATCAAGCACGCTGGACCCCACCACACCGAGCGCAGATAAGTCTACCGAGTTGACGCTGCCGGCCCCTGCAATTATCGGCATCCTGAAGACCCGGCCCGAACTGATCATCGATGTTAAGCGAGTCGCAGCGGAATCCATGCAGGCACAAGGGATCGACATTCGCGATGACGCGATTACGGACGAGATGCTATTCCTGCGGATCAGCACCGATGCCGGTCTCCGCAAGGCGCTCACTTCCTGGCTATGGACACGAGGCTATGTAACACAAGCGGATCTTGACCGGACGATGTCGGCTCCCGATGAGACACAGCAAGGGCTCGCATCGCGACCTTCCTCCGTTGGTCTGCAGCCACTCGCGGCACAAGCGCAAGTTGCTAGCCCCCTAGGCAATCCGACCGACGTTTTAAGTAGTAGCGTCGCTCTCAGCGGAAAAAAGTCGGCGGATCAAGTTGCAGTGGAGAAAGAGGAACCGCCACCAGCGACGCAAACGCAACAGACCGATCCGAACGAACCGACGCAAGACGGGTTGCTGCACCAGCCCACCCCGTTGAACCTCCTTGCACTTCGCGATCTCTATACCCAGGTACCCGAGCAGACCTCGTCACTGCGACGCTTCGGCTCAGACGCGTTCCTGCATCATGGCTTGAACTCCAGCGAAATGGTGACGGACCTTCCCGTTGGACCGGACTACGTAGTGGGACCTGGAGATGCGGTTCTAGTGAGTTTGTGGGGTAGCGTCTCGCAGACACTCTCGCGCGTAGTCGATCATGAGGGACGGCTGACTCTGCCCGAGGCGGGCCCGGTGATGGTTTCCGGACTGACCATGGCGCAAGCCCAATCTCTCGCAGAGCAGACTCTGCGACCGCAGTTCCATGACATTCATGTGCAGCTCTCGCTGGCACGCATGAAGTCGGTGCGGATCTACGTGGTGGGCGATGTGCAGCGTCCCGGAGCTTACGACGTAAGCTCTCTCTCGACACCGTTAAATGCCCTATATGCGGCAGGAGGGCCGACCGCCGTCGGCTCGCTTCGAATCGTCCGGCACTATCGCGATAAGCAACTCATCTCTGAAATCGATCTCTATGATTTTCTTCTGCATGGGATGCGCGGCAATGCGGAACTACTGTTGCCCGGAGATACGATCCTCGTTCCGCCGACGGGTAGGCAAGTGACCATGGCTGGAATGGTACGGCGTCCCGCCATCTATGAATTGCGCGGAGAACAGAATCTTGACGATGTCATCGCGCTCTCCGGCGGGCTATTGGTTTCCGCGTCCACGGCACAGATCAAGATCGATCGGGTTCATGCTCATAGCGGGCGAGTTACGGAAAGCATCGCGATCGCAGGCGCTTCCGACCTCGCGAGTGTGCGTAAGAGTCTCCAGGCATACACGGTAGAGGACGGAGATCGCATCGTCGTGGCTCCGATCCTTCCTTATAGCGAACGAGCGGTGTACGTCGAGGGACACGTGATCCGGCCAGGGAAGTTTGCCTATCACGACGACATGATCTTGACGGATGTACTGCACTCCTATGCGGACCTGCTGCCGGAACCTGCGGACCGCGCAGAGATCATTCGATTACGTCCACCGGACTTCCGACCGGAAAGCATCCAGTTCAGTTTGTCGGAGGCGATGATTGGGAATACGCGCATCCGGCTGCAGCCCTTTGACACCGTGCGTGTGCTCGGCCGGTACGAACTCGACGCGCCGAAAGTGACCATCCAAGGCGAGGTTCTCCGACCCGGATCGTACCCGCTGCCCGATAAACTGACGGCCGCACAACTCGTTCGCCTGGCGGGCGGGTTCAAGCGTTCCGCGCTGCTGGATCACGCGGATCTCACCAGCTATGAGATCAAGCAGGGAAACAGCGTAGCGAGTCATCGCACCACAATCAATATTGGGCGGGCCGTGGAAGCAGCCGACGAAGCTGCGGATGTCCCACTGAAGCCGGGCGATGTGCTCACGATTCACCAGATTTCCGGATGGAATGATATCGGCGCCTCCGTCACCGTGAACGGGGAAGTCGGATATCCAGGCACATACGGCATCCAGGACGGAGAACGACTCAGCTCCGTGCTCAAGCGCGCAGGCGGATTGCGCAACACCGCTTATGCTCCCGGCGCAGTGCTCACTCGCGCGCAGGTGAAAGATTTCGAAGAGAAGAGCCGCGCGGAACTCATCCGGCAGATCGAGACGACTTCAGCGGCTACAAAGATATCACCGACCTTGAGCGGCTCCGATCAGTCGGCGACACTACAGTTGATCGTGCAGCAACAGCAGCAGGTACTGCAACGACTGCGCACGCAGCCCGCGAGCGGAAGGATGGTCATAAAGATCGGCAGTGACATCGCGGCGTGGGAAAACAGTGCTGCGGATATCGAACTCCGGGCGGGTGACGTATTGAACGTCCCGAAGCGCCCGGGTTTCGTGTTGATTACTGGACAGGTGTACAACTCGGCGGCAATCACCTATACGCCCGGCAAGAATGCTGGATGGTACCTGCGACGGGCGGGCGGGCCAACGGAAATGGCCAGTAAGAAAGAAGTGTTTGTGATTCGTGCGAATGGTTCAGTCGTAGGGCGTGACTCGGGCCAGCGGTTTGGGGAAGACGTGCTCAGCACCAAGCTTGATCCGGGCGATGTCCTGGTGGTTCCCCAGAAAATCATTGGCGGCTCGGTTTTCTGGCGGAACCTGCTTGCCACGGCACAGTTCATGTCGTCGTTCGCCATTACGGCGAAGGTCGCTGGCTTCTAAATCGGCATTCAATCGTGATCTCAACCGACCAACTTGTTTCCAGCGAGAAGCCTATACGGCCTGCCGCTCCACGGCCGTGGGTTCGCCGCGCGGAAATTGGCTGGGAGCGCCGTCGAACGATTTTCAAGGCAGCCTTGTGTGGGCTGATCGTGAGCACAGCCATCGCGTTCTTAATCCCGAAGCAATATGAATCCACGGCTCGCATCATGCCTCCGGAGCAAGGCATGAACCCTGCGATGCTGGCAGCGCTCTCGGGGCGCATGATGCCCGGCAATCTCGGCGCTCTTGCCGGAAGCGTTCTCGGGATTCGCAATTCCAGCGAAATCTTTGCGGAGCTACTGCAAAGCAGATCGGTCCGCGAACGGATCGTCGACCGCTTCAACCTGCAGAAACTCTATTGGAATCGCTACAAGCAAGATTCGATCAAGAAACTCGGGAAGCGCACCGACGTCACCGAAGATCGCAAGACAGGAATCATTACCTTGATCGTGATGGACACCGATCGACGGCGTGCCCGTGATATGGCGCAGGCGTATCTCGATGAATTGAACATGCTGGTCGCCAGAGTGAATACCTCGGCGGCGAGTCGAGAGCGGCAGTTCATTGAGCAGAGGCTTGTCAGCGTGAAAGCCGACCTTAACGAGGCCGAGGTTCAGTTAAGCAACTTCTCCAGCAAGAATGCCACCCTGGATGTGAAGGAGCAGACGAAAGCCATGGTGGACGCGACTGCGAAGCTTGAAGGAGAGTTGATCGTTGCGCGTTCGGAACTGAGTTCGCTCGATCAGATCTACGGACCTGAGAATGTGCGGGTTCGTGCGTCGCGGGCGCGGGTCGCGCAACTGGACCAGGAAATGAACCAGGCTACCGGCTACGGAAAGGTAGCCGCAGTGTCTGACGCCCCGCCTTACCCGTCCCTCCGTGCGATTCCAGCCCTCGCCGTGCAGTGGGCAGATCTCTACCGGCGAGTGAAGACGCAGGAAACCATCTTCGAATTGCTCACACAGGAATACGAGATGGCTCGCATTGAAGAAGCGAAGTCCTCCGCAAACATCGGTGTGATCGATACCCCAAGCTGGCCAGAACGCAAGTCGTTTCCGCCACGGCTCATCATCATGCTGGCGGGGACGCTCCTCTTGGGGGCAGGGTGCTTCGCGCTTGTCGTTCGCCGAGCGGAATGGTCCGCGCTCGCCGAACATGACCCACGTAAACAGTTGTTTAGTGTGATGATCTTTGACCTTAAGCGCGATCATCCGTCGTGGTTCGTACCGTGGCGCGCTCAAAAAAATGGCCACGAACTCTGAGTCTGTATTGTTGCCGGGTGGCATGCAGTCGGCCACCGCAAGTCTTACTTCTGCCCGAAGGTTGTTGCTCCGGAATGTGTCCTTCGGCCTGCTCGACTACATGGTTCAGCCGCTGCTGATGTTGGCGACGGCCCGGTATTTCATCCGGCACTTGGGCATGGCGCAATTTGGACTGTGGATGTTGGTGCTGGCAATCATCGGAAGCAGCGGAACTCTATGTACAGGATTTGGGGATGCCGCGCTCAAGTACGTTTCGATGATGCGCGGCAGGCGTGACTATGAAGGCGTCATGCAGGTCATCGAGTCGTCATTTACGCTAAACCTCAATTGTGGAATCGTAGTGGCGATCGCTTTGTATATGCTTTCGCCGTGGGCATCCGGCCATATCTTTCGGCTGGATCGCAGCCTGGCCGCGATCTTAATTGGGGCGTTGCGGATTGGGGCCTTGGTACTCGTCGTACGCTCGGTAGCCTTCGTTTTCATCAGTACCTTGCGAGCCTTTGAGAATTACCGTACTGCCGCCCAGATCACTTCCTTCACCAGGATCGCGATCATCGGAACCGCGCTGATTCTGATCATCCAGGGCCACGGCGTCATCGCCATCATGGTCGGCTCGTTCATTTGGGAACTCGCAGCGATCTCTGCGTTGGTAATTAGCGTGCGCAAGGTCCTCCCTGCGCAGACCATTGGTTCCAGTCAACCAATCTTGCGGAACCTGATGTCGTTCGGCGCCTATAGCTGGCTGCAAGCGCTGTCGGGAACCATATTCAGCCAGGCGGATCGGTTGCTAGTTGCCGCGCTGCTTGGGCCTGCGGCACTGGCATATTACGGAATTTGTATTCAAGCTGCTCAGCCGATTCACGGCCTGGCAGCAGCAGGACTGAACGTCCTCTTCCCACATCTCAGCGCTCGCCTCGAGCAAGAAGATCCGGCAATATTGAGCGCAACTCTCTGGGGCGCGGCCCGCCTCAACTTCCTCTGTGTGCTCGCACTTGCGCTTCCACTTCTCATCTCCAGTCGGACCATCCTGACCCGATGGATGGGGGCCGATTTCTCATTGCACGCAGCAACGAGTATGTCGCTCGTCGCGCTCAGCTTTGCATTCCTGGCTTTCAACATCCCTGGACACTACGCGCTGATGGCATTCGGACAGGTCCGCTATCTTACGGGCCTGAATCTCTTCGGGGCCGCCATCTCTCTGGTCGTTGCATTCGCACTCATTCCTCACTTCGGCATCATGGGGGCCGCACTGGGACGCTTATCCTATGGCCCCATCACATGGCTGCTCTATCCCAAAGTAAGCGGATTGCTCCGCGAACGGGCGTCGGTCAACAGATATTGACTAATCGTGGCTTCCGCAATCGCTAATCCCGTTGTCAGAGTAGAAACAGGCTATGGAGTGCCCGTTGCTCTGGGTTTCTTTCTTGCATGGCGAACATGTATTACTTTTCTTGCGTTCCAATCGGAGCCGATGATCGGTACCGCGACATCGATCGCCCTGAGCTGTGTGTTTGTCTTCTTTTCTTGGGTCGCCACATCAAACCGTACGAATTCGGACTGTCGAAGCGTCGCGTTGCGATGGCTGTATGCCTACCTCGGACTCGCAGCGGCCAGTCTGTTCTGGTCAGCAACCAAGTCGCCCGGCGTTGCGCTGATGTACTGGATGGGGCTTGCCGCCGATTGCGCATCCGTGTTCCTTTTGGCGCACGACGATGAAAGTTCTGAGGCATGCCGCGGAATTATGCGGGGGTACGTGTTAGGGGCTTCGATCGTCGGCCTGATTGCGTGGGTCATTCCAACCCTTCCCGATTTGCGAATCGGCAATGAAGATTTCCTTCACCCCAACGCGGTCGGCTATCTGCTCGCCATTTCAACGCTTTTCGCCATCCAGCTCTCGCGTCATTCCCGGTGGATGACTTACCTCGCCGCATTTTGCGGAGCGACTCTGTTACGAACGCTAAGCAAGGCCTCCATAGCCGGTTTCGCGGCGGCCATTGTGTTCTATTTGCTGCGGGATTCACACTTGAGTCGGCGGACCAAAATATGGATAGGAGTTGCGGCATCTGCGGTCATCGCGTTCTCCTGGGGTTTGCTTGAGGCCTACGCAACCACCTACGACCAGGGCAACCATCTTGAGACGTTAACGGGACGAACCTACATTTGGGCGGTTGCGTGGGAAGAGGCGATGAAGTCTCCTTGGATCGGTCATGGATTTTATTCGTTCCGCTTCGTCATACCAGCGATCGGAACCTTCGAACCCTGGCAGGCGCACAACGAACTGCTGCAGCAATTCTTCTGCTACGGAATTATTGGCGTGACCATCGTCGTTGGTCTTTATTGGAGTTTCATGCGCGAGGTACGTTACGCGCAGAACCGCGAGTTTGCGACTCTTGCAGCAGCAATCCTGGCCCTGGCTGTCGTTCGTGGCCTGGTGGACACCGAACGGTTTGATATTAACTTCCCGCTTTGGCTGCTCACTCTCTTCATCGTGGCACAACGGAAGCCTTTGTTGAAACAGTGTTGAATACACCGGCAATCACGATTGTGACTCCGTCGTTCAACCAGGCGAAGTTTCTCGGGGAATGTCTCGCGAGTGTGCAAGCTCAGAAGATCGGTTCGGTTGAGCACCTGGTGTTCGATGGTGGCTCTTCCGATGGGAGCGTTGAAATATTGCGGAGCGTTGGCCGCGGCTCACTCTCCTCGGATATGCAATGGGTTTCGGAGAGAGATCGGGGCCAGAGTCACGCGATCAATAAGGGGTTTCGCGTCGCGTCGGGCGAAATGATTGGCTGGCTCAATGCCGACGATCGCTACCGGCCTAACTGCTTATCCGCCATAGTCAAGGCATTTCACGACCACCCGAACATCGATGTGATTTACGGGGACTACACCTGGGTTGACGAAGAGGGAACACCGCTGCAGCTGCGCCGCGAGATCGCGTTCAGCGCGTTCGTTCTCCTTTATCACCGCGTTTTATATATCCCGACCACGGCGATGTTCTTTCGCAGACGCATTCTGGATGATGGGCAACTACTGAATGAAGATTTGCACTATGCGATGGACTTTGAGTTCTTCGTCCGCCTAAGCCGCCTAGGTTACCGATTCATGCACATCTCAAAGGTGCTGGCCGATTTTCGATTTCATTCGGCGAGCAAGTCTGTCGCGTTTCCGGAGCGGCAGTTGGCGGAGCAGAAGCAAATCACGCGTCAATACTCGCCCATCTTGCGGAAATGCTCCCCGCGGTGGGCATCCTTGATCTTGAGTGGTCTTCGCACGGCAGCAGCTTTGCGTCGTTACAGCGAAAAGGCGCTGCGCGGCTATTACTTCTCACAATTTCAGCTGATGTGAAAGTCGCACCTCTATGCGCGTATTGATCTCAGGATTGTGGGCGGCGGAACAGCCATCCGGAATCTGCCGAACCGTGGTCAACTTGATCCGCTGTCTGAATCTTGTAGACCGCTCCCTGGAAGTAACGCTGGCGCTCGGTGCATGGCAGAGAGCGTACTTCGAAGACACTCTGGGTCTCGGTGAGTTGAAAGTAGAAGTCGTAGAGATCGCTATATCGAACCGATCGTATTCGCGAAGCGCGTGGTACGCACGCGAACTTCCTCGGCTAGCTCGTCGCCTGTCCGCTGATCTGGTGCATTTGTCATTCCCAGCTCCCGTGGTAAGACGCGAATTTCATTGTCCCGTGATCACGACCTTGCACGACTTGTATCCCTATGATCGCCCCCGGAATTTCGGTTTTCCGCGAGTGCTTTTCAACCGGCTGTTCCTGCGGCAGGCGGTACACCAATCGGAACGGATCATCTGCGTTTCGGAGTTCACACTCGAACGGCTTCGAGAGCATTTCCCCGCGACCCTCGCTGAGAAGGCCGTATGCATTCACAATCCAATCCACCTCTCTGCTGACACTTTGCCGCCGGAGCGCCAGATTCCGCAGCCTTACCTGCTCGCTGTTGCCCAGCACCGCGCAAACAAGAATCTCGCATTGTTGCTCGAATCTTTTTGCCTCAGCAAGCAGATGAACATGTTTACACCGGAGACTCGGCTTGTGATCGTTGGCAGTGAGGGGCCGGAGACTGCTCATCTGCGAAATCTGGCGGAAAGATTGTCTATTACGAATGATGTTCTATATCTTTCTCGGCTTGGTGATCGTGATTTGGCCGTTCTTTACCGGGACTGCGAACTCTTTATCTCTTTATCCGATATCGAAGGGTTCGGACTTCCATTGGCCGAAGCACTGCTCTCTCAAGCGCGCGTGGTCGCGTCTGACATTCCAGCGCATCGAGAAATCGCCGGTGATCAGTGCGAGTATGTGAATATCGATCGCTCGGGCGCCACGAACTCCGTGACGAAAGCGATGCAAGCTGCGATCAGGCGAGCGCGCCCTGCGTCGGACGCTGTCTCCCATCTCTCGCCAAGCGTCGTGGGATCCAAATATGTGGCTGAATACCGCCGCGTCTCAGAAGCGGTCGGCAAAGTGGAATGCACGGCTCACGCGGAAGTTGCGAGTGTATGAAAAGCGAACGGTTCAACGTATTCGGAGTCGCAATGGACGCGGTAAACCTGTCCACGGCCATCGCATCGACGCTGGCGGCCACGAAGTCTGGTACGAGCGAATATGTGTGTCTGACGGGAGCTCATGGCATCGTCGAAGCGCGAAGAGATCCACTCCTCGCGAAGGCGTTTCGCAATGCTGTTCTAATGCTGCCCGACGGTATGCCGACCGTGTGGATAGCCTGGTGGAAGGGGCTTTATCACGTTGATCGGGTGTTCGGCCCTGACCTAATGCTCGGCGTCATTGATCAATCCCAAACTTCCGGCGAACGTCACTTCCTGCTGGGAGGCAATCCTGGGGTGGCAGAGGAATTAGTCAACTGCCTGCAGGCGCGTTTTCCGGCGGCCTGTATCGTCGGAACATATACTCCACCATTTCGCCGACTCAACTCGGACGAGGAAGCAGAGCTGGCCACACTCCTGGAGGAATGTCGCCCTGACATCGTGTGGGTTGGAATCGGCACGCCGAAGCAGGAGCTCTTCATGAGCGAGTATGTAGGCCGGCTGAAGATTCCCGTGATGGTGGGCGTCGGCGCTGCCTTCGACTTTCACACCAGGCGCCTGAAGGATAGCCCGCAATGGGTCAAACGTGCCGGACTGCAATGGTTCCATCGCCTCATGCAAGACCCTAAACGACTCTGGTGGCGCTATCTGAGAACCAACACGCTGTTTCTCGCTCACGCCGCAATGGCATTGTTTCGCTTGAGAAATTATCCAACTCTAACCGGAGATCCCACTGCGCCAACTGAGGAGCCGGCTTCGAGCGTGGCGGAAACGTTCATAGCTGATTAGCAGTCACCTTACCGACCTTACCCAATTCCATGTCTTCGCATACGGCAGCAGCGTTTGAGGCAGCACGCTCCGACATTCGGAGCCAGAGCGCCTGGAACAACAAAGAGATTGTTGTGCACGGTATCGCTCTGCTCGTCAGCTTCACATTCACGGCACATCAGGCTCATCTCGCGGCACGCTCGATCTCGGGACTGGGTGCGGTTAGCGCTGCGCTGTTTTGCGCCACCCTCCTGCCGCAGCGATTTCCTCTCGCGCAAGCCTCGCCGTTAGAGATCGACCGCACGGTGCGTCTGTTACGCGGTTTCGTGTTCGGAATGGCAATCGTGCTCCCGGGGGCAATATTACTTTCGCAGGCGGCAATTTCCATTCTCAGGTTATTCCTGTGTTTCGTCGTGATACTTGCGACAGTCCGCACCGCGATTAATGTTGGGTCTGTCCAAAGTGCAGGCATCACGACCGAGCAAATTGCGTCTCAAGGGAAGAGGGGCAATGCGCGGGTAAAGCGATGCTTCGACAAAGTGATTGCCTTCGTTGCCCTCCTCATTCTTGGTCCGTTGTTTCTCATCATTGCGGTCGCTATAAAACTCGATTCCCCAGGACCGGTCCTGTTCTCGCACCAGCGCGTGGGCTACCGAGGGAAGAGGTTTTGGATCCTCAAGTTCCGCAGCATGCACGTGCACGCCGCGAAATATCAAAGATCGCCAGCCGATTTGGGGGATTTTCGGATCACGCGCGTGGGACGTCTGCTACGCCGTACCAGTCTTGACGAGATTCCCCAGTTGATCAACGTTCTGCGTGGTGAGATGAGCTTGGTCGGTCCACGGCCCGAGATGCCCTACATCGCGAACACCTACACAGCTGTGCAGCGCAAGCGACTCGAGGCCCTTCCAGGCATCACGGGGCTTTGGCAGATCAGCCCGGCTCGTGCGCTGCCAATCCATCACAACATGCAATACGACCTCTATTACATCGCCCACCGATCCGTGCTGATGGACTTGGCAATACTCTGCCGCACCACCGAGTCAGTAGTGCGCGGAATCGGCGCGGCGTAGGTTTCAGCAGTCTCGAATTCAATCGCAAAGAAAGCGAGTTTTCGAATGCAAAAACGTGTTCTCGTTACTGGCGCCGGTGGCTTTATCGGACATCATCTTGTCAGCTATCTGACAGATCTAGGCTACTGGGTAAGAGGGGCAGACTTGAAGTACCCCGAGTTCTGCACCACCCGAGCCTCCGAGTTTCGCATCGCGGATTTGCGAAACGTTGAAAGCTGCAAAGAAGTCACGGCCGGCGTTGAGATGGTTTTCGCTCTCGCGGCGGACATGGGCGGGATGGGATACATCTCCAGCCACCATGCCTGCATTCTGCACAGCAACACGCTGATTAACTTCAATACGCTCGAGGCGGCGCGGCTCAATGGTGTGAAGCGATATCTCTATACGTCCTCGGCTTGCGTGTATCCCGAGTACCGTCAACTGAAGATCGATGTTCCGGCCCTCCGCGAGGAGGATGCCTATCCGGCTGCCCCGCAAGACGCTTACGGTTGGGAGAAACTGATCACGGAGCGACTTTGCACCCACTATCGTGAAGACTACGGCATGGAAACGCGCATCGTGCGGTTCCACAATATTTTCGGACCGCTTGGAACCTGGGATGGGGGCAGGGAAAAGGCTCCAGCGGCGCTCTGCAGAAAAATCGCTGTCGCTAAACTGACCGGCAATCCTGTGATCGACATTTGGGGTGACGGAGAGCAGACGCGATCATTCTGTTACATCACCGATTGCGTCACTGGGCTCTACAAGATCATGATGTCGAACTTTTCCCAGCCGTTGAATCTTGGACAAGACAGGATGGTCAGCATCAACCAGCTTGCTGACATGATTTCCTCGATCGCTGGATTCCCGATCAAAAAGCGTCACGTGCCGGGACCGATCGGGGTGCGGGGACGAAACTCCGATAATACTTTGCTGCGTGAAGTGCTCAATTGGACGCCCGCCGTCTCTCTCGAGGAAGGCTTACGCTGCACCTACGACTGGATTGAATCGCAGGTTGCTGCACGGCCTGAGAAGCCGATCGAACCATATATTGGCGCGGTCGCGGTGTGACTCTCGCTACTGCGACCAGCGAAGCGCCGCGGGCTGCTGGCATCAAAGTCCGCGGAGATGCGCGCGCCTTGCTCGTGATCGAAATTGCTTTACTCCTCATCGGCGGCGGAATCTTTTGCTTCAGGGTGCTTCCCCATGCCTGGCGAACGGTCAATACTGACTTCCCGAATTACTACATCACTGCACGGCTTGTGCATGATGGATATTCGACAGACCGAATCTACGAGTGGGACTGGTTCGCCCGGCAAAAAGATCGCCTCGGAATTGACCAGAAGGTCGTAGGATTTAATTCGCTCACGCCGATCTCTGCTCTGGTTTTGCTGCCGCTCAGTTCGCTCGATCCCATCGCCGCCAAACGTGTTTGGCTCCTGCTGAATCTCCTCCTGTTAGTGCCAACGCTTTGGTCGATTCGCTCCCTGAGCGGGATCTCGTGGCGATGGCTCGGAATCGCGACACTCTTCTCCTTCCCGCTCTACAAGAACCTCGAATATGGACAGTACTACCTCGTTCTCCTGTTGCTTTTAACATCGGCGCTCTGGTTTTACGTTCGTCGATGGAGTGCAATCGCGGGAGTTCTGGTCGCGTTCGCTGCCGGACTGAAGATCTTTCCGATATTCTTCCTTTTTTACTTCCTGAAGAAACGCGATTGGCGGGCGACTTGCGGCTTTCTTGTCGGCCTCGTGCTTGTGTTGGCGCTGTCCATCCTATTCTTTGGGCAGACGCTTATGTCGCGTTACGCGTTTGAAATTCTGCCCGCTGCTCTGCGCGGGGAGGCGATGGACCCGTACAGTCTCGAGGCAAACTCCATCAGTGCGGTCGTTCATCATCTGTTCGCTTACGAACCGGAACTGAATCCGCATCCCGTGCTCCAAGCATGGTGGGCGATCGCGATTCTGCAACCTATCCTGCAACTATTGGTGTTGGTTCCTGCGCTGTTGCTGAGTTCGCCCGCTCGGGATAAACAGACCTTGCCACTGGAGTGGTCGACTCTCATCGTTGCTTTGCTTGCGGCGTCGACGTTGCCTGCGTCCTATCACTTCGTACTGCTGTTGCTTCCTTGTGCGGTGTGGGCCCAACACCTGCTTCAGAAGGGCCAATGGCGAGCCGCGGCCCTTTGCATCGTTCTCTACTTTCTAATCGGATGGCCCATCTGGCCCAAAGTAAATGACTCCGGATGGCATGCCTTGCTCGGTGTTCCGCGACTATGGCTCGTCCTGTTGCTGACCTTTCTCTTATATCGAAAGTCATGGCGGAAGGGCGCCTTGCAGGCGTTGCCGCAACGGATTTGGGCAGGAGCATGGGCGGCGGTGTGTCTCGTCCAGGTGCTCAGCTTCTGGCAACACGAGAAAGATCTCTACAAGTCACAGCAGTGGCGTCTGTCCGCGAGTCCCTCCATATTTTCTATCGCCTCCCCGGCGGTAACGAAGGAGGGAATCGTTTTTGTGGCGATGACGATCGATGGTTGGCGGCTCGTGCAATTGTCCGCCGAGCACGGCCTGCATGTGAATGTTGGAGAAGTCGATCAGCTCTCGGTCACCCCCGACGAAGGATCTCTACTCGTGGAACGCGATTCGATCGCAACCGACATCATCCGGCTGGATTCGTGCACTCGCACGGGTTCTATCGTTGTACGAGATGCTTTGCAACCGGCCATTTCCGGCGACGGCAAATGGCTGTCTTTCATACGCACGGTTAAAGGACGAGGGTCTCTGTGGGTTACGGACATGGAAGGCGCTCCAAACGAAATGCGCGTGACCGAACCCGCGCTGGAGGTATATGACCTCAGTGTTGGTCCCGGACAAACTCTTCTGTTCTCTGCCGCGAACAAGAATGGGCAGATGGAATTGTTCCAGCGAGGGAGCCAGGGGAACATAGTGTCGCTCGGAACCCTCAACGCTCGGTATCCTTCGCTTTCTCCTGATGGCAAGTGGCTCGCCTATTCGGCGCTAAAACGCGGAATTTGGCATTTGACGCTGCGTGATTTGCATTCTGGTATCGATCGTCAACTCGGAGTGGCAGACTGCAATGAGTTTTCGCCCGCCTGGGAGCGAGATTCTCGCACCCTGCTCTACATTAGCGATTGCGGCCGCGGCTTATGGCAAAACTCTCTCTATCGCCGTACCGTCGTGCCATAAAGAAAGCTGGCACAATGGACTCGTATCATTCACGCAGAGACAAGTCGGAGGTTGAGCGGATTTATAACGAAAGGTGTTGTTTCCCAGTAGATGTCATTCGAGCAAGACGAACATAGATGGATTCGCAAATGTCAACTGGCATTTCGTTATTTCCGCAAGTCCCGATGATTACAAACGTCAGACCTCATCCTGGCGATCGGCTGAAATCTGGTGAGTCGGACCCTGTTTCTCGGTCCGCCCGGCACCGGCAAGAGTCACTTAGCTCAGGCCATCGGCCACGCCGCCATCCAGCAGGGTTACCGCGTGCTCTATCGCGAGACCCACACTTTGCTCGACGAACTGGCCGAAGCCAC
>PLWX01000098.1:28161-38309 GCA_003151155.1 Acidobacteriaceae bacterium
CGAAGCTGGCGCACTAAAACCGACTTGCCACCACAGGAGGCGGCAGGGTAGAACATTCTCAGTCCCGCACGGCCACTTCCATTGCCGCTTTTGAAGTGATCACCGAGGCCGTCCGCAACGATTGGGGAGGCGTCTACATCAGCTTCTAGGCTGCGAAAGCACGCCAACGGCGGCGGAAGACGGAGAACCAATTCCCTGAAAACTTCGCTGCTAGCGCCGGAGAAAGGTTCGGAGCAGACTCGCAGTACCGCCATTCCGTCTTGTCCGCCTCCGCCGCGACCGAGTGGCAGCAACTTGATGGCAGTGAGGAACGATGCGTGAGTCGGCCAGACGCGTCCTGCTTGACCTGCTTGCGGGTCTCATCGCCATCTTTGCCGTGGTGGGCATCTCCATCCGCTCGCAGTTCGTGGGCTCCGACCTGCGCGTTCTTTTTGCGGTCACGGCGGCGGCGTTTTTTCTTGCCGGCGTCGCCCGGGGACGCGCCGGGGCGCTCAACCTCTGGCTGAAGGGCCTGCTGGTCAGCTGCCCCGGGCTTCTCGGCACAGCTGCGTTGATCATGAACGACGGTCTGCACCGGTTCCCGATACCGGCGGCGGTCTCCATCACCGCTATCCTGTTCACCGTCTCCGGGACCCAGACGAGGCGTTGGTGGAGCGGGACGCGAGGCAAGAGCCTTCTGCTGAGTCTTGTTTCCGTCGGGGTGATCGCGCTGGTGGCGTTCGTCCTGGTCCCCCGGCTGGTCGTCTTCTCCTCGGTACACCAGGCTGATCGCCCCTCCCCATCTTTCACCCTAGCCGCTCTGGATGGTGGCACCGTGAGGTCGTCGGAGCTGCGGGGCCACGTTGTGGTGCTCGCCTTCTGGGCCACTTGGTGCTTGCCCTGCCGCTGGGAGCTGCCAGAGATCGAGACCGTCTACCGGCGATTCCAGAATGACCCGCGAGTGGTCATCCTGGCTGTGGATGCAGACTGGCAGGGAGAGACGGTGGGGAAAGCGAAGGAGTTCCTCTCCCGGAAGAAGCTGCAGCTTCCCGCGGCGTTCGACAACAACGGCGCCGCGCGGGCCCTGGGCGTCGATTCTCTTCCGACGGTGATCCTGATCGACCAGGAAGGCCACGTGCGGATGACTCACTACGGATACGACGCCTCGGAACACATGGGGTCGGTCATCTCGCAACAGATCGAGCAACTGCTCGGAGGCGCCAGCGGTGAAACCCGTTCCACGCCCTGACGCCCCGCGCCTATCACATTCCCATTCTCACCTCGCGACTGCTATCCGAACGAACTCAAGTGCGGTCCGCGGAGCTGGCCACTAAAACCAACTTGCCACCACAGGAGGCGGTAGAGTAGAACAATCTAGTCCCGGACGGATACTTCCGTTGGCCGGTTTTGAACTGATAACCGTTGGCCGCTTTTGAAGTGATCACTGAGGACAGAGCCGCTATAGACGGGGAAGTGACGTCGAAACTCCTGCACCAACCATGACTCGAGTTTGAGACTTTGGGCACCTCGAATATCAAATTGATCGCACACTCGCTGAAGAGTAGTTTGGGGTTGACGATGCTTGCCTTCGCCTCTAAAAACCCATTCTTGCTGCTCTTCGCTCAACGCCGCTTCGACTTTTACGAGCTGATCCCAACTCTCGATTACCCGATAAGGCTCAATTGTCTCCATAGCGCAACGTCCGAAGCATTGGTTGAAGTGGCCTAGATTGTTGAGCCTTGTAGGGAAGGAATCAAGCGATTTCTTCCGCATGCCGATTCGAGGGTCATCGCTGGAGATTGGTTAAGATGGAAAAACAGTCGAATACGGATCATCACACGCTATCCGCAAGTGATAGATACACGCCAGAAGCGATTTGAGCGGTCGGCGGCAGGGGGATGGGTGTTCGGGCGTCCGGGGTGGAAAGCACCCACCGCAGAGCTGCCACTTGTATATGCTGCCCTTATGCGTTTTGTGACCTTAATCGTCTTCAGCTCTGGGCGATGCGAATGCGCGATGATCGCGGTCGCCAGTCTGTCCGGAATGGTACCGAGGCCGTCGCAAAATCGACAGTTCTCATTGCTACCTCCACAAACGCAGGATCGGCTCATACTGCCCTCCTCCAATGTTCGTTGCGGTTTTGTTGAACCTTTCTGGGCGCAACTAAATTTGGTTCGAGGCGCGAAAATCAGACAGATATAGGCCACGAGCGTGAGTAATTCGGCAGCGGTGCGCACTTCTTCGACGATGGCGTCTGCGAAACCAAAAAACGCCTTCTGGGTTGCGAGGCGCTGTCTTTGGTGCTCGATGTCGGCTTCCCAAAGGCGCACGTTTTTCCTCCCGCAAGATACACACCCTCCCAGTGTGAATTGGACTCGCGGATCTTCGCCCCTCACGCCGCGTTTCTTCGCAAGCTCAATAAGCGCCTGCATGCTTGGTCGGTGTCAAGTTCAAGACCATTTTGGGCCCATTGTGTGCATTCGTCACCGCTCAACATCGCGATTCTACGTTGCCAGTAAGTCGCGTAAGTTTGATGTAGAATCAATGTTTATGCGGCCTCATAACCCAAAGGTCGGAGGTTCAAATCCTCTCCCCGCAACCAAAACTTACAGATTCTAAACGGCTTCTGACATCGACTCAGGAGCCGTTTCTGCTTGTGGAGACAACTTGGGCAAATCTTGGGCAAAGAATTTTTTGTCCAAAAGCTGCCCGAGTTTTCCGGCTGCTTCTATATCGTCAGCCGTCACCAAGTGCGTGTATCCCATCGTGGTGTTCGAGTCCACGTGGCCAAGCCGTTCCTGCCTGACTGCCATCGGCACTCGCAGTGAATCGAGCAGCGTAGCGTTCGCATGTCGGAACGCATGTGCTCCACCTTTGAGTCCCAACTTCTCAAGCACGGGCTTCAAGGAACGTTTCACAAAGTTGTCAGGTTCCAATCGACACCCGCCACCTTTACGCTTTCCGTTCTTGGTCAGCACGACAGGTGTCAGGAACAATGGCTCGTCGGCAAGACGACCCACAACGAATGGACGTAACCACTCCGCCAGTTGCGGAGAAAGGCTGAAGACCCTCCTCTTCACCACGCCGTTTCGGGCACCTGCCTTCGGTGATTTCAACTTCCTGAGTTTGGTGACCGAACGTTGCACGACCATGATACGGTTTACCAAATCTACGTCGCCAACATTCAACCCGCAAATCTCTCCACGACGTATACCGACCTCGGCCACCATACGCCAGATCGTGCGGTACGGTTCCGACGATGCCACGATCCCCCCGTATCTCACCGCCGCGTACAGCGCGAAGATCAAGGAGAACAAGGATTCTATCGATATTATCCGCGCGGTCGCCAAGGAGGAGATGCTCCACCTCGCCCTCGCGGCCAATCTTCTGAACGCCATCGGCGGTCAGCCGGATCTTGTCTCACCCGACTTCGTTCCTCCTTATCCCACGCATCTACCCACCGGCCAAGATGACTTCGATGTCGGCATTGAAAAATTCTCAGACCACGCCCTCAAGATTTTTAGCGCTATCGAACGACCAATCTCGGTGAAACCCGAGCACGCGGAAATTGTCCAGTACATCACAAAAAGGGTCCCCATTTCGGGCCGACACATTGACAAATCCGTGCTCAAAAACGAAAACCCTTTGGTCCCCATCACCAAGGTGGGTGACGACGACTATGAGCTGCATTACAAAATCGCCCTCGTCCCGCACAATCATCTGACTGCCAAACGTAAAGAGATCTCCGAGGCCCGTCGCTCTCTCGTACCTCGTGTGAGGGCGAAGAGTTCCGCAGAGAACCGCATCGAGCTTCACTATTGGAGTATTGGTGAGTTCTACAAGGCCATTCACCTCGGTTTCGTCGAGCTAACTCATAGGATGGAAATGCAACGCCTCTTCACCGGCGATCCGAAGAGACAGGTCGAGAAATACTATTCGGGCGGCGGCGCAGCGGTTGTCGTTACCGACCTCAAGAGCGCTCTCGTCGCCCTCGACCTCATTACCGGCCAAGGTGAAGGCAGCAATAATCGCATTTACGACGGCGAGGGCGAACTCGCCCACTATTACAGGTTCGATCAAATACAGAAGAAACGCTACTACCGAGACCCGAAAAAGGATGGCACCGGCGACGCAGCCGACCATCCTCAAGGCGGGGAATTGCAAGTTGACATGGACGCGGTTTTCCCGATCAAGACGAATGCGAAGGTCGCGGACTATCACGGCCATCCAGAGTTGGAGGAATACGCTCTGCTCTTCAACGGCCAGTACAAGCGCTTCCTCGAAATACTGAACACAGCCTTCAGTGGCCATCCCGAGCTCTTGGACAAAGTCCTCATGGCGGAGATGTTTCGCATCAAGGTCGCCATGGAGCGGCTCATTAAGAATCCCATTCCCGGCACGGACGAAAACGCCGCGCCTACCTTCGAGATGGACCAATTCAAGTACCCGCTGGCTGAATCGACATGGGCGCCCGCATCTGCTTCAGTCCCTCCAGCTCCAGCGCCACCCCTGCCTGATCCGTTTGAGAATTTTCTCCTGCTGTCGGTGCAGCTCTGCGGCATTTCGAGGTTCGACTTGATGGGGACCGGCTATGCCACGTGTTACTTCGGGACGGTCGAGGACATCGTCGGGCGTGACTTGCTGCACCGACTGCTGGAAGCATTCGCCGCATTGCCCGCCGCCCCGACCCGCAAGGCGTTGCGAACGGCAATTCTCAATCATCCGGAATTCGGTCCCATCGCCCGCAACATTATCAAACTTTGGTATACAGCCACTTGGTTCCAATTGCCCCCAACGTGGCGGGAGAACTTTGGCGGGCCCAAGGACCGAACCTTCGTTCCTTACCCTTACGCCTACGCCGAATCCCTTTTGGGACCCGCCGTCGGTGCCCACCCGGCCGGCGCCAAGCCGACAGGCCACCAATCTTGGACGCTCCCACCGGTATTCCTACCCATTCCACCCGAGTGCGAATAGCTTCCATCTGTTCAGGACGAACTGCCGACCCTAACAATTCGAAGTTTTGCTAAAGCCTGTGAAGATCCTTTTTGATGCGCCCGAGAATGGTGTCCAATGGCACCTGTCCGCGATAGTAAAGTGCTTCGGTCTTGGCGTATTCCTTCGTGAAGAGTTCACGGTTTTTTGGGTCGAGCAACGTGAAAGCGTCTGTCGCCTGCAAATTCTGATTCTCGCTTCGGAACCACGTTTTTTTGTGTTCGAGGTATTCTGGCGTGCCTATGAACTTCTGGACCCTTTCAACCTCCAACAGCTGAGCCACATCGTAGTAGTGCCGTAGGAAGTTGGTCGGCATTGTGCCGCTTTCCGCGAATTGGCGAAACTTCTTAGTGATCGTCTGCAGCTTTTCAACAAATGTGTACTCCGGGTTGTAGCAGACGACGGCGATGGCCCGGTTATCCCGACAATCAACTTTATTCTGCTCCGCGAAGTTGTACGCCCAAGAGGAGATCGTGACCGTCTGGTTCGGACTGGTCTTGGAAAACCCTGCTTCTAACAGAATTCCGTCCTTAAGGCCTTCTTTTGGGCCATAGAGGCTTTTGTACAAGAGTCTGATGCCCGCGTTGCGCAGGCTAGCGTCGTCGTATGCTGTGTCTCTCTCTACAGAGGTGATACCCGGAATGACAAGCTTCGTACGGAGTTTCTCGAAGAATTGCCGGCGAGATTCAATGTGGGTTTGCTTCTCATGATTCGGATTGGTATCGACCTCAATGCCATCAAAGGGTTCGATCTTTATGTCAATATCTTCTGAGAAGCGATGAATAATTTGGAAGCCTTTGGAGAGCGACGTGCCGCCTTTGAGCTGGAATTCGAGTCCAAGCTGTCTGAGGCCGAAAAGCACATGCATGATCCAATAGTCCTTCTCGACCAATACGGGATCAGCGATCTTTTCAGCCTGTGCCACAGCGTCTAAAAGTGGCCTGAAGTCGTTGTGTTCGTGCAGAAGAACCGGTTCAGGCGGCATCCTGGACGCTTTCCGGCGGCAATACTCTGCGGAAGTATTTTTGCGTGGCAGACTTTCCATACCGCGAGACAGCACGTACGAGTTTGCGGCGATCAAGGCTACGGGCTTTTTCAGGAACACGAGCCAAAACCTGTTCCCGATCTTCGGCTAGAGTGTCCAACTCGTTCACTAGATCAACGAGCAAGAATTCCGGAGATAATTCCTTTGGAACATTGAGGCGACGCTCGAAGCGCATGGCTCGTCCGCCAAGGTCAAATGTTCCATGTCGCTTCTGGTTGTAGACCACCCGCTTGTTGTACAGCTGCGTCGTTCCGAGTCCCAGTTGGTTGTAGAGGTTGGGAGAGGTTACGACGAAGTTGTTGCTGCGCAGGAATGCTCGCACCAGTTCATTCTCCTCGGCTGGTGCTTCACCAAATGAAAACTTCCGAGGGTAGTAATAGAGCCCATTACGCAACTTCTGCAGGGTGCCCTCAGCCGTGAGTTCCTGCAGGTGGCGGTCAACCGCATGTGACCAGCGCAACAGGTCTTCGCGACGGTAGACCCGTCCCGGACGGAGATGCTTCCGAACTTCGACCAGAGTCGTCTTCATAAGCTCTTTTCACCTTACTAGATGCTAGCTCCGTTCCTCAAGAATGTCAATAATTTTATTAAAAATTCATGCATTTATTATGTCTAATACTATGATAATAAACAACTTAAATTAGTCGATGTTAAAGCATGTTGTCATATACCCACACATTCCTTGCTCTTATGATCGTCGGCCTCTCTCGCTGAAGGCTTCGGCGTATGCTTCTCCCGTGACAAGAACATTCACCATTGAGAACTCAGGCGACATCGCAAGTGCCGAACAGGCGAAAGAACTGACTGGACTTTGTCACGCGGGGAAGTTGTACGAAGTTGAGAAATGGATCGCTGCCGGCAAATCACTGGACATTTCTGCCGGTACCAAACGCGGGCGACAGGCCGCTCTTCTTCAAATCGCCGTCGAAACCGGATTCCATAGCTTGGTTGCGGTCTGCGTCGCTCAGAACTGGCGGGCTTGGAGATGGACCAGATCCAACAGAGGGAGCAGCGCTGGGTGATTGTGGATCTGGTCGGGAAAGGGAGACGCATCCGTACTGTGCCGATGCCTTCGTGGGTTAAAACGTACGTGGACAATTGGACTTCGGCAGCTAAAATAGGCGGCGGCAAAATCCTGCGACCCATCCGAAAGAACGGTGGTATTTGGGGACGGAAACTGACGCAGAACGTGATCTGGTACACCGTCCGGCTGTGCGCGACTCGAGCTGGTATCGGGAAGCTGGCTCCGCACGATCTGCGTCGGAGTTGTGCCCGCTTGTGCCATAACGCTGGCGGTGAACTGGAGCAAATTCAGTTTCTGCTCGGTCACTCGTCGGTGCAGACGACCGAACGTTACATCGGATGCAAGCAGAGTCTCGGCAAAGCGGTAAATGACCGGATTCAGTTGAGCTAGCCTAACGGGGATGCGGGGGCCTTGCGAGGTCGCTCATCCCTGATCAAGTTGTGGTAATCGCTGTTCTCGTCAGCTATCATTTCGCCGAACAATTCGTAGGAGATGCCATGGCCCGTATTGTTGCTTTGATTACAGTGGCTGTCATGCTCGCCCCAGCGCTGTTCGGCACAACGCCTTCCGTGGATGCGGATAAGCTCTGGTCCTTGGAACAGGCGTACTGGCAATACGTCCAGGCCAAAGACTTCGAGCAATATCGCACCCTCTGGAACGCGAACTTCCTCGGTTGGCCTTCGGTCAGCCCCGAGCCGCTGGGCAAGGATCACATTACGGACTGGATCACGATCCATACCGAGAAGGGCGAGACGCTCAAATCCTACGACTTGGAACGGTTGACCACGCGGATCACCGGCAACGCCGCGACAGTCACCTATCGCGCTCGATTAATCTGGGCGGACAAGAATGGGACGGCAGGTCAGCCCGCGGTTATTCGTATCATCCACACCTGGGTGCGTCAGGAGGACGGTTCCTGGCAAATCATCTCGGGAATGTCTGCTCCCGCCAACGCCGAGGGGCATTAAAGAGCACCGCACGAGTTTTTCCGGCGCCAGAGGCCTGCCAGGATGTCTATCAAAAAGTGACTGACGGTTGGGCGGTGATTCGCCAACAAAGGCTAGCGATCAATCCGAGTCCCACGAAGAGTCATAACTTTCTTGAAGGGCCCGCCCACCTCGCCGGATTCACCGACTTGCAAAAACGACGTGGGAGTGATGTCGGAGTACGTTTCGTGCCACTGCGACTTCTTGCCGGTGGGCGATGTTTCGATTTCGTCGATTGTCAGTTTCTTCCCGTCCCACGTGATGGTCACGTCATTCAGAGCGGCTTTCAGGTCGCAGGCATGGGGATTCTGATTGACGCACTCCATGCCGTGAAACTGTTTCGTCGCGCTGTCCCACCACAGCAGCCCGAGAAGATGAATATCCAGAGGCGGAACACGGATGTTCTCCTCGTCGATCAACGTCAAGCCTTGCGCGCCTGCGTGCCAAAACTCTTCACCTTTTCCCTGCGCACCCTTGAGAGCATCGGGACTCGGCTCGAAGGTCACTTCCACAGCCCATCGGCCTGATAGTGCCTGAATCACACTTTGCATCTCGGTCGAAGCCGCGCTCAAATCGTCGCCCGTGGAACTTGCAGTTTTGTCTGCACCAGCTGCAGCAGACGTCACGGAAGTTAGAGGCTTGTCAGCGGACCAGGCCAGACACGAAAAGGACATCAACGTAAGAAGGAGCAAAAGCTGTTTCATCTTTCCTCCTGGAACGAACTCTCTACAACGGCAACTCATCGAGCTTGGCTTATGCCGAGGAGCGCAAAACACCAAACGGTGGCATGGGAAAACTCGGCTAATCGGCAGCAACCATTGTCGCAGGAGATTTAAGGAACGGGCGTTTTTTCCGAAGAATCATTGCACGGGTCGATGCGATGAGAGACGCAGATTCAAGGATATGGAACCGGAGATCAGGACGGCGCAGTTTTGACAAAGCCTGGATCATGGGCAACCCGGAAGTTACTCCTGAGTAAATAGAATCGCGGTTGGACGAGCCTTCGTACCGTGGAGTTACGCTCGCTCCTCGAACGCGCCCGACAGGAATATCCCTCCTAGATGAGAAACGTTCGTGTACCTGCAACATCCGAAATCGAGCGACGACGGGCGATTGATGCGGACTGACATCAACATCAGGGATGGCTTCGACGATTACTGTCGTGAAATCGCTATACCACTCACTATTCCCGTCACATTCGACCAGCAACTCAGCAGAGGATGGTGAGAAAGCCAGAAGCAATGGTTTCGTGAACCGAAATTGTGTCGAACCGAATACACCCATGTCTTTGGACTAGACAAAAGTCGCGAGACATCAGGCACCCGCGTACACTCTACTCACTGCACGAGGACAGGAGTTGCTCTATGCGTCGATGGATGGGGTGGAAGGTTGGGATCGGATGCGCACTACTCGCTTGTGCCACGCTGGCGCTGGCGCAGGAGGCGCCGGTGGTAACGGGCGATACGCGCGTCGACAAGTTGCTGGCCCAGATGACCCTGGAAGAGAAGATTACGCTCATTCACGGCACGCAGGAAGATGCGAAGGTTTACCAGGGGCAGGCCGGATACCTTGCCGGCATTCCCAGGCTCGGGATTTCCGGTCTTCGCTTTGCCGACGGCCCGCCGGGCGTACTGACCCGCCATCCCTCGCAAGGCGAAACCGCGACCATGGGGGTGGCCGCGACCTTCAGCGCAAAAGATGCGGAAGACAACGGCCTGGTGATCGGTCGCGAGGCCCGCTCGCTGGGCATCGACGTATGCCTGCAGCCGTTCGTGAACATCGACCGGGATCTCGAATTCGGGCGCGGCTATAACACTTTTGGCGAAGACCCCTTCCTGACCAGCATGATGGGGGCGGCGGAAATCAACGGCATACAATCGCAGCACGTGATGGCGCAGGTGAAGCACTACGTCGGCTACGATTCGGATGCCACCAGCATCTACATCGACGACCAGACGTTGCACGAGGTGTACGTCGCACCGTTCGATACCGCGGTGAAGGCTGGAGTGTCGTCCATCATGTGCTCCTACAACCGTATCAACGGCACGTTTGCATGCGGAAACAAAGATACGTTGACGACGATCCTCCGCGACCAGATCGGGTTCAAGGGTTTCGTGACATC
>PLWX01000277.1 GCA_003151155.1 Acidobacteriaceae bacterium
TAACTCAGCGGTAGAGTGCCACCTTCACACGGTGGAGGTTATAGTTACGCCTACAGAGAGCCACGCCGCTCTGCTGGAACGGCCCCGAGCAGTACTCTCCTCGCCTCAACGCGGGACGCCAGCGTCTCCTCTGTGGCTCCGCATGTCTCGTCGCTTTTCGGCGTTTAGCCAAGATCTATCGCTGTATTTTCAACGGCCCGCTCTCCGAATGGGAGTCTATACAGCAGATGGACGACTTCTCTTAGGTCCCCTAAGCTGACGAGCGTCTTCAAACGATATCCTCATCGCCTCCTTCAGGCCGTCAAGCTCTTCTTTTCCCCAAAAGTTCTGGAACCCACGCAGGGGAATCGCTTTCACGAAGCTACCGGTTTCTCGCCGGTACACGACCATCCCAATCAAACGAGGACGCTTCAATCGGGGCAGCAGGCCAGGTAGCAAGAGCACCGCAGTTGCGTGGCATTTTCCGTCCGCGTCGCGGTACACGGGTAGAGCATCCTCTGGATGAAGAGCTCCGCCTGCGAGAGCACCTTCGGGGATACCGAGCTCACGATCGATCCATTTATATAACCCTTCTATCGGATTGGGATCCAACTTTCTGATAGTCGCCAATTCTTCGTTAACCTCCTTCGCCATTAACGCCTCACCCTTCCACTTCGACATTTCTCCTCCTCCCAGCTACGTCGGCTTGCACCCGCGGAAACTCTCGAAGACGGATGTCTCCCGGCCACTCATCCCAATCTCCGCCCTTGGAGCTTGCCAACCGGAGGGGCAACCCGTTCTCAACCGGACGACGGCCAAGCTGCTTGACGAAGCAAGCCACCTTCTGCCGGCGCGCTTCCAAGATCACGCGCCTACCCCAGTCGAGATCGAACGGCCTTGCTTTGGCACCGCTTTCCCCGCCTACGATTACCCAGTGGATCCCGCTAAGATCAAGCCCGCCCAAATCTTCTAGTAGCGGATCGATCGAAACAAACCTGACGGCGACATCCGCCTGCTGCAAATGCGCGATACGTGGTAAGCCATACTTTCGGTCTTCCGAGGAAACGCCCCACCATATGTGAGAGGCTTTTGCCCCGCGACAGAGCGTGGAGTTAAGCATGTCGCGCATGCGCTCCGAACGTTTTGTCAGCACCTGATACGTGTGTTGGCACGCGGTCAACATCACGTCCACCACGTCGCCGATGAAGTCATCTGGGACACCGTCCTGGAAAAGGTCTGACATGGAGTTCACGAAAATCTTTCTCGGCTTTTTCCAACGGAGCGGTTCTTCCAGCTTGTCCGGCACGATCCGAAGATCAAATCCTTGTTCGAACGGGTGACCCGGAGTTCCTCGGAATCTTTCTGCAAATGTCTCGGCATAGCAGTGTTTGCATCCCGGGCTTACCTTTGTGCAGCCGCGCACCGGGTTCCATGTAGCGTCAGTCCATTCGATACTGCTGTTTTCGCTCATAAGCACCTGTTGCTCTTGAGGCAAGGCTACCTACGATCGAGCGTCATCACCTAGAAAAAGGTTATGCCATTGTGCTCAAGTCTCTTTAATACAATTAAACCAAACTTTGATTCCATTAAAGTCTCAGGTATAATGGTGAGAATGAGAAGGAAGACGTCATTCGAACCGAGTTGCGTTGTCCTGCATAATCTTCGGCGTCTAATGCGCGAAAGATCGATGAGTCAGAAACACCTGGCTCTAACGCTAAACGTGACGGAAGGGACCGTGTCGTTATGGGTAAATGGGAAAGTCGAGCCAAGCCCGAGAAGTCTTGTCGAGCTGGCGCGGGCATTTCAAATTCCACGCGAAAGCTTTTTCAGTCTCCCTGCCGCCACAAACATTCGTAGCCGCGCCGCAATCGCCGAAACCCCTGAGTGGACCTGCGTAACGGATTTGTTAGGTGCACTTTCCCTGCAAAAAACGAATAGGAAAATGCTTGGCTGCGTTTCGTATCTCGTCACCTTGTCTCCCAAGACATTACATCGGTACAGCACTCCAAGTGACGACCACAAGGCGGCAAGCGATTTTCGAGACGAGATCAACAGGCAATTGAGGCAACTCAAGCTTGGCTATCGGGCGATGCGCCGAGAATTGCAGGTCCTTATCGTCCGGGATTAGCCGTGCAGGGAAGACTCAAGGCTAGGATCGGTTCGCCCTTTTTAGGGGCGAGCCAATCGACGTGGCCGTCTGTTCGCTTGACGTCCAGCGCTTGTGATCCTGCGCCAACTGCTGGGCGCGGGGCACGCCAATACCCCGGAACCGCGACAAAGGCAAGACATGGCGACGATAGAAAACACCAACCTTAACTTCCAATAGATTGAGGACTGCGCGCATCCCCACACCTTGGTCTGGGCCGGCGAGGGTTGTCCTCTCAAGCAGGCAGGGCGAACCACGGAAGCTGGTTCGCCCTGCTTGGCTTAGGACCTGACTGTTGAGCACTATCATTTTTTCGTCGCTGTCGCTGGCGCAGTGACAAAGCCATCAGTCAGCGTTCTAAGGAAAGCGACGATGTCATCTTCCTCGGTGCTGCTTAGGCCCAGATTGCCTAACTGCGTCGTGTTCAGGGTGGCCGGGTACTCGGGCGGTGGCCAACAAGTTATCTTCTCGCCGCGAGAGCCTTGCGCGCAACGCGGCAGAGCCTGTGAGGTGTTATAGAAGTGAACGACTTCTTTTAGGCTCTTCAGATAGCCGTTGTGCATGTACTCCTTCACAAAGTCGGGGCGCGGCCGCTTGTTGACGTTGCGCACCGTGGGCGTTTGAAACGTTCCGTTGAACAATGGCGCGAGCTGTTTCCATTGCAGCGGATTCGGATTGTTTGGACCGCTGAGCGTGGCCCCCAGTCCCAAATCGACGAAGGCGAAGCCCATGGGATTCGGGGTAAATCCGAACTGGTCCGGCTTGCTCTCGCAATAGTACGGCTGAGCTAGGTTCTTGGGGAGACCGATATTGTTTGCCGTGAAATCGCTGAAGAGCGGGCCCACGTCCGCCGCCGTCTGGCTATTTTGCGAGCCTACCGCGGTGCCGCTCAGATGGCATTGATTGCAACGCGCTTTACCGTTGAACAACTCGTAGCCGTTCTGTTCTGCGGCAGTCAATTGTGCATTCCCGGCGAGATAGGCGTCGAACTTCGACGAGAAAGCACTGACATCGGGTGAAGATTCATACGATGCCATTGCCATCGTTATGTGGTCATACGTGGAGTTTGAAGTTCCCCGATCAACAGTGTTGAGATGTACCGGGAGTGGATCGTTCGCAGGAGGTGGACCTGGCTTGGCGCATACGGCGGCAACATCGCCAGGCCAACGAATCGCGAACGATTGAGCGCCCCAGATATTCTTGATCAGCGAAGCATATCGGCTCTGTGACGCTTTCCAAACCACGCATGCAGTGTCGGGATTTGCCATCTCCACGGGATTCACCGGCGGGCCTTGTGCCTGTTCTGTCGCTGGATTGCCGAGGCGGATTCCGGTGGCGCGCATGTCCCAGAAATTGCCGCCATAGAAACTCCCTTGGGTTGCGTTGTAGTGCAGGATTGGGGCAAAGGGGGCGTATGCATAACTTTGGGGATTTCTTGGACCGAAACGGTAATTCGGTTCTGGCGAAGTGGCATTGGTGATGGGAATCCCTCCAGCCTGAGCGGCAGTGGTTGCATTGAAAATGCTCGTTGAGCCCCTGAAGCCCGTGTACGGCACATGGCAAGTCGCGCAGGCGATGTTCTGGAGTGGAGACAGGTTCACATCGTAAATCTCCGCTTTACCGAGCAAGGTGATCTTGTGATACAGGTCCAGCGAAGACGCCTGTGCGACCTTCTCGAGGGAGGTTGCTTCAGTGAGGGTGATGAACGCGGCCGCCGTCACGACATCCGGGTCTTCATGCGCTCCACCAGGGAGCAAGGAAGCAACGTTTACATTCCTGCTGCACACAGAGAACGGCGGTATGACCGTTGCAGCAGATGACGATTGATTTTGTCCGTGCGCGATGGAATTCAACTTTGAGAGGAGAATCCCCGACGGGTGTGGGTTGTAAATCATAACCCCGAGCACAATTAAGCAAACCATGGACAGTACCATCAGAGTTGTCCGATGCATGGTGTCTCCTTTGATGTTTTGTGTTTCGCTCGAAGGGGTGGTCGCGGAATGACGCTGAAACGCGTCCCGAAGAGTCCGATCACCCACAAAATTGCTGAGGCAGGTCTGCCGCCAGCTTGCTTATCGGCCAACGGGCGCCACAAGGCACAGCAAGAACAACAGGAATCTTACTCACAAACCCACACGAGCTCAATATCTTTGATCCGAACTTGCACCACGGGCTGCTAGCGGTACTCGAATCGACTCTCGTGAAGAGGTAACAGCAGCCTGCCTTGGTAGGAAGGGCGAACGAAGCGAAGATGCCTAGCGCCAGTCATCCTTGAGAGTCCAACTCATGCAGAACAACGAACGGTGCTCACTACACAACGTGCCAGATTTCTCATTGGAATACTGTGCAAGTTTGCTCACGAAAGTCACATTGCGGTTTACAGAGATTAGTCATCTGACCACCTGATCCGACCCGATGGGCGGTCGCCGTCGCCGCTGTTCATGCGGGTCTGGCAACGGCGCGTAAATGACCCTTGTGAACCGGGCTAGTGGTCATCCCGTTGAGGCGACGGTTCTCTGCCCGGCGAGTGCGCTAAGTGCTCTCCAGCGGATCGTGCCTCCGTGTAATTCGATGGAATGCCTTCGTGACTTTGTTCTTTGAGGCGACCATCGCCGCTTTGGACAGCCGCAGCGTCCCATCCCTAACCACGGTGCTCAGCAGCTTTGCCGCTTGTAAGGTTGCGGCTCTGCGCAAGCCCATCTTCTCCACTCGAACGGTGCAGCGGCAATATTCCTTCGTAATCATGCCCACACGTAATTAAGGAATGGCGTTTGCAGAACCGGAAAGCAGAGAACTCGTAAGCAAGTGCATGCCGGGGATTGCGGCTACCGTGGAACCGAAAATTGTGCTCACCAGTGTATCGATATCGATGTCCTCAATACCTGCGGCGATAAAGGCTGTTGAGCCTACGTTGGCGTAAAGCTGAACGAAATCACGCAACGATGGTCTTTGGTAGTAGATGTGCGCGATCTGCCAGATCAGACGTGTCTGTGCGGCAAGCACCACAAGCACATCGAGCCGACCGCTTTGAAGGACGGCGGTGCTCAGAAAGACAGCCGATGCGGCGGAAGTCACGGTGTCATCAGCGGCTTTCCCCAGCAATTGAAGAGCGGTTTCGATCTCCGTCGCGGTGTTGACGGGGACGCCGCGCAACCGGGAGTTGCGCGACAAGCGTTTCTTGAAATCGCAAATGAAGCGGTCGTATGCGGCTCCTTCAGCGTCGGCTGGCGGCAGCGTTCGTTTTGGCAAACGGAACCAGAGCACGACAGGCGTGAGCAGTAGGGCGCAATACAGGAGGATAAGCGCCCACATCACGCCGTTCCCGAATGTCGGGTTGACGGTCTTTGCCGATTGGACGATTTGCACCGTCTGATTGAAGACGAAGATTGAGAAGACGAGGAGAATGAAACCTGCTAGTAGCACTGACACTTTCCGGATTGTTGCCATGATGCCCCCGTTTCAGCACATTCAGTATCAGCCTTTTCTTCGTCGCCCGGCCGGGAAGCATCTCCTTGAAACGTGCGACTCTGTTCCGCCCGTGCGTGATTCGTTCGTCCGGACGGACTCATCATGCGGCAGTCATTTTCGTTCCCTGTTGTGTCAGTTCCTCTTCCGCTTGGAGCCAGTCGTCCAATTCGTGCCCTTCTTCTCGTCCTCGTTGCTCGAACAGTTCGAAGGCGCGTCTGCGAATTTGCTCATGCAGCGTAGGTGTAATTTCGTTCTGGATTGGTGTAGGTGTTGATGGCGGTCGCTTGGAAGAAGGCTTCATACGTTCCTCCTAAAGCTGCACCCATGGTGCAGAGGTGTTCGTGACAATTATCCCACCCCAAAAATTGCAGCTTTCGTCAATCGCGAGGGCAAACCCAGAATGGCACGGAAGCGCTCCGCCTTTCGAACGTGGTTGGCGCTTTGGCATTGGACAGCGTACATGAGCAGTAGAATTTGAATGTTATCGGGATGAAGAGGAGATTGATTCCTCCTCATCCCGTTCAAGGAGGTTTCCTGCCATGCCGAGTTTTGGAGCGCCGTTTTCCGGTCTCGCCAACGAACGCAAATTGACCGAGGCGGAAGTGGTGCGTGCGATTCGCTTCATGGTGGCCGCAGAGTACGAGGCAGTACAGATGTACATGCAACTTGCCGAGTCCACTGACGACAAGTTCGTCATCGCAGTTCTGAAGGATATTGCTGACGAAGAGCGGGTTCATGCGGGGGAGTTTTTGAAGCTCCTGCACCACCTCGCCCCAGAAGAGGCAAAGTTTTACGAAAAAGGGGCGAAAGAGGTGGATGAAGTCCGGAGTGAAGTACAGAGGAAAGCAACGGCGGCGACGGGACCATGAGCTAATTTCCCTAACGAGCCCGTAATGATTTTCGTGTTTCCCCGTTTGCCGCCCGTTTCGGGGCGCAGCAAGGCCCATTCCAGAGGGTGATCAATTCTGCTCAGACCTCATAAAGCCACGAGATTTACAAAGGTGGCAGCCCTCACAAAGTCTCAGAAGAGCCGCAATCCGCGCTTTACGAGGGCGAAGGAGAAATATGAAAACCAGCACGAAAGACAACATCAAGGGAAGTTTCCACGAAGTGAAGGGAACAATCAAAGAGGAGGTCGGAAAGGTCACGGGTGACCGCAATTTGAAAGCCGAAGGGAAAGCCGAAAAGAAGACGGGCAAAGTTCAACAGCGGATCGGCCATGCTAAAGAAGCCGTCGCCGACTTGAAAGGACAATTGGCAGACTTAAAGAAAACTGGATAAGCCATTCGGTAATGAATCGGCGAAGTTGAAAACATTGAAAGGGCTGCAGGGGTAAGGAGCTCCACGGCGCTATCGAACCTCAATACATTATTCGGGCCTCCATTCTTTTCGTTGCTTTTGGGAATGGCGGGAGCGAAGCACCAAAAAGCTTGGGCGATTCGGATTAGCCGGCTCCCATCCTTCATGCACGGTAAGAATCAAGGAGAATCTCAATG
>PLWX01000027.1 GCA_003151155.1 Acidobacteriaceae bacterium
GTTTCTTCCCCGGCTGATCCTTCACACTCGCGAGCTGCTCTTCGGCATGCGCTGCGTCTTTATGGCGGAATACCAGGACCTTCGCTCGCGACAAGCGTGCGCCATCAATGATCGAAGCGTGGTTCAACTCATCCGAGATGATGAAATCTTCTTTGCCCAGGATCGCGGAAACCGTACCGGCGTTCGCCGTAAATCCGGACTGGAAGACCACGCACGCTTCTACATTCTTGAAGCGTGCAATCTTCTCTTCGAGTTCCAGGTGAATCCGCATCGTCCCGGCAATTGTGCGCACGGCGCCCGAACCCACGCCGAACTTTTTCGTCGCTGCCAGCGCCGCTTCGCGCAACTTCGGGTGCGTCGTCAATCCAAGGTAGTTATTGGACGCCAGGTTGATGACCTTCTTCCCGTCAAACGTGCACACGGCTTCCTGCTCGTCCTCGAGCACGCGCAGGCGAAAGTGAGTACCCTTCGCCTTAAGTTCGTTCATTTGGTCGGTGAGATACGAGAGCGGATTGGTGCGGGTCGTGGTCGGCATAGTTCTACTTCACTCCGTTGGGATACATCAAAATCTTGCTGGCTTCGCCGCTTTGCAGCCGTTCCATGGCCTTACTGAAATCGCTCATTGGAATCCGGTCGGTGATCACCGGTCGCAAATCGAGCAGGTTCGCCTTCAGCAGCGACTCCATCTGGTACCAGGTCTCATACATCTTGCGCCCGTTGATGCCCTGTACGGTGGCGCCTTTAAAGATGATGTCTTCTGCCAGGTTGATCTCCACCGGCTTACCCGGAATCCCGAGGAGCGATGCGCGGCCGCCGAGTCGTAGGATCGAGAAACCCAGCTTGATCGCATCCTGGCGTCCCGCCATCTCCAGTAAGACGTCCACGCCGACGCCGTCGGTGTTATCGAGAACCGCTTTTTTCACATCGTCCTTCGTAGGATCGAGCACGAAGTCCGCTTTCATCTTTTTAGCGATTGCCCGCCGATGTTCGTTCACTTCGATGGCGAAAACTTTCGTCGCCCCGCAAGCCTTGGCCACAGCAATGGAAAACAATCCGATCGGGCCACAACCCGTGATCGCCACCGTCTTCGCCGCAATCTCCCCGGCCAGCACCGTATGCACCGCGTTGCCCAGCGGATCGAGAATCGACGCGTACTCCTGCGGGATCGCCGGGTCCAGCTTCCAGATGTTCGATTCCGGGATGACGACATATTCAGCGAAGGCGCCATTCGCATCCACGCCGATAATCTTCACGTGCTGGCAGATGTGCGCCTGCCCGGTGCGGCATTGCAAACACTTGCCGCAATTCACATGCATTTCCGCGGAAACGAAATCGCCTTCCTTCACCAGCGTAACTTCATTGCCGATCGCGGCGACCGTTCCACAGAACTCGTGCCCGGGAATCAGCGGCGGCTTAATGCGGCGCTGCGCCCATTGGTCCCAGTTGTAAATGTGCAGGTCAGTACCGCAGATGGAGGCAACTTTAACTTTGACGAGGACCTCGTTGGCTCCGAACTCAGGAATGGGAACTTCACGGATCTCCGAGCCGGGAGCGGCTTCGGGTTTCATCACTGCAAGCATCGTATTCGCCATATGAGAGCGCTTTCACAGCCGCGTCCCGCGCACGCAGGAGCGTACTTACGGAATCGCGGACCAGCGTGCAAACCTGTCAGTTTATCACCTGCTGGCTGCACCGCGACCCGCCGAAACGTCGCAAGTCCGCGAATGGAAATCGACGTTCATCGATGAATCAACTTCCCCATCCTCCGCCTCCAGGAGTCTCCACGCGGATGCGCTCCCCTTTTTTCAACTTTGCCGTCGCCTTTCCGCTGATCACATGTTCCTTCCCTTGCAGATCAGTAATCACCGCACGACCGGTCGACGCCGCCGACCCACCCTGCAATCCGTAAGGCGCAAGCACACGCCGCTCCGATAGCAACGTCACCTGTGCATCCGTGAGCATCTCGATTTCACGCACCACTCCGTCGCCGCCGCGACGCTTTCCCGTCCCCCCACTGTCTCGCCGCAATCCATATCTCGTGATGCGGAATGGGTACCCATATTCCAACGCCTCCGCTGGAGTATTAAGCGAGTTAGTCATGTGGGTGTGAATCCCGCTCGCCCCATCGCGGTGCGGACTCGCACCAGATCCCCCGGCAATCGTTTCGTAGTATGCGAACGGCTCACCCGTGCGCGGATCGATCCCGCCGATCGTCAGGTTATTCATCGTGCCCGACGAAGCCGCGGGAATGCGATCCGGCAGCACCTCGGCAAGCGCACGCAACAGCACGTCTACGATCCGCTGCGAAGTCTCCACGTTCCCGCCCGCCACCGCCGCTGGCGGCCGCGCATTCACTACTGATCCCTCCGGCGCGATCAGTCGCACCGGTCGCATCAACCCCGCCGTCGCGGGAACATCTTCCGCGACCAGGCATCGGAACACATAGAAGCACGCAGAGTAGGTAATCGCCTCCACCGCGTTCGTGCTGCCCGCTACCTGCGGATCGGATCCAGTGAAGTCCACGGTCACCGTACTGCGACCTTTCTTGCGCGCAAACGTAATCGTCACTGCAATACGCACCGCTTTCGACAGGCGTTCTGCCTGCGCGCCCGCGCCCGCTGTTGGCGAACCATCATCGTCCAGGAAATCTTCCGCCTCATAGCTTCCGTCAGGAATTTGCGCCAGCAGCGCTTGCATCATCGCTTCGGAATAATCGAGCAGTGCCGCCGCCGCGCGATTCACCCTCGGTAATCCATAACGCGCACAAACTTCTCGCAATCGCTCTTCGCCGGTGTGGCACGCTGCGATCTGCGCGCTCAGGTCGCCTTCG
>PLWX01000012.1 GCA_003151155.1 Acidobacteriaceae bacterium
CTTGAAAACCGCTTTACGGGAAACCGTAACGGGGGTTCGAATCCCTCTCCCTCCGCCAGCAAGTCCTTATTCTCCAGTCACTTACGAGTTGAATGCGAACTGCCCGCAATTGTGCGGGCTTTCGCGCGATAACTTGAGCGAAGCCGAACCAGAGAGCTGCCTGCGCTCGCCAGCGCACCGCGAATCTGTGTCATTCTCTCTGATCGGCATTTTGACAGTCCGGTTTCGGGCTGAAGCCGCACCAAAGAGAATTCGTGACTCGCCGCTTGGCAGATGGAGTAGTGCGAACCGCTGGCTCGCGCGTTTCAGGATTGGGTGAGAAACCGCGCGGCGTCGCTCGTGCCAATCCACGCTGAAGAAATCACTGACGATTGAGATCTGATGTTGTTTTGCTCTCGCAGACGCAACACTCCGCGCACTCACTGCGAATGAGCATCTTCACTCGGTCGTGAATATCGACCCCAATTGCCCGCACCTCATGTAGAGACTATCCTTTCGCATCGCGCAGCGATCTTAAGCACCGTCCCGGCCTCAAGGCCCTTCTCGAAGCGGTTGCTATCGGGACTGCGCACTTCCAAGTGATTCTCGTTTTGGACGTCAGTCGTTGGGGCAGATTCCAAGACATTGACGAAAGCGCCTACTACGAATTTCTCTGCCGCAGGGCGGGCATGCAGGTGGGCTTTTTAGAAACGCTGCTGAAGTAACCGCTAGGGATGGAGCGGAGTGTGATTGCGCGTCCATTCTGCGGCGCGCTTGCGAGCGTCGGAGATCTGGGGAGGAGCCATCTGAGCTTCAAGCCGTGTGCTCGCGGAGCGGCTACGAGAATCTCCGGCTGAAGCAGCGAGCAAATACCAGGTATCTGCGGTGATGGGATCGGGTTGGCAGCCAATGCCTTTTTCGTACATCAACCCAAGTTTGTAACGAACATCGAGAATATCTTTGCTTTTCAACTTCTGCGCAATTGCGTGAAGGCGAGCGTCGTCGACTGGCTGTCCTCCGGTGCGAGCCATCACTAGCCAAGCGTAAGCGGAGACGAGGTCGGCCTTGGTCGTGGACGAGGCGAGCTGAATGCCGAGTTTGTACTGGGCTTCGGCGTCGCCAACTTGCGAGGGGATGCGGAGCGACTCAACGGCAAGCGCCTGATCCGATGGCGTCGGAGTGGTGAAGTTTGAGGACGTTGGAACAGGTGTCGGCGCACCCACGCTGGCAGCGTGCGTGGCTTGTTGAGGTGCGGGAGGTGGAGGAGCACTGTTAACTGATGTCGGTACCTCGCCAGGGCGCGCGACCGGATCCTGAGCAGTGCGATCCTGAGCCCCAGATGAGTTAGTGAAGTGGAACACCGCCCAGATGATGGGAATCATGAGACAGAGGGCGATGCCGAAAATTGCCGGCCACCCCAGTTGCTCCCACCGCGATCGCGGCTTCGAAATGATAACCATCGGAACCGGGATGACGGGTGCGGACTCCTCGGGCGATCCGACGTTGACGGCTGCAGCGTGCCACGGCGTGGTTGGTTCAACCCGGGAGGGCTTTGTTTCAATGACTACGGTGGGGGCCTCGGAGAGTTTGCCTAGCTTGCCTGGATCTTCGGGAACGTCGAGGTAAGGCGTGCGCACGGCGGCGCGATCAAATCGCAAAATCGATAGTCTCGCAGTCTCGGAGACAACGTCGCGATCGAAAAGCTGGTCGAGTAGTCGTGGAATTCCTTCCGTACGATCAACGGCGGCGGGCATCTCGGGGGTCAGATCAAGTGCGGCGTCACCCCAACGTTGCCGGATGTACGCATGCTTCTGCTGCGCGCTCAGTGGGTCGAGCGTCATGACGCCGGAGATCCGCTCGCGTAGTTTCTTAGCGCGGGGATCTGCGAGGTGGTACTGAAGCTCGGGTAATCCAGCGAGGAAAAGCAGCAATTGCTGGCCGCGAGCGCCTTCGCAGTCGAGGAGAGCGCCGAGATGCTCGAGGGCGGCGGGGCTAAGATTTTGCGCATCGTCGATGGCGAGGACGAATCCTTTGCCCACTTGCGGGTTGCTCTTCAAGAGAGCTTCAAATTGCTGTTTGGCGGCAGCGAGATCGCGCGGAGTGGCCTCGCGCGATCCCATTTCTTTCAGCAAATAGGCAATGAATTCCGCTGCTTCGAAGTTCGTCCCGCAGACGTAGGTGCTGCGCGCTTGGGCACCCCATTTCGAGAGAGCAGCATGCAGCAGGACGGACTTCCCAAGACCGGACTCGGAGACAAGTACTTTGATGTTGCGGGGAGCGGGGGCGGGAGAACACAAGAATGCCATCGCATCAGCGTAAGGACCGCCGAGATACAACGAATCCGAAAACTTGTTTCGGGCGGATCGTGACCCGTCTGGAGCGACACTACCCATTGTTATCCGGCGCTCCTCTCCCGATTTTCACCTTGCAAATCCGGTTCGCAGCTTATCAAGCACGGCCTGCGGCAATTCTTGCATATGATGCAGGATGCGTTCCGCCGCAGCGAGGGTTTCAAACTGTGCCGGATTCGATAGCCCTGGCAATATCGATTAATTCGGCTTTCGATGGGTCGAACCGTGTCCAGGCTCTCCCTGGCGTTTGTAAATAGGTATCGGGCGAGGTCGCTATAGTCAGCGCGGCTGCGACATCTTGAAACCGATCCGCCATGACTTCTTCTCGTGAGTAAGTGGATTGAGCGTGAAGCCGCAGCAGGGCGACAAACCGCGACCAACACTCTTTTGTTGGCCAAGAGTATACCGTATGACTGGAGCCCCTCAGCAGCATATAGGCAACCCTAGTACCTCCAAGAGTGGTCAGACGAGGAACGATCCATCGGAAGGGGTATGCGAACCTTTTTATCGCGAATCTTTGCTGTGAGCTTGCTGCTGACTACCGCCTGCCATAGGAGCAACCAAGCTCCGGCTATCGTGACCGACCTGCGGCTAAACGACGTGCGAGCCGTGCTGGATGGTATTGCAGGAGCTCCCGGAGAAGGCGTGCCGGACGCCGTACTCAACCATGCGCTCTGTCTGGCGGTGTTTCCGGCTGCGGGGGCAGCAGACGGTGGACGGCCCGGGGCAGTGAGCTGCCGTAGGGGGCGCAACCCATGGCAGCAACCGTTCCCGCTGCGATTGACCGGAGGATCGAGCGCAATCAAGTCGGATCTGCTGGTGTTCGTATTGAATGACTCCGCGCAGCAGGCGCTAGCCGCTGGGAGGATGACGTTGCAGGATACGGCGGCGGGACCGGGGTCCCGAATCACAGCGTTAGTAGCGCCGGTGGAACTTCGAACCGCGGCCGTAACCTATGTGAGGAATGGAAACCACCTAGCGGGCGAAAAACTATACGGAGAGGTCAAAACGGATTCCGCGGCTCGCCTGCCGCAGCGCGATGCAGCTTACGACGCATCCCTGATTTCATTCTTCAACACGATCACGCCGAATGGAATCATCTTGCACCACACCGCATTGATTCCCGGTGACGAGAAGTTGCCGACAAGCGAGGCAGAGATCGATGAGTATCACGCGTCGAAGGGCTTTGAGATCGAGTGTTTCGGCAGGGAGTACCACGTTGCCTACCACTACTTGATTCTGGAGGATGGAACGGTGCAGCAGGGACGTCCGGAGCGTTGCGAGGGGGCACATGCGCCCGGGTACAACTCATACCTTGGAATTTCGCTGGTCGGAGATTTCAGCAGCAAGGATAATCCGAAGGGAGCGAAGGGGTCGATGAAACCCTCGCCGCAGCAGATCAAAGCGATGGTGGCACTTTGCCGAAGGCTGCGCGAACTCTACAACATTCCGCTGCAACATATTCTGCGGCACAGCGATGTGGCGCCGACGAAGTGTCCGGGCGACCGGTTTCCGTTTCGAACGGTTCTGGCCGCAGTGTCGCGCGGAAGCAAGTTAGACGCGGATGCACTTCCGGCGAACGGTAGAGCGCGCGTGCCTGCGAAATCGCGCGGAAGCGACGAGCCGTTTGCAACGTTCCATTTGATCGACCGCCAGATCAGCGCGTTGCAGGAGCAATCGTCTGCGCTAAAGGAAAAGCTGGCGGCTCCGCACAGTGGGAATATCGCGCCGATGCTGCAGCTCTCGACCAGACAGATGCGAAGTTCGGTAGCTGGGATCGAAAAGCTGGTGCTGCGATTGCGTACGCGTTACCGCAATCGACCGTTTGCGGAGCGACTGTTACGACGGCTGCAAACTCGCGCCGACGGGGTGAATTCCGCGTTGCGAGGAGTCTTGAAAGCAAACAAAATTGCAATGGCGCAGAAGGCGACGCGCGAAGTCGACAGGCGGATCGTTGCCCTCAGCTTACAGTATGCGGCGGTTTCGGGCGGTTACGGCGCGTTGCACTGTGAGGCAGGCGAGTCAAGCTGCTGCGAGCCGAAACGGTCGGAGAGTGGATCGCACAGAGGACCTGCAGATGCATGCCGCTGGATGTGTACGCCGAAGAAGAGCGCCTGCCGAGGTTTCCTCGGGCCCTACACTCTCGATCCGGGAAGCGTGGGAACGCTCGAGAATAAGTAGATCTAGCTTCGTCGGGAAACCGCACCAGAGAATCGCGCAGAGCCTGGGGAATTATGCTTGACTTTGTAAGTTGTTAGTGGAGAGGAACTTACGAAAAGCGGGAGAGCAGTTCGAATCCCGCTCGCTCCGCCAGCAAGTCCTTATTATA
>PLWX01000174.1 GCA_003151155.1 Acidobacteriaceae bacterium
AAGCGGAAATAGAGGATATTCATAATCGCCTCCTTCCCGAGAAAGTGGTCGATGCGGAAGATCGAGTCTTCCGGGAACACTCCGTGCGCCACGCGGTTGAGCTCCCGAGCGGATGCCAGGTCGCGTCCGAAAGGCTTTTCGACAATCACACGTGCATGTTGAGCCAGATTCGCTTTACCCAGGCCCTCAATCACGGTTTCGAAAAGCGACGGCGGAATAGCGAGGTAGTGGGCAGGACGACGAGCGCGGCCCAGCGCGCTTCTTATGGCCTTGAACGTTTTCGGGTCTTTGTAGTCTCCACCGACATACTTGAAAAGAGACAGAAGATGCCGGAAGGCACGCCGGTTATCGACGCCTCCCGAGCGCTCTATGCTATCCGTGACACGCTTGTGCAGACGCTCCAGACTCCACTTGGGAAAAGCGACACCGATGACTGGGACGTTGAGCACGCCTCGTTTTGCCATCGCATAAAGTGCAGGAAAGATCATCTTGTGGGCGAGGTCGCCCGTCACACCGAAAAGTACGAGGGAATCTGAACGGGAGGCCGCAGCCATTAGTCACTTCCCTTCTTTAGTGCGACCTTTTCCTCATGGCCGCCAACACTGGAAACAAAGCTCTGGCAACACCTTCGCGGTGAAGTCATTCTCGCCGAGTGATTGCAGCGATGTAGTGGCTCTTTGATGGAGCGCATTCGCACCCACAGGTTCCTCATAGCATCCTCGAAGTGAAAGCATCAATCTGTTCCGTTTTGCTCATGGTCGTCGCTGATGGAGTCTCGGGCTGATCCGCATATCACAACACCGGAGTCGGCGAGAACGCGTGCTTGTATATCAAGGCTGCGAAGTACGCTCCAAGCGAGTGACAGATCGGCCATTCGTGAGCAAGACTGCACAGAATCCGGATCTCCACCGGAAGATACTGTCCCTACCCTATGCGGTGGAACCCGCGATGCCAACTCCGCAACGTGCTTCAGCCGCAGATCTGGCCACAACTAGTCACAGCTTCACAGGAGAAATAAGGGTGCCGGACTAATTTGATGGCCCAGAAACACCGATGCCAGACGCCTCCAATCTCACGGAACATCTCGAAAATCAAAGGTTGGAAAGAACACCAGGCCGGCAACGCCACAGCACGGGGCGAAGGCCAGACAGATCAGGACTGGATCGAGGCGGAGCGAGAGACTCGGAACGACCAGACGGGGAAACGCAACATATCGTGCATGTCCTCTAATGCGGGTGCTGAGCAAAAGCTACTTAGGGCGTAACCGAAGGAATGAAGATGAAAATCGAATCGAAGGACTTCCGTGTACGGCCAAATGACAATGTCAAACTGAGAGAGTGGCCGACTGCTGTGGAGCGCTATTGCAAGTCGAAGAGACAGTATCAAGAGCTCATGGAACAACACATTCAGAAGTTAAGTTCGCTGCAACAACTTCACTACGCGTCCAACCGCTATGCGCTGCTGCTGATCTTTCAAGGGATCGACTCTGCAGGCAAGGACGGCGCCATCCGGCATGTGATGTCGGGGGTGAATCCCGAAGGCTGCGAGGTATTCAGCTTCAAGCAGCCGAGCGCCGAAGAACTGCAGCATGATTTTCTCTGGCGCACAACGTGCCGGCTTCCCGAACGCGGGCGGATCGGCATCTTCAATCGTTCTTATTATGAAGAGGTGCTGGTCGTCCGGGTACATCCAGAGATTCTCCGCAGCCAGGGGCTTTCGGTAGAGTTGCGCGACGAGAAAACGTTTTGGAAGGAACGGTATCGGTCGATTGTGGACCTGGAGGAGCATCTCCACCGCAATGACACCCGGATCATCAAGTTTTTCCTCCACCTGTCGAAGAACGAACAACGAAAGCGATTTCTCGAGCGCATTGATGAGCCTGACAAAAACTGGAAATTCAGCACTTCAGACATTCACGAGAGGAAATATTGGAAGGACTACATACAGGCTTATGAGGATTGCCTGAATGCAACAAGCACCCATCACGTGCCGTGGTATGTCGTTCCCGCCGATGATAAGGAGAATGCTCGATTGATCGTTTCCCAAATTGTCCTCGATGTGCTCCAGGATCTCAAGATGGCATATCCGAGAACCACGAAGAAGCGCCGACTGGAATTGCAATCGATCGGGAAACAGTTATCGAAGTAAAACCAGAGCCCCATCGCGAGCGACTTTGAACACGGTCTGAATATTCGAAGAAACGACCGGACGGATTACCAATGACGCCACGGTGGTCAAAAGAACACAGTTTTCGGTTTTCCGGAGGATGAAGATAGCCCCGGGGCTAATGTGATGTCTGCGGTTGCTTTTCCGTCGTGTGAATGCATTCGCGAGTTATTCAGCTCCCCTTAGAACTCTTGAACACTCTTGGTAGCAGAGGTAGGGGATCCGAACTAGGAATTATGGCTGAGATGAATCCTGCTGCGCTCGTATCATCCAGTTCCTCCGCAAAGCCAGTTCAGAACATGGTTTCGAAGGGACTCACGAGCAGTGAGGCACGCGGCCGTCTTGAAAAAGACGGACCCAATGCAATGCCCGATGTGTCCGCTCATCCACTTCGAAACGCATTGGCCAAGTTCTGGGCGCCCGTCCCTTGGTTGCTCGAAGCCTCAATCGTGCTTCAAGTCGTGCTGCATAAGTATGTTGAAGCTGCGGTGATCGCGGGACTGCTGGTATTCAATGCGGCTCTTGCTTATTTCCAGGAGGGCCGCGCCCAGGCGACCCTGAAGGCATTGAACTCGCGCCTCGCTTTGAATGCTTCCGTCGAGCGCGATGGCGCCTGGAAGACCGTGCCAGCGGCGGACTTAGTGCGCGGCGATCTGGTGAAGTTGTCGCTCGGCGGCGTGGTTGCAGCGGATGTTCATCTGATTGATGGTTCTGTTCTGCTCGACCAGTCCATGCTCACGGGCGAATCTCTGCCCATTGAAGCCGCCGCGGGAGTTGATACCTATGCGGGAGCACTGGTGCGGCGTGGTGAAGCAACGGCAGAGGTGACAGCCACCGGGGTTCATACAAAGTTCGGGCGGACGGCAGAACTTGTCCGCACCGCGCACGTTGTCAGTACGCAGCAGAAAGCTGTGCTACGGATTGTGCGTAATCTGGCAATTTTCAACGGGATCGTCATACTTCTCATAGGAGCTTATGCCTATTCTCATGCGATGCCGTGGAGCGAGATCATCCCTCTGCTGCTCACTTCCGTGCTCGCGGCCATCCCCGTGGCATTGCCCGCAACGTTCACGCTTGCGGCAGCGGTTGGAGCGCGATCGCTGGCGAAGCTTGGCGTTTTGCCGACGCGGCTCTCCGCGGTCGATGAAGCTGCGACAATTGATGTCTTATGCTCCGACAAAACCGGAACCCTGACGCGCAATGAGCTTTCCGTAACCAGCGTTAAACCGATGGCCGGGTTTGACGAAGCCCACGTTCTCGGTATGGCATCACTCGCAAGCTCCGAGGGTGGCGACGATGCTGTGGATGCAGCGATTCGCTCGGCCTCCACCAACAAGTCGGTCTCGGACCTGCCCAAGTTAGCGAAGTTTGTGCCGTTCGACCCTGCGAAGAAAACCTCGGAAGCAACAGCAACCGATGCAAAGGGTGGATTAGAGCGCATCGTTAAGGGAGCCTTCACGGTAGTGGCGAGCCTGACCGCCCCATCTCCCAGCGCAGCTGGTTTCGCCGACGAACTTGAAAAGCAGGGCTTCAGAGTCTTGGCAGTAGCTGCGGGCCCCACAGCATCCTTGAAGCTTATGGGCCTTATTGCCCTCAGCGACCCGCCCCGTGAGGACTCAGCCGCTCTAATCTCAGAGCTCAAGGCCCTGGGCGTGCGCACGGTGATGGTGACGGGTGACGCTCCCGCCACGGCGGCAATTGTCGCTCATGCAGTGGGATTGGACGGAGCGGTTTGCCCGCCCGGAGCGATTCCCGATGGCGTCAAACCGAAGGATTTCGCGGTATTCGCAAGCATTCTTCCTGAGGGAAAGTTTAACTTGGTCAAGTCCTTCCAGAAGGACGGCCACGCGGTCGGAATGTGCGGCGACGGCGCCAACGATGCACCTGCTCTTCGTCAGGCACAGATGGGAATTGCCGTATCGACCGCAACCGACGTGGCCAAATCGGCCGCTGGCGTTGTGCTGACCAAGGCTGGCCTTGCCGGCATCGTCGCCGCCGTGAAAGAGGGCAGGATCACCTTTCAGCGAATCCTTACCTATACGTTGAACTCCGTTCTCAAGAAGATCGTCCAGGTTCTCCTTTTGGCAATTGGACTGCTCATGACGGGTCATGCGGTATTGACTCCCATGCTGATGGTCATCGTAATGATTACCGGCGACTTCCTGGCCATGTCGTTGACCACGGATAGAGTGCGGCCTTCGTCGACGCCCAATTCCTGGCAAATCGGGAGGATTACCATCGCAGGGGGCATTCTGGGGGGCTGCCTTCTCGCGTTTTGTGTAGCTGTTTTGGCTGTCGGCAAGTTCGAGATGCAGTTCGGAATCGAAGCACTGAGAACGCTTTGCTTGGTTGCCATCGTGTATGGCAGCCAAGCCACGATTTACGCCCTGCGCGCACGCCGCCATCTCTGGGGACTGAGTCCGACCGTTTGGCTGGTGGCGTCCTCATTGGCGGACATTCTGATTATCTCGACGTTGGCTATCCGCGGGGTTGCTATGGCACCATTGCCCATCGCAGTCATAGCAGTTGAGTTTGGAGCAGCGATCATCTTCGGGTTGATTTTGGATGTAGTGAAGATCCCCGTCTTTCGCCAACTTAGCATCTCGTAAAAGAGGTGAGAATCACCCGAGCTTGATTGCATGTCGATCATTGTTGGTCGAACGATGCGAAGCGGATACACGACGATTTCAGCAAGTTAACGACTGGTCTCAGGGTGCGGAGACCGAATCACTGACAACGAAGGAAGACGGATTGACGTCCGGGAATTGTCGAAGAACGATCTCGATTGCGCGGCAAATGCCAAGATGGGATGGCTTCGTTCCGCTTCCCAAGCGCGGATGTAGTTTTGGCCTTTCGAGACCTTCTACGAGCAGTACAATCCGAGTAATTCGGAGTTGAAGAAGGAGATTCCTGATGGAAATCACGGTGGAACACCTGGGAAGCGTGCAGTTCGAGATCAAGGCGCGGCAACACAGCATTATTTGTGACCAGCCGCCGGAAAATGCCGGCTTCGACGAGGGCATGACGCCACCCGAGCTGCTGCTGGCATCGCTTGGATCGTGCGCGGGATTTTATGCGGCGCAGTACCTGAATAAATTCAAGTTGGCGACCAAAGGAACGCTCGTGCGAGTGACGGCAGAGAAGTTGAAGGAGCCGCCACGGCTCGGAGATTTCGTCGTCGAGGTCGAACTTCCAGTTGAAATCAGCGAAGAGCACAAGCAAGGCGTGGAACGGGCAGTGCATCATTGCCTGATTCATAACACGCTGCTGAACCCGTCGAAGATTGAGCTGGCGATCAAGAGCATGAGTGTGAGCAAGGCATAGGTCGCGAAGGCGTTAAGGTCAAGTGCTGACTGCGCCGCGCATTTCTTGACAAACGCTCGGGGATGTTTCGGTTACAACGAATTGGGAGGGGAAGAACCATGACACACTCGGTTTGGAATGTCGGAGAGATTTCATACGCGGGAGACTGCAAAGACGCGGCTGGATACAAGATCATGAATGGCAGTTGCTACCTAGCTCAACTGATTTCACATGCCGAGCGTCTCAATGTGCAGGTTGGAGTTACGAAGGTCGCCTCCAGCTTCACAATGGAGCGGCTGCACAAGAAAACTCCGGCAGGGGAGCTNNCGCAAGACTCCGTGGCTGACAATTGATAGCGAGGTTGTGCCAGAAATCGTCAACCGGCTTCTGAGCGCGGGTGTGCCTGCGTGAATCGTACGAGCCGCTGGATCTATAGCCTCATAGCGCTTACAAAGCGGACGCGACGGCTCGCTGAATTAGGTAGAGATCGAATGCCAAGTCCCACGGAGAGTCCATTGCAGGAGAGCAAGACTCCCTTTCACTCCATGACACGAGAGGAGTTGCTGCGCGCGCTTGAAATGTTCGCGAAGAACTGGCTCGCCCATGATGGTTGCTGGTTCCTCGCCGCTGAAGAAAGGCTTGGGATGGAAACAGCCATTCAGCTGGATGCGGCTGCGTGGAGGCGTTTCGCCGTCACTGAGGCGAATCGCATCATGACCACATTCGGGATTCCGGTTTCAGGAGGCTTGCAGGCCTTGGAGAAGGCGTTGGGACTGCGGCAGTACAGCCTGATCAACGCGCAGCGCTTCGAATGGTGCGACGATGGCACGCGCTTGCAATTTTTCATGGATGTGTGCCGCGCGCAACAGGCCCGGCGCCATAAGGGTCTGCCAGATTTTTCGTGCAAACGCGTCGGGATCGTGGAGTTTGAGACATTCGCTCGCACGGTAGACCCGCGAATCCAGACTCGCTGCCTGCATTGCCCCCCAAATGCGCCTGACGGCATGTACTGCGGGTGGGAATTCACCACGTCTCCGGATAAGGGAGAATAAAATGCTACCGATTCGGAATGGAGTTTCTCCGTGAAAGAGCTATTGCAGATTGGATTGTTTCTGATTGGTTATCTGGTGTTGACGCAATGGCTGCTGCCGAAGCTGGGAGTGCCGACTTGAAGAACAAACACCTGCTCTGTCGAGTCTCGACGGAATGATTCGCAGCCGAACGAAGGTAAGAACTCTATCGATGATCCGGAGGCCACGCCCCGCTAATGCATGATCGTGTCTTCAAACACACCGAAGCTCATAAACTCGAAGACCCCCAACGATCGCAATGGCTCCCGCCAGCAGAGATACTGCAGCATTTACGGCTTTCGCAAGGCATGCGAGTGGCTGACATTGGGGCAGGAACCGGATACTTCAGCATCCCGATCGCGCGGGCCGTGGGCGCTACCGGGCACGTCTTCGCGGTTGATCTCCAGCCGGAGATGCTCGATTTTCTGCGGCAGAAACTTGGCCGGCCGGAGGCTCCGGAAAATGTGTCGCTTCATCCGGGTAAAGCCTCGCAGCTTCCATTACAGGATGGCAGCGTTGAGCTCGTTTTTTATGCAAATGTCTGGCACGAACTCGATGATCTGGACGCCGTTTTTCGCGAGGCGGTACGGATCTTGATTCCGGGAGGCAGGATCGCGATACTTGACTGGCGGGATGATTGTTCCCCGCCGCCCGGGCCTCCGCAGGACTACCGCATGGCGCACGGCGCCGTAATGTCATTCATGGTCGCGAAAGGGTGCGATGAGGTCGTATCCAAGCCTGTCAGCCGGTTTAGCTATATAGTGACGGCCGGGTTGCGCCCTTTGCACTTAGGCCGGTGATCGATGCGGGATAGAAGCGGACTGGGCAAGTGGCGCGAGTCACGAAACCAGACATCCACTTCCGGCTAAGATCGCCATGACGTGCAGCGCTACCTCGCGCCTGCTTCCGACATGATCCGGCTCCTCCGAGCATCAGCTGTTTGCGGAATTGCGTTGAGTGCGGTGCGCAGATCGGCGATCAAGTCTTCCACGTCTTCAATGCCTACGGAATAGCGGACCAAGCCGTCTGTGATGCCCGCGGCTTGACGATCCTCTCGAGCCAGTCCGGCGTGAGTCATAGAGGCCGGATGTTCGATCAGAGTCTCCACTCCACCTAAGGAGACAGCGAGCGTCGCCAAGCGGACGGCGTCCATCATGGCGCAGCCTGCTTCTAACCCGCCTCTGAGTTCGAAGCTGATCATTGTGCCGAAGCCCTTCATCTGTCGCTTCGCTAATTCATGTTCAGGGTGCGTTTCCAGCCCCACATAAAGCACGGTTTCTATTTCGGGCTGCTCTTCTAACCAGTGAGCGATCTTCATTGCGTTCTGCTGTGCTCGCTCCACACGGATGCCGAGGGTCTTCAGACCCCGTAGCACGAGGAATGCCTGGTGTGGGTCCATATTGCAGCCGGACATGATCATGGTTTTTCGCAGCCGCTTATAGAGCGACTTCTCTTTCGCGACGATGATCCCGCCCACTACATCGGCGTGGCCATTGATGAACTTCGTCACGGAGTGAAGAACGACGTCGGCGCCGAGAGCGATGGGATTCTGCAGATAGGGGCTGGCGAAGGTGTTGTCGACTACGAGGAGAGCGCCACCGGCGTGGGCAATGTCGGCGATCTGCGCGATATCGCTGACCTTCATGGAGGGGTTGGACGGGGTCTCAATGTAAACCAGCTTGGTATTGCTGCGCATCGCCTGCCGAACTTGATCGAGGTCGGAAGTGTCCACATAGCTGGACTCCACACCGAAGCGCGAGAAGTCGTTTTCCAGGAGTCCCCGACTTGGGCCGTAAACAGACGCAGTGCTCACGACATGAGCGCCGGATTCCAGCAGCCCCAGATAGACCGTGCACACTGCTCCCATCCCGGAACTGGTGGCGATGCCACCGCATCCGCCCTCTAGTTCGGCGACGTTTTCTTCCAATGCGTGCACGGTCGGGTTGCCGATACGGGTGTAAATGTAACCATCTTGTTCGCCGGCGAACAGCGAGGCCCCGTGTTTTGCACTATGAAATGCGAACGTGGAAGTCTGATAAATCGGCACGGTGACCGCTCCGGTCCAATCCGGAGTCTGGCCTGCATGAATCAGCTTCGTATTGATGCCCAGGAGTTTCGTATTCATAGGGACGTTTTGCCTTTCCAAATGCGCGACTCGACACAAGCGCAAACCAAATAGAACTATCATTCCGGCTCCGCTGCGCACGGTGACGCGCCGCACGACTATCGGTGACCACGATTCGCTGAATGGATAGCCAGGAAATGGGAACGGGAGGTGACGGCAGCCTCGCCCTCAGACGATAATGGCTTATCCATCATGAGGATTGAGCTTGCGAGAGCGGCGGAGTTACTGCGGCAGCAGGAGCCTGACAAGGTGGACGAGGCGCTGCGGCTGTTACAGAGCACTGTCTTTTCGTTCAGCATGAAGGTTTGTGGCCATCGCGAGGACGCGGAAGAGACGGCGCAGGACGTGCTGATGAAGTCCGTCCGGCACCTCGTCAAGATCGAAAGTCCAAGTGCTATGGCGGTTTGGCTCTACAAGGTGGCCCGCAATCGCTGCTGGATGAGTCGTCGGCGGAGCAAGTTTGCACCCCAAGAGACGCTGAACCTAGACGACCTGATGCCGGATGTCACCGAGTTGGCGTCTTTGACATCGACGGCACAAGAAGGCCCGGAACATCGCGTGTTGCGGGAAGAGGATGCTGATCTTCTGCGCGAAGCGGTGCTACGGATACCACCAAAATATCGCCTGGTGCTCGTGCTGCATGACATGGAAGAACTGGATACGCCCGAAGTCGCGAAGATCGCAGGTCTGTCGGAGAACAACGTCCGGGTACGATTGCACCGGGCGCGATTGTTTGTTCGCAAGGAACTGGCAAAGGGACGATCTTCGGGAGCGAATTCGGAAGCACGAACTTCGCGCAAACCGCCTAACTGCCGTGAGATGTTTGCAAACCTCTCGGAATACATCGACCGCCGCATCGATGACCTCACTTGTGAGCGAATGGCGAAGCATCTGGACGATTGCGCTCCCTGCAAAGCATTTGTCCAAGACCTCGAACTGGCGGTGCAACGCTGCCGAAGCTACGAAGTTCCCGGCTCCGCGGAAAGTTCGCAGCGTGTTTGGAAACTATTGAAAGAGGAATACTTGCGGCTCCTCTCCCAGGCAGAGACTATTTCCTGACGAATTCTTCAGAAATTCTGTAATAGTCCTCCGGCTTTCTGCATTCTTGCTAATGAAAGCATTCCGTGTCAGAAGCCATGAAACAGAAGATCGTCTTACCCCTATTGTTTATAGCGGGAATTTTCCCGCGGATTTCAGTTGCGCAGCAGCCGTCGTCGATGACGCTGTCGCAAGCGGTCAACATCGCGCTGGAGAAGAACCCGCAGCGCAAGGCGGCGTTAGCCGAACACCATGCAGCGTTGGCGGAAGTGAAAGAAGCGCGCTCCGGGTTCTTTCCGCGGATCTCTTTCACCGAGTCCGCGATGCGCGGCAATGATCCTGTTTTTGCCTTTGGAACCCGGCTTCGTGAGGGGCGATTCACCGCGTCGGACTTCGCGCTGAATCGGCTCAACAACCCCACACCCATCGGCGACTTCAGTTCGCGATTCTCCGGGCAATGGACGATCTTCGATTCGTTCAGCAGCCAACTGAATTTGCGGCGCACTCGTTGGATGGAGCAGGCGGCACAATTGGATCTCGATCGCGCCGGCCAGCAGACGATCTACGCCGTGATCGAAGCCTATTACAACGTGTTACTCGCAAAGAAGCAGGCGCAGTTGTCGGAAGAAACGGTGCACACCGCCGAGGCCGTAATGCAGCAGAGCCAGTCGCGCGTCGATGCAGGTACGGCCGTCGAGGCCGACGCTCTCTCGGCAAAGGTGCTGCTCGCGGAACGGCAGCAGGAACTGATTCGTGCGCGTAATAATGTTGCCCTAGAGAAGGCGCAGTTCAATACCGTGCTTGGCGTGGACGCAGATACTCCGGTGGAATTTGGCGACTCGCTGACGGAGCACTCGCTGGACATCCCTGCACTCAAGACCCTCGAGGAGCAAGCGTTCAAGCATCGGCCGGACCTGCTCGGCGTGGCGGCCCTGACCTCAGCCCAACGAACCGGTGTGTCGCTGGCGAAGGCCAGTTTCGGACCACGGCTGAATGCGATCGGTTCCTGGCAAACCGACACGGTCAACTTCGCCGGCAACGGGGGAAACAACTGGGTGGCCGGAGCCGAACTGCAAATCGATCTTTTCACCGGTGGCGCAAAGCTCGCCCACCTCCAACATGAGAAAGCCATGCAGGAGCGGGCTGAGGCAATCAAGACCGGCGCTGAAGATAACGTTCGGCTGGAATTGCGGCGTGCTTACTACAGCTTTGACTCGGCTAGGCAGTCGCTTGATGTCGCGCGTGCTACTGTTTCGCAATCGGATGAGGCGCTCCGCATGATGCGCGATCGTTACGAGTCTGGTTTGGCGACGATCACCGAACTGCTGCACACGGAAGATGCCGCTCGCCAGAGCCGAACAACTTATTGGGAAGCCGTTTGCCGCTACTCCACTAGCTACGCCGCGATGGAATTTGCGGCCGGAACGTTGAACGCCTCCTCTCCCGTGGTGACGCAATGAATCTGAAACTCATACTCGCAATTTCTTCCTTGGCGCTTTTGAGCGCTTGTAATGCAACGAAGACCGTAAGTGCTGCTCCGGAGGCTGTCTCCGGCGTGCAGGTAGGGAGCGTCGACAGCAAATCGATGCCCGAGATCTCTGAGTCGGTGGGCACGGTGCATGCCGCCGAGAGCGCGCAAGCCTCGGCGCAGATGATGGGGACGATTCTCGCGGTAAATGTTCACGAAGGGGATAAAGTGCGTCGCGGCCAGGTCCTGGTGGTACTCGACGACGCCCAGCCGCGCGCCGGGTTGGAGCGCTCGCAGGCGGCGATGAATGCGGCAGACCACGAGGCGCAAGCCGCCGACTCGGAATATGCCCTGGCGCAATCGACTTTGAAGCGTTTCGAGATGCTGTATGAGCGAAAATCCGTAAGCCCGCAGGAGTATGACGAAGTCAAGACTCGCGCCCAATCGGCGGCGGCCCGGAGCGATCTCGCCCACTCCGGGCAGGCGCAGGCAAAAGCCGCGATGAGCCAAGCACAGACCGCGCTGGAATATACGCGGGTTCGAGCCCCGTTCGACGGGGTGGTGACCGAGCGGCGCATGGATCCGGGATCGCTGGCTTCGCCGGGAATGCCGATCCTGACGATTGAGGCCGGCGGACGCTTCCGCCTGGAAGCCGAACTCGACGAGCAGAACCTCGCGCTGGCGCACATGGGAGAGTCGGTTCCAGTGCGGATTGATTCTTTGGGTTCCACGGCTCTGGACGGCAAGGTCGTGCAGATTGTTCCAGCCGCGAATTCCGCAAGCCGCAGCTTCACGGTAAAAATCGAACTGCCGGCGAATGCACAACTGCGCTCTGGACTCTTTGGCCGTGCCGAGTTTTCCCGAGGTCAACGTGACGCACTGGTCATCCCAGCGACCGCGGTGGTGAAACGTGGGCAAATGCAGAGCGTGTACGTGGTTGGATCCGACAGCCTCGTCTCCCTCCGCTACGTCACGCTGGGTACCGCCCGCGAGGGAGGGATAGAAGTCCTCTCGGGTTTGACGGCGGGCGATCACATTGTACTTGCTCCCGGAGAGCGTGACCTCGGCGGCAAGAAAATCGAGGCCCGGTAATGAAACTACGCCTGGCCGGGAAAATCGCGCACGCATTCATCAACTCCAAGCTGACGCCGCTGGTCATCGTCGCTTCGCTCCTGCTCGGGGTGTTTGCAGTGATGAAGACGCCGCGCGAGGAGGAGCCGCAGATCGTTGTTCCCATGCTCGACGTCATGGTGCAGATGCCGGGCGCGTCGGCACAGGAAGTGGAGCAGCGCGCCAGCGTGCCGATGGAGAAGCTGCTGCGCGAAGTGCCGGGCGTGGAATACCTGTACTCGATCTCGCACCCCGGCATGAGCATGGTCATCGTGCGCTTCTACGTGGGAACGACGGAAGAAGACGCGATCCTTCGGACCTACAACAAGCTCTACTCCAATGCAGATCGCATTCCCCCAGGAGTATCGCAACCGTTGATCAAGGTTCGCTCGATCGATGACGTTCCGGTGCTGGCGCTTACGCTTTGGGGCCAGAACTACGACGCCTATCATCTGCGGCTCGCGGCGGGGGAGCTGAACTACGCGATTAAACAGGTTGAAAATGTTTCCGAGACGAAGATTATCGGCGGTACGCCGCGCACGGTCCGGGTTGTGCTCGACGGCGCCGACCTGGCCGGGTACGGACTGACGCCCGGCGGAGTCGCCGCACAATTGCGGGCTTCCAACAGTCGTGTCGAAGCAGGCAGCTTCGCCGCGGGAAACACGGAATTTCGGGTTGATGCCGGCCGCTTTTTGTCGTCGACAGATGATTTACGCAGCGTAGTACTTGGCGTACACGGGGGGCTTCCTGTTTATCTTCGCGACGTAGCGCAGATCCAAGACGGTCCGGCAGAACCGGCCAACTATGTTCTATTCGGCAACGGAGCAGGGGCGAGGACCGCGAAGCAGGAGAACCTGCTTGGCCCCGACTCGGCGAAGAACTTTGCGGGAGAGGCGCCGGCGGTCACTATCACGGTCGCTAAACGCAAGGGTACGAATGCAACGGTCGTTGCAGAACAGGTGCTGAAACGGGTTTCGGAGATGCGCGGCAAAACGCTACCAGCGGACCTGAACATCTCGATCACACGCAATTATGGAGAGACCGCTAAGGACAAGTCCGACGAACTGCTCGAACACCTTCTGCTGGCCACGCTTTCCGTCACGCTACTCGTGGCCCTGGCGCTCGGCTGGCGGGAGTCTGGCGTCGTCCTGCTAGCCATTCCGGTCACGCTCGCGCTGACGCTTTTCATATTCTATTTCTACGGATACACCCTGAACCGGGTCACTCTGTTCGCTCTGATCTTCAGCATCGGCATCCTTGTTGACGACGCAATCGTGGTTGTCGAAAACATTGTGCGCCACTTCCGTCTGCCGCAGAACCGCGGCCGGTCGCTTTCGGATGTAGCTGTCGAAGCCGTGGATGAAGTCGGTAATCCCACAATCCTTGCGACCTTTGCGGTCATCGGCGCGATTGTTCCCATGGCCTTTGTCCGCGGACTTATGGGTCCGTACATGCGCCCCATTCCGGTGGGCGCATCCGCGGCCATGATGTTCTCGCTCGCAGTCGCGTTCGTGGTTTCGCCGTGGGCCGCGTTGCGACTGCTGCGGCACTACGCCGGCGGTGCGGGTAATAAATCTCATGAGACCGAAGGCTGGGCGACCCGCCTCTATCGCCGGGTGATGAACCCGCTTATCCATGATGCGCGACGGCGATGGCTCTTCCTGGGCGGGATGATTGTCCTGCTGCTCGCGGCGATTGCCTTTGTTCCTTTCAAACTCGTGCGCGTGAAAATGTTGCCCTTCGACAACAAGAGCGAATTCCAAGTAATCGTCGATATGCCAGATGGCACGACGCTGGAACAGACCACGCGCGTCTCGCAGGAACTCGGCCACTACCTCGCACAGCAACCCGAAGTGTTGAACTACCAGGTCTATTCCGGTACGTCGGGCCCTTACAACTTTAACGGGCTCGTCCGTCATTACTTTCTGCGCGGGCAGCCGAATCAAGCCGATATCCAAGTGAACTTGCTTTCCCGGCACGAGCGCTCGAGGCAGAGCCATGAGATCGCGAAGAAGCTGCGGCCCGGCCTGCAGAAGATCGCCGAGGGTTATGGAGCGCGGATCAAAGTGAGCGAAGTTCCGCCCGGGCCACCGGTGCTGCAGACCCTCGTCGCGGAAATATACGGTCCCAACTACGAGGGACAGATTGAAGTCGCCAAACAGGTCAAGCAGGTCTTCAAGAACTCGCCCGGCGTGGTGGACATTGATTGGTACGTCGAAGATCCGCAGCCTCAATATGACATGAGAGTCGATCTCGATAAGGCCGCCCTGCATGGCGTTTCCGCCAGCGATGTTTCGAGCACCGTACAGATCGCGTTGCACGGCACCGAGGCGGGCATTCTTCACTCCCCCGAAATGCGCGAGGACGTGCCGATCATGGTTCGACTGTCACGCGCAGATCGCTCCAGCATCAACAGCCTGAGCGATATCAAATTACCGACCGCTTCCGGCGCGCAGGTTTCCTTGCGGGAAGTGACCGACCTGCACCAAACGGCGCTCGAGCCAAGCCGCTACGAGAAGAACATGCAGCCGGTCGTGTACGTCACAGCCGATGTGAGCGGCGAAGAGGAGAGCCCGGTGTACGCCATCCTCAATTTGAACAAGGCGCTCGATAAGCTTAAGATGCCCGACGGCTACGCGCTAAAACGCTACAACTCGGTACAGCCGGAATCCACGGATCACTATTCGATGAAGTGGGATGGCGAGTGGCATATCACGATCGAAGTCTTCCGCGATCTCGGCCTCGCCTTTGCTGCCGTGCTCGTGCTCATTTACGTTCTGGTCGTGGGATGGTTCAGGTCATTCCTCACACCCTTGGTGATCATGGCCCCAATCCCGCTCACGCTGATTGGGATTCTGCCGGCGCATGCCGCCATGGGCGCTTTTTTCACCGCGACCTCCATGATCGGATTCATTGCCGGCGCAGGGATCATCGTGCGTAATTCGATCATCCTCGTGGATTTCATCGAACTGCGCCGCACTCAAGGGATGTCTCTGGAAGACGCCGTCGTCGATGCCGGCGCGGTTCGATTCCGTCCGATGCTGCTGACGGCGGCCGCGGTTGTCGTCGGCGCCAGTGTCATACTCTTCGATCCGATTTTCCAGGGACTTGCGCTTTCGCTGATGGCGGGAGAAGTGGCCTCGACCTTGCTTTCGCGAATGGCTGTGCCCGTTCTCTATTACATGGTTCAGAAGAAGCTCGGATCAACTACCAGACATACGCATTCTCCCGAGAACATCGCAGAATGTGAACAACCAGTTTGTGACACGCCATAGCAATTACAGGAGGAAAATCGTATGACCGTAGAACGTGGATTGCGCCTGATGGCTGGGACATTCGTCCTCATCTCTCTCGCGCTCGGATATTGGGTTTCACCCTACTGGTTCTTGTTTACAGCCTTCGTGGGCCTTAACCTTTTCCAGTCAGGTCTCACGAACTGGTGTCCGGCAATGATGATTCTGCGCAAGTTTGGATTGAAGGATGCGGCGTGCGAGCCAAAGCAACGGGCAACGTCGTCAGGCGCATAGCTATCGTCAGAGGAGAGGTCAGCGATGAGAACGATTGTCCAGATCGAATTCTCTGACAACATACTTCGCGAACGCGAGGCCATACTGCGGAATCTGGGTTTCAATGTCATCTCGATTCTGGGGGCAGCGGGTTTTGAGCGGGGAAATTTCTACGGTCAAAGCGTCGCCGCCGTGGTCATTGGTCACGGCGCTCCTATTGAGGAAAGACAGAGACTCGCCCTATGTGTTCGAAGGCAATTGCCAGAGTCGCCTATCGTGGCTCTCCTTCGGCGCTCCGATACTTTCCTTACGGACGTGAATGCCAACTGTCCTGCCGATAACCCGGTGCTTTGGCTGCGAACTATCAACGAGATCACCACCTTGGTGCCTAGACCGATTGGCGACACAAGGCGTCCAATAGGTTAGCGTGCTGGGTTCAGCTCGTTACTACGCAGGTTGCAATGCACCATAAGGAACACCTCCGTTCCGCTCTCGGTTGGCATCGATGCCGACGCGTGGTAGTGCCGTTGGTGCTGCTTTCGTTTTTCCTCTTGATGGCTGTGAGGCGACCTCCGACTCTCAGCATTGATTCAACTCACGCGGTAAGCGCCCCGTCAGCTCCGGTCAAACAGCGAAACATCGAGCAACATGCGTTTCAGATCGCGATCCTGACTGCGGTCGCGAGGGTTGCGCCTCCAACAAATCACGATGGCGACCTCGATTGTGCCGAAGTGGTTTTTCTCGCAACCAATCTAGCGTTCTCGTCCTCGAACCGTCCTCCACCATCCGCCTGAGCACCGTCCAGCGAAACGATCTCGGAATGCCAGTCGAACCTGGCATTGCGTAATCCTTGAGTTTGCGGCTGAAGGCATTTCACAGAAGAGGGCTGGCCCCTCTGTGGAGGATCCAATGAACTGGCTCATGCTTCTAATCCTGCTTGCAGGATCGTCCATCGTCGTCGCACAAGATCAGACAAGCGTTCTCTCGGGAACGGTTTTGCCGGTCACTCTTACGAAGACATTACACTCCGCTGAGGCCAAACCTGGCGACATCGTGATCGCAAAAGTCGCACAAGATGTGCCCCTGGCATCTGGACAGGTAATCCGCGCGGGTTCAAAGGTGACTGGACACGTCGTGAAGGTTTTCCAAGACAGGCATCAACTCCCGGCGAAGATTGCCATGGCGTTCGACAGCGTTGAAGTGTCCGGTAAAAACGTTCCGATTGTCACCGACCTCCGTGCCTTGGCAGGTTTTGTCGAAGTCGAACAAGCTCAGATTCCTGCGTCCGGGCCGGATAAAGGTACTCCGGCGGACGCCTGGACTACGGTGCAGATCGGCGGAGATGTGGTCTATCGAGGCGGGGGCCCCGTGGTGCGTGGTACGGAAACGGTGGGCAAACCCGTCAATGGCGGAGTGCTTAGCCGTGTCGTCGCTCATCCCGGCATGAAATGCCGTGGTGCGACGGAAGGCAATTCAAGAGAGCAAGCGCTGTGGGTGTTCTCGTCCGATGCGTGCGGCCTGTACGGTCTGGATGACCTGGAGATCGTGCACGCTGGCCGAACGGAGCCCGTCGGCGAAATTGTGCTGAGCTCGAAAAAGGGCTCACTGAACCTTGCCGGCGGAACCGGACTGTTGTTACGGGTGAATGGAAGCTTAATCGATCGCACCAGTGCGAACGTCAATCACTGAATTTACGCATTGCCTCATTCTCTCTCCTCAGACGCTCTGATGAGGCTGCTTCGGCGTACGGAATCGTCGTGCGCCGAAGCGTTTTTATCGGCGAGGTGAAAAATGGCTCAGAGCAGATCGAACAAAGGTTATTCCGGACAAATTCGTGACTTAAATTCGACGAGGGTACGCCGTGCAAACATTGTTCATCCTCTACGTGCTCTATGCAATCGTCACCCTGATTTGGACTTCCGCAAGGCGATCGCGAGCGGAACTCCGGCATGTCGTCATTTCACACGACTGGTTGAATGAAAGGGCAGCTCTGAAGACAAACTCTATCGTCATCGAACTGCACTCAGAAGAGCGGAGTTCGGCAGCGGCGGCCACCATCCCTGGCTCCCTGCTGGTTTCAAGAGCCGAACTCGTGCGTCTCGTCAGTTGGACTCCGCCGGGCAGCATTCTCGTCTTCAAGGAACAAGGAGAAGGTCGCCGGCTAGATTCGAATGTTGAGCGAACCCTGCTTGATTTGGGCATCGGCGCTGTCTACTGGTTGAATAAAAGCCGCGACGAAGTGCCCAGGAGACAATCGTAATGAATCGTCGATCCATCAAAGTCGCCTTGTCGGTGTTTGTATTCAGCATTGTTTCCGAGTTGTTGTGCATCAGGATTCTGCGTGGCTCATTGACGGATTGGCTTGACCATCCGCACCGCCGTTTGCTCCTTCTTTCGATGATTCTCGTGAATCTGTTGAACGCTGCAGCTGCGCTATATCTCAGCGCTCGTGCCGTCAGAGCGGAAGTGCGCCTGAAGCTGAAGGAAAGGAAGGAGGCGCAGATCAACGCCTACCTGAACCACCATCTCCGCAATGCTCTGACCGTTGTTCAGAACGCTGCCTTCCTCAGTCACGACGAGCAGACCATGAATCTTTGCGACGACGCAGTGGCGCGAATCGTGCAGGTTCTTGTGAGCACCGAGGCAAACTTGACCGACCCAAGTGCCGTGCTTTTTGCCGCGAGCCTCCCTCACAGATGAATTGTACCTAACGAAAATCTCATACAGAGCATTTGGCGCAACCCTGCCCTTCAACAAAACGCGAATGTCGCTAGCGGTCGAGCGAGACGTTTGAGCTTGTAAACGACCTTCGTAAACGCCAAACGCGACGCAAGACA